>NZ_JBHXUW010000021.1:0-114579 GCF_042672475.1 Streptomyces sp. NPDC127177
GCGGTGCAGATGCGGAGCCGGAGTCCTTGTCCGAGCTCGCCTTGTCGCCGTCACTTCCGCCGCCGACCGTGCGAGGGGCGCGGGCGGTTCGCGTGCGCCGGGGCTCGGCCCGACGGGGGAGCGGCGGTCGGGCCGGGCACTCTCAGCCGTAACGCAGGAGCAGTTGCCGGAGGTACTCCTCCAGTCGCCCGGTGAGGAGTTCCGGCGTCAGGTCGTCCCGTCCCAGTTCGCGCCAGGGGACCGCCACCTTCTCCGCGTCGGGAGCGAAGGCGAGCGCGTCCAGCAGTCGCCAGTACAGGTGGTCCGCCGGGTCGTCGGCCGGCCGGCCGCCCGCGGCGGTGTACGCGTCGGCGAACGCCATTCCGGCCCCGGCGCCGTGCAGCAGGGCGAGCGCGGTCGAGCAGTGCGCCACATCCAGGTCCGCCGGCCCCCAAGACGTCTCCACCCAGTCGACGACACCGGTGACGCGGACGTGGTCGCCCGCACCGTCGAACAGCACGTTGCCCGGGTGGAAGTCCCGGTGGAGGAAACGGGGCCGGTACTCCGGGGCCTCGCGCCGGATGACGTCCACCGCCCGCCGCCACAGCTCGGGCCGCGCGGTGGTCTCCGGTACGCGCACCCGGTCGGGGGCGGTCCAGGCCTCGTACGTGCGGGGCCGGTCTCCCGGTGTGACGTCGATGCCGTGGATGCGGACCAGTTGGGCGGCCAGCAGCTCGGCCCGGCGTCCGGCGCCCTCGTCGGACAGCCGCACACCGCCCGGCAGCAGGGACATCAGCAGTGAGGGATGGTCGCAGTGCGCCGCCGTCGCGTCCACGCCGTGCAGGGCGGCCGTCGGTACGTCCGTGTCCGCTAGCAGTGTCAGGATGTCGGCCTCGCGTGTGAGCAGGCCCTTCGCGTGCTTGACGAAGAACGGTTCGACGAAGGACCGCAGCACCAGCGTCCCCGGGGCGTCACCGCCCGCCACGCTCAGACGCCGCATCTGCGAGGTCCACCCGCCGCGCAGCCGCTCGGCGCCGACGACGCGTGTCCCGGCGGGCAGTCCCTTCTCCACCCACCTACGGGTGTTGGCCCATTCCGGGCCGTCGTCCTCCGCGCCGGGGGCGCCTGTCGTCGTCTCCGCGCTGCCGGTCATTCCGGAAGGCTACCGAGCCGCCGTCCGGCAGAGATTTCGATCGCAGTGTTTTATATGTGTAATACCTGTTAACGTATGTGGGTGAGTGATACAACTACACGGTCCCGCAGGCAGCCCACCGTCCGCGGATTGCCGCTGGCGGGCCCGCTGCGCCTGGCCCGGCCCTCGGACATGTGGTGGAAGCCGGCGTCCAGCGTGGTCGTCGCCACGGCGATACCCAACCTGGTGCTGTTCTCCATCGGCCGCCTCGATCTGGTGATGTACACGATGGCCGGCTCGCTCTGTGCGCTGTACGGCCACAACCTCCCGTACGCCCGACGCGCCGGGACGGTCGTCGCGGTCGTCCTCGGCATGCTCGCCGGGCTGGCGGTGTCCCTGGTCGCGGCCTCGCTGACCGGTTCACCCGCCGTCCTGATCGCCGTCGGCGCACTCCTGGCCGCCGGGCAGAAGCTGCTCTGCGACGCCACCCGGATCGGACCGCCCGGACCGGTGATCTTCACGTTCGTCAGCTCCGCCGCCCTGTTCGCCCCGCAGCACATCGGCCAGGTGCCCGGTCACCTCGCCCTGACCCTCGGCGCGGGAGCGGTCTCCTGGCTGGTCACCGTCGCCGGTCCGGCGCTGGTCCGCCGCGAAGGGCCAGAGCGCTACGCCACGGCCCGCGCCCTGAACGCCGCCGCGGCCTACGCCGACGACCCCGGCCACCGCACCCGGCGCGCGGCGGTCGCCGCCGTGCACGCGGCGTGGCAGACCCTCCTCGCGGCCGGTCGGCCCACCCCCGCACGCCGTGCGCTGGAACGCCTCGTCGTGCACGCGGAAGCCGTACTCTCCGCGGGCGCGCCGGCCGGGGGCACCGCGGCACCCGCGGCCGATCCCGCCCTGCTGCGCACCTGGGCCGGACGGACCCGAGCCCGCGGACCCGTGCCCACGCCGCCGGCCGCCCCCGGAACCGCCGCCGAACTCTTCGGCATCGACGCCGAACGCGCCGTGCTGCGGCCCCCCGCCCCCGGTGCGGCCCGCCGGGCCCTGCTCCGCCGTCTCGGCCCCGGCTCCCCGCTGCTGCCGGTCGCCGCCCGCACCCTCATCGGCTGCGCCCTGGCCGGCTACGCGTCGTCGGCCGTCGGTGTCGGCCGCCCCTACTGGGCGATCGTCACGGCCGCCTCCCTCTACCAGGCCAACGTCACGCTCTCCTGGAACCGGACGCTCCAGCGCACGCTCGGAAACCTCCTCGGCGTCCTGGTCTTCGCCGCCGTGCTCCCGGCGGCCCGGACCGGCCCACTGGCCCTGATCGGGTTCTGCCTCCTCTTCAGCTTCGCCGCCGAGGCCCTGATCACCCGTAACTACTGGCTCGGCTCCGTCGCCGTCACCCCGATGGCCCTGCTGGTCCTGGAGTACGCCGGCAGCCACCCGGCCGGTGAACTCATCGGCGACCGGGTCCTGGACACCGTCATCGGTGCGGCCGTGGGATTCCTCGCCGCGGTGCTCGTCACCAACCGCCGCGCCACCGGACGGGTGGAGACGGCGCTCGCCGCCGCCGAGCTGGCCCGCGCCCACGCGGTACAGACCCTCGCGGCTCCGGACCCCGCCCCGGCCGCGCTCGAAGCCGCCCGTCGCGGGCTCACCGGATCACTGGTGGAGCTGCGCGACGCCGACGACACGGCGGCCGGCGAGTGGTGGCAGCGCGCCCTGCTCCAGGAGGAGGTGCTCGCCGCCGAGCAGGCCGGACACCGTACGCTCACGGCGACAGCGGCACGGCAGGGGCTGATCGCCCCGGCCCCGGAGAACGGAGTGGTGTGACGGACGACATCGTCGCCTCGGTGGTACGGCAGTGGCGGGCAGTGAACCCGGAGCTCGACACCGGGCCCATGGAGCTCATCGGCCGTATCAACCGCTGCTCCGCGCTGCTCCAGCAGGCCGAGGACGCACCGCTGCGGGCGGCCGGGCTGACCCGTCCCGAATTCGATCTGCTCGGCGCCGTGCGCCGCACCGACCATGAACTCACCCCCGGTGAACTGGCCAGGGACACCTTCTCCTCCGGCGCGGCCGTGACCAAACGCCTGCGGGTCCTCCAGGAGCGCGGCCTCATCGACCGCCGCAGTGACGCCCGCGACCGCCGGGTCGCGCACGTCCGGCTCACCGACACGGGCCGGGAGCTCGTCGACGGGCTGCTGCCGCAGCAGCTGGCGTACGAACGCGCGGTGCTCTCCGGTCTGGACGAGGAGTCCCGCGACCGGCTCAGCGCCCAGCTCAGCGAACTGCTGGTCCAGCTGGAGGGGCGCATCGGCGGCGCCCGCCGCTGACCGTCCCGGGTGCCGCGCCCGCCTCAGGCCGGATGTGCGGCCGGACCCAGCAGTGCGGCGGACCGCCGCAGCTCCCCGGCGCGGCGCTCCAGCGCCGCATCGTCACCGCGGTCGGCGGGCGCGCAGGCCGTCAGCGCGAGCCGGTCACGCCAGCCGGAACCGGTCAGCGATACCGCGACCGTGTACATGCCCGGCACCGACTCGCCGCGGCTGATCGCGTATCCGCACGCGCGGATGTCCGCCAGCTCCGCGAGCAGCGCCGATCGTGAACCGGGTGCGTGCGCGGTGATCTGGTCCGGCCGTTCCTGCGGATAGAGGGCGCGGACCTGTTCCGTGGTCATCCGGGACAGCAGCATCCTGCCGCCCGCCGTGGCGTGCGCGGGATGGGTGCGGTCCGTCTCCAGCACCACCCGCACCGGGTGCGGGGACTCGCGGCCGTCGGTCACGATGATCCGGTCCCCGATGAGGGCGACGCTCCGCACGGTCTCGCCGGTACGCCGCACCGCGTCATCGAGCACCGCACCGATCCGTTCGCGGACGGCGGTGCCGAAACCGGCCGGGCGGCCCAGCCGGACCAGTTCGGGTCCGGCCGACCAGCCGCGGCCCGAGGAGTCACGGATCGCGAAGCCGCGTCCCTCCAGTGTGCTGAGCACGCGATGGGCGGTGGAGCGGCCGACGGAGAGCCGTTCGGCCGCCTCGGAGACGGTGAGCGAGTCATGTGTGAGGAACAGCCTCATCAGCCGGAGACCGGTGTCCAGTGACTCGATGGTGTACCCACGCGTCGGCTCCATGAGATGTCCGTTCCCCTGTTCGTTCGTGCGGCGACCCCGTGTCCTACTCGCCCGTCGGACATGAATCCGTTCCTTTCGATCCCCTTCGATCACATGTGCCCTTGTCCCGCGGTGCGGAACGGATCCGGCTGTGGAGGGGGCGATTCACGGTGCACAGGCGCCTGTTGACTCTACTGCTCCGGTGATCCGTCCCGCAGAAGGGGACTTGGGGAAGCGATTCATCACGAATCCTCCCCGTCGTCACTCCCCGCGCACGCTCGGAGGCGGTGCGTGTAAAAACTCGTGAGTGTATTACCGCCGGCGTGCTCGCGCAGGGGGTTGGGTGAATGGGCCGAAGCACTGTTTCGATCTGACTAAGCTCACGCGCAGTGAAGTCGAGTTGATGTGAATTCGAGCGCTTGTTCACGACTGCCCTGTAAGCGCCGTACCTCCTGAATACTCCCCCGAATCAACCGCCAGAGGTTTTAGATGGTTCGTGTTGAATCACCGCCGATCGACCGAGAAACACCCGTCGTCCGCGCCGTGTTGCTGCCCGTTGTCGTGATGGCGGGCGCGACCGCCGCCGCCGTGGCGCTGGTGGCCGAGTCCGCGCGGATTCCGGTCGTCGCGTGCGGCGCCTTCGCCACCGTCGTGGTCGCCGCGCTCACCGCCGAACTCGCCCGCCGCGGACGTACGATCCGCCGGCAGCGCGCCGCGTACGAGCAGCGCTGCGCCGTCCTGGAACGCCGCCTCGCCAACCACGACGAGGAGACCGTCCGGATCAGCAAGGAGCTCCTGCCCGCAGCGATCCACCGGCTGCGGGTCGGCAACTCGCCCGACGAGGTGCTGCGCGACGTCGTGGACGGCGACGAGGTCTACCGCCATCTCCCCGACGCCCAGCGCTCGCTCGTCTACACGGTGCTGGACATCATCGACAACGAGGAGGCGACGCGTGACTCCGCGCAGCGCGCCTTCGTCAACGTCGCCCGCCGCGTCCAGGCGATCGTCCACCGCCAGGCCAGTGAACTGCGCGAGATGGAGGAGCACCACGGGCGTAACCCCGACGTCTTCGACGACCTGCTCCGCATCGACCACGGCACCGCGCTGATCGGCCGGCTCGCCGACTCCATCGCCGTGCTCGGCGGTGCCCGGCCCAGTCGCCAGTGGCCCAAACCCGTACCGCTGTTCAGTGTGTTGCGCGGTGCCATGTCGCGGATCCTGGAGTACCCGCGCGTCGATCTGCACTCGATCGCCAAGGTCGCCATCATCGGCACCGCGGTCGAACCGCTCATCCACGCCTGCGCCGAACTCCTCGACAACGCCACCCGGTACTCGCCGCCGCAGACCCGCGTGCACGTCACCGCGGTCGAGGTGCAGACCGGCATCGCCATCGAGATCGAGGACGGCGGCGTCAGCCTCAGCGAGGAGGCCCGCGCACGGGCCGAGAACATGCTCGCCAGGGCCCAGGCCGGCTCCAGCATGAACGACCTCGGCGAGTCCCCGCGGCTCGGCATGGCGGTCGTCGGCCGGCTGTCGCGGATGTACGACCTGCAGGTCTCGCTGCGGCAGTCCGCGTACGGCGGTGTCCGTGCGGTGCTCATCGTGCCCCGCTCCATGATCACCACCGGCCCGGCTCCCGGTATCGCCCACGGCATCGGCGCCACCTCGCGCCCCACCAGCGATATCGACCTCGCCGACATGAAGCACGTCGTCCCGGCCCGCAGCACCCACCGCAAGCCCAGCCCGCTGGCCGCACGCCCGGCGACCGGTCCGGTGGCACCCGCCGCCCGTCCGGCCGTCCCCGCCACCCCGGCCGTCGCCATGGAGGACGAACTCCCCGTGGTGACCGAGTGGACCTCGGGCGGACTGCCGCAGCGCCGCAGCCGCGGCCGCGCACCGCTGGGTTCGCACAACCTCCCCGCGCAGCCCGCGGACTCCACCGCGGGCCGGAACGGCAACGGGCACGGAAACGCCAAGGAACCGCCCCCCGGGATCTGGCTGGAGGCGTTCACCAAGGCTGCCAACGGCGTCCCCCGGGAGCCCGGGACCGACGAAGACTCCGATGACGCGTGGGACAAGGGAGACCTGAAGTGATCCAGCAACGGGGCAACATGGACTGGATGCTCAAAGAGCTGGCCGACGACGTCCCCGACATTCACCAGATCGTGGTGCTCTCCGCGGACGGCCTGCGCATCGCCCGGCACGGCGGCGACCCCGATGTCGCCGACCGGCTCGCCGCCGCCTGCGCCGGCCTGCAGAGTCTGGCCGCGGCCGTCGCCTCGGAGATCCCCTACAGCGACGGCCGGATGCGACTGGTCGTCATCGAAGTCACCGGCGGCTTCTTCTACTTGATGGCCGCCGGGGCCGGCGCCTATCTCGCGGTGCTGGCCGGTGAGACGGTGGACGCGGGGCTCGTCGGATCGCGGATGCGCGACATGGTCGTACGGATCGGCGCCCATCTGACGAGTCCGCCCCGACACGACGGGCAGGCCGGATGAGTTCTACCCGACGAGAACGCCGCAAGGTCGATCCGGAGCTGAACGATCCGGAACGGCTCTACGTGATCACCGGCGATCCCGACGGCAGCGAGCGGGCAGCACTCGACCTGGTCACGATGGTGGTCTCGAAGTCGCAGCCGACCCCGACGGTCCAGCCCGAGCAGGCCGTGATCCTGCGGCTCTGTCAGGCCCCGTTATCCGTCGCCGAGATCTCCGCCTACCTCAGCCTGCCGTTCAGCGTGGTGACCTCGCTCCTCACCGAGCTCCTCGCGACCGAACTGATCGAGTCGCGAGCGCCGATCATCCGCGCGACCCTCCCGGACAGGTCCCTCCTCGAAGCGGTGATGCATGGACTTCAGAAACTCTGACACGATCACGGGCCCCCGGAGCGAGGACGTCCTTCCCACCACGGCCACCGCCGCGGTGAAGGTCGTGATCGTCGGCGGGTTCGGGGTCGGCAAGACGACGATGGTCGGATCGGTCAGCGAGATCCGGCCACTGACCACCGAAGAGACCATGACCCAGGCCGGTGTCGGCGTGGACGACAACTTCGGGGTGGAGAGCAAGACCGCCACCACCGTCGCCATGGACTTCGGCCGGATCAGCATCAGTGAGGAGCTGATCCTCTACCTCTTCGGCACCCCCGGCCAGGAACGCTTCTGGTTCCTGTGGAACGGCCTGTTCGAGGGGGCGCTCGGCGCCGTCGTCCTCATCGACACCCGACGGCTCGAGGTCAGCTTCGACGTCATCGGACGGCTCGAGGAACGCGGTGTGCCGTTCGTCGTCGCCGTCAACACCTTCCCCGACGCGCCCAAGCACCCCGTCGAGGCGCTGCGCAGCGCCCTGGACCTGCCGGACGAGGTCCCGATGATCGACTGCGACGCCCGGCTGCGCGCCTCCAGCCGCGATGTGCTGATGACCCTGATGCGGTATCTGCACAGTGTGGCGGTCCCGCGCGGCTGACGTCCCCGCACGCGTCGTGCGCACACGTTCCACGCGCCCCACCGCGTACCCCATTCGTCCGGCCCTGGCAGCCTGATCCCTGGAGCGATCGTGACAACCCCATTCCACTACGAGCCCGGAGCGGCCACGGGGCCGGTTCCGCCCCCCGAGTGCCCGGCCCACGGCCTCGGTATCGGCCCCGGCGGCGTGCGAAGGTTCTACGGCCCCGAGGCCGAACAGGACCCGCACGGCCTGTACGAGAAACTGCGTGCCGAACACGGCACGGTGGCGCCCGTACTGCTGCACGGCGACGTGCCCGCCTGGCTGGTCCTCGGGCACAGCGAGAACCTGCACATGACCCGTACGCCCTCGCAGTTCTCCCGCGACTCCCGCCGCTGGAATGCGCTGCAGGACGGCAGCGTCGCGCCGGACCACCCACTGGCCCCGATCTTCACCTGGCAGCCGATCTGCGCCTTCGCCGACGGCGCCACCCATGAGCGGCAGCGCGGCGCCGTCACCGACTCCATGGCGCGCATCGACACCCGCGGCGTACGCCGCCACGTCAACCGCTACAGCAACCGGCTCGTCAACGACTTCTGCCGGGACGGGCGCGTCGACCTGGTCAGCGCCTTCGCCGAGCGGCTGCCCATGATGGTGGTGTGCGCGATCCTCGGTATGCCCGAGGAGTACAACGACCGCATGGTGCAGGCCGCCCGGGACATGACCCGCGGGACCGCGACCGCGGTCCAGAGCAACGCCTACGTGCTCGCCGCGCTCAACCGTCTCGTCGAGCGGCGCCGCCGCGAACCCGCGGACGACCTGGCCACCTGGCTCGTCGAGCACCCCGCGGACATGAACGACCAGGAGGTCGCCGAGCACCTGCGTCTGATCCTGATCGCCTCCTACGAGTCGACCGCCAACCTGATCGCCAACGTGCTCCGCATGGTGCTGACCGACCCGCGG
Source organism: Streptomyces sp. NPDC127177 (assembly GCF_042672475.1). Taxonomy (NCBI): domain Bacteria; kingdom Bacillati; phylum Actinomycetota; class Actinomycetes; order Kitasatosporales; family Streptomycetaceae; genus Streptomyces; species Streptomyces sp. NPDC127177. The sequence goes on from NZ_JBHXUW010000021.1 coordinate 8,603, forward strand.
TTCCGGGCCAGGCTCAGCGGCGGGCACATGACCGTCCCCGAGGCGGTCGAGCAGACCCTGTGGGACGAGCCGCCGTTCACCGCGGTCTTCGGCCGCTGGGCGGTCGGCGACACGGAGCTGGGCGGGCAGCACATCAAGGCGGGCGACGCGATGATCGTCGGCATCGCCCCTGCCAACACCGACCCGGTGGTACGGCCCGACCTCAAGGCCAACATGGAGGGCAACCGCGCCCATCTCGCGTTCAGCGGCGGGCCCCACGAGTGCCCGGGGCAGGACATCGGGCGCGCCATCGCGGACGTAGGCGTCGACGCGCTGCTGATGCGGCTGCCCGACCTCGAACTCGCCGTCGAGGAGAGCGAGCTCCAGTGGGTCGGCAACATCATGGGCCGTCACCTGGTGGAACTGCCGGCCGAGTTCGCGTCCCGCCCCCCGCAGGACGACAGGGAACCGCCCTCCATGGGCAAGCCGAACCCGACGCGCCAGGACTGGGAGGTGCAGTCGGCGGTCCGTCACAGCGCACCCATCCCGGTCCGCGCGAGCGCCGCGTCGGCGGACCGGACCCCGGCCGGTGCGACCACCGCCACCGACGGTTCGGCGGTAGCGCCGGGCGGGGGCGCGACGGGGCTGATCCCGCAGCAGCGCAGGCCCGCGGCCCCGGCCCGGCTGTGGCGCGTCGTCACCCGCTGGTGGAACGGCTACTGACCGGCGGCGGACCACGCGGACGGCCCGGTGGCGGCGGACAGCAGGACCGCCCCGCCGGGCCGCCCCCGCCCGGCGGAACCGGCCCCTCGCGGAACCCCACGTACCATGCGGAAGCGTGAAGCTGACAATTCTGGGTGGCGGCGGGTTCCGGGTTCCACTGGTGTACGGCGCGCTGCTCGCCGACCACGCCGAGGGGCGGGTCTCCGCCGTGACCCTCTACGACACCGACGCCGACCGGCTCGCCGCCGTCGCCCGGGTGCTCACCGAACAGGCCGAGGGCATTCCTGACGCCCCGGCCGTCGTCGCCACCACCGAGCTCGACGAGGCGCTGCGCGGCGCCGACTTCGTCTTCTCGGCGATCCGGGTCGGCGGCCTCGCCGGCCGGGCCGCCGACGAGCGGGTGGCCCTCGACGAGGGCGTGCTCGGCCAGGAGACCGTCGGCGCGGGCGGAATCGCCTACGGTCTGCGCACGGTGCCGGTCGCGGTCGACCTGGCCCGGCGCATCGCCGGGCTCGCCCCGCACGCCTGGGTCATCAACTTCACCAACCCCGCGGGCCTGGTCACCGAGGCCATGTCCCGGCACCTCGGTGACCGCGTCATCGGCATCTGCGACTCACCGGTCGGCCTCGGCCGCCGAATCGCCAGGGTGCTCGGCGCCGACCCCGACCGGGCCCGGGTCGACTACGTCGGCCTCAACCACCTCGGCTGGGTACGCGGGCTGTACGTCGAGGGCCGGGACGAACTCCCGCGCCTCCTCGCCGACCCGGAACTGCTCGGCTCCTTCGAGGAGGGCCGGCTCTTCGGCGCCGACTGGCTGCGGTCCCTGGGCTCGGTCCCCAACGAGTACCTGCACTACTACTACTTCAACCGGGAAGCGGTCAGGGCCTATCAGGAGGCGGAGCAGACCCGGGGCGCCTTCCTCCGCGAACAGCAGGAGGGGTTCTACGGCCGGATGAAGGACCCGGCCACGCCCGCGCTGGCCACCTGGGACCGCACCCGGGCCGAGCGCGAGGCGACCTACATGTCGGAGAACCGGGACGTCGCCGGGGCCGGTGAGCGCGACGAGAGCGATCTCGACTCCGGCGGCTACGAGCAGGTCGCGCTTGCCCTCATGCGGGCCGTGGCCCGCAACGAACGCACCTCGCTCATCCTCAACGTCCGCAACCGCACCACCCTTTCGGTGCTCGACGCGGACGCCGTCATCGAGGTGCCGTGCCTGGTGGACGCGAACGGCGCCCACCCCGTCGCCGTCGACCCCCTGCCCTACCACGCCGTCGGCCTGGTCACCTCGGTGAAGGCGGTCGAGCGTGCGGTGCTGGACGCGGCGGCGAGCGGTTCGCGCGCCGACGCCGTCCGGGCGTTCGCCCTGCACCCGCTCGTCGACTCGGTCTCGGTCGCCCGAAGGCTGGTCGACGGGTACACGAAGGCCCACCCCGGTCTCGCGTACCTGGCCTGATCTCGTGCGTCCGGCCGGTGCACCGGCGCGGCCGAGCGCTGTCGGCAGCCTGTGCCATCCTCGGGGCCATGAGCGGCGAGGCGCAGGTGCGGAGTCCCGAGGACCTGGAGTACGAGGAGGAGCGGTCGGACCCGATCGGGGCGCCGGCCGGCCCCGGTGAGTGGGACGCACTGGTGGGGGACTGGGAGAGCCTTCACCAGGGCTACTACCTGGGCAGTGCCCGGCACGCGGTGCTCGAATGCGCCCGGCACCTGGAGGCGAGCGCCGCCGCCGGCTCCGCGGAGACCCCGCTGTGGGTACTCGGGATGTACTACATCGGCGGATACGTCGTCCATGCCTCGCCCCACCGGCCCTCCGAGGACCGGGTCGCAGCGGTGATGGCGGGGATCGAACGTTCCATGGGCGGCGCCGCTTGCGGCCACGCCGCACATCCCTGCGACGACGTTCCCGGGAACGGCGATCTGGAGGGCTTCCCGGCAGCCCTGAAGCTGCTGGCCCATCCGGAGCGGGATGCGGAGCACGAGGCGGCCCTGGCCGAGGAGATCGCCGACGAGGACGCCTCGTCTGCCGACGACGGATGGCGCCGCTCCTGGTACGGGGGCGGGCTCACCCGGGAGGTATGGGCCTGCCCGCGGAACCTGGCCGGCTTCGCGCGGGCCTTCCTCGCCTGAGCCTCGTGCCTCGTCCCGTCAGGGCGCGGAGGCCACCCGCGGGCCGCCCGCGGACGTCCACGAGGGAGTCACGCCGGTCACCTGGCAGACCATGAGGTACAGCGGGATGGGCGGTGTGTACGGCGTACGGCTGTCGGGCTGGTGGATCAGACGGGGCCGCACCGCGGGGACACAGGCCCCTCGCGCGTACGCGGCCTGCGCCGGCCAGTCCAGGTCGAGGTCGGAGCCCGAGGGGACGATCCACCACCAGCGCTCGCCGTCAGCGAAGACGCAGCCGGTCCGCGGCAGGTGCGACATCAGCCGGAAGCCGTACCTGGCCGGTATGCCCACCGCGTCGCAGCCCAGGCTCGCCGAGAGGGCCGAGGGGAGCGGCAGTTGCACCCGCCCCAGACCGCCGGTGCGGCCCGGGGTGCGGGAGCGTCGGGCTCCGAGGATGTGGGACATGGCGTTCTTCAGCATGTGTGCTCCGAGCCGTGCGGCAGTTCTGCCCAGACGATGCGGCCCGAGCGGTCCCCGGCGTCGCGGGACCCCCAGGCGCTGCACATCGCGTCCACGAGCAGCAGGCCGCGTCCGTGCTCGTCGTCGGCGCTGCGGCACAGCTGCGGCCCGCCGGGCTGGTGTCCTTGGTCCTGTACGGCTATGCGCAGCCTCCGGTCGAGGCACCGCAGCTCGCACACGACGCGAGAGCTTGCGGTGTGCACCACCGCGTTGGTGACCAGTTCGGACACGATGAGGATCGCCGCGTCGTGTGCGTCCCCGTCCAGCCGCCACTCGTCCAGCCGGGCTCGCGTCAGCCGCCGGGCACCGGCCACCGACTCCGGGTGCGCGGGCAGCGCGAAGCAGTAACGGAGCGCTTCCGTCCCGGGGCTGAGGTCCATGAGCCGGGGGATGAGCGCACTGCCAGGTGCCACGACCGAATCCTCACAGTGGGGGCTGCGTCACGCTTCGCGATCCCTGTGAAAGGGGGCGGGCACGACTAGTGAACTGGTTCACTCACCAACTCTCCCCCTGTCGTGAACACTTGGCAAGGGGCACTCTGAAATTTCCAGAGTGGCTGTGTCTTTGATGGCACGCGCATGGCAGACTGCTGGCAAACAGTGCATGGGGAGGTCTGAAGTGAGTGAACCGCGGTCCGCCCCGACCGTGGGTCAGGTCGTTCTCGGCAAGCGCCTGCAGGATCTGCGGGAACGCGTCGGCCTGAGCCGGGACCAGGCTGCCAAGGTGCTGCGTGTCGCGCCCGCGACGATACGCAGGCTGGAGACGGCAGAGGTCGCTCTCAAGATCCCCTATGTACAACTGCTCCTGAAGGCCTACGGGATCACCGAGGAGGAGGCCGACGCCTTCGTCGTCCTCGCCGAGGAGGCCAACAAGCCGGGCTGGTGGCAGCGCTACCACGACGTGCTGCCCGACTGGTTCAGCATGTACGTCAGCCTGGAGGGCGCCGCCGGCCTCCTGCGCATGTACGAGCCGCACTTCGTCCCCGGCCTCCTGCAGACCGAGGACTACGCGCGCTCGGTCATGCGCACCGGAGCGGTCGGCCAGACCAGGCCCGAGGACATCGAACGCCACGTGGCGCTGCGGATGCAGCGCCAGTCCCTGCTCACCCGGCCGGACGCCCCAAGACTGTGGGTGGTCATGGACGAGACGGTGCTCCGCCGCCCGGTGGGCAGTCCCGACACCATGCGCGCCCAGGCCGACCGGCTGCTGGAAGCGACCGCGATGCCCAATGTGACCCTGCAGATCGCCGAGTTCTCGACCGGCCATCACCCGGGCACCTACGGCCCCTTCGTGCTGTTCCGGTTCGCCGTCCCCGAGCTCCCCGACATGGTCTACAGCGAGTACCTGACCGGGGCCGTCTACTTCGACGCGCGCCCCGAGGTGGCCTCCTACCTCGAGGTCATGGACCGCATGGCGGCCCAGGCCGCGACTGCACAACGCACGAAGGAAATCCTCCGGGACTTCCGCAAGGAGCTGTGATGACACCCATATACAACGGCATGCCGGCCGCCGAACTCGGCTCCGAGGGCTGGTACAAGCCGTGGAGCGGTGGCAACGGCGGCAACTGTGTCGAGGCCATGAAGCTGTCCGACGGACGAATCGCCATGCGTCAGTCCGCCGACCCCGACGGCCCCGCCCTGATCTACAGCCACCGTGAGATCGCAGCATTCATCCAGGGAGCCAAGGCCGGACAGGCGGACTTCCTGCTCACCTGACCCGTGGCGGGCCGGACGCCCGGCCGTCGCACCCCGTTCTCGCTGTTCGCCGGCCACCGGAACCAAGGAGCGCGCCATGACCGGGCACGAGCCCCTCTCCGTAGAGATCGACACCAGCAAGCCGCACCCCGCGCGGATGTACGACTGGTTCCTCGGTGGCAAGGACAACTACCCGGTCGACGAGCAGATGGCCAGACAGCTGCTGTCCCTGGACTCCCGGGGCCGCGACATGGCGCGGGTCAACCGGGCGTTCATGCACCGGGCCACCCGCTGGCTCGTGGAGAACGGCGTCCGGCAGTTCCTCGACATCGGCTCCGGCATACCGACCGAGCCCAATCTCCACCAGATCGCCCAGTAGACCGCGCGGGACGCCCGCGTCGTCTACTGCGACAACGACCCGATCGTCCTCGCCCACGCGGCGGCCCTGCTGCGCTCCACACCGGAAGGTGCCACCGAGTACATCCAGGCCGACGCCCGCAAGCCCGAGGCCATCCTGGAGGCGGCCGGCCGGGTCCTCGACTTCGACCGGCCCATCGCCCTCTCGCTGCTGGCCCTGCTGCACTTCCTGGACGACGAGGACGGCGCGGCGGAGCTGGTGGACCGCCTGGTGGACCAGCTCGCGCCCGGCAGCTACCTGATCCTCTCGCACACCACCGGTGACTTCGACCCGGACGGCGCCGCACAGGCGGCCGCCCTGTACAGGGCCCGCGGGATGACGCTGCGCCTGCGCACCCGCGCGGAAGTCGCCGCCTTCTTCCACGGCCTCGACCTCGTCGGCCCCGGCGTCTGTCTCACAGCCGACTGGCACCCGGAACTCGGCGAGGTCATCGACGTCCCGGGCGACGAGCCGATCCCGGGATACGGGGGAGTGGCCCGCAAGGCCTGAGGGCGGGGGCCGGGCGGCCCGGCCGAACGGCCCGGCTCCGCCACGGTCCACAATGGACCCATGTCCCGACGCACCTCACGCACCCGGCAGCCGTCCGCCGCGGGCGCCCGTACAGCCCCCCAGGCCCGGATCACCACAGACTCACCGTGTCCGTGCGGGCTGCCCGCCGAGTACGGCACGTGCTGCGGGCGGCTGCACGCCGGGGGCGCCGCGCCGACGTGCGAGGCGCTGATGCGCTCGCGGTACGCCGCCTTCGCCGTCCGGGACGCCGCGTATCTGCTGCGCACCTGGCACCCCACCACCCGGCCCGAGGCGCTCGACCTCGACCCGGGGACGCGCTGGGAGCGTCTGGAGATCCTGGGGACGACGGAGGGCAGCGCCTTCCACACCACCGGGACGGTCACCTTCCGGGCGCACTTCAGGGACAACGGCCGCGCCGGTTCGCTCCACGAACAGAGCCGATTCGTACGGCATGAGGGCGCCTGGGTCTACGAGTCGGCGGTGTTCGCCGACTGAGACGCGCCGGATCGGGCGCGGACCCGGGGTCGCCCCGCGCCGCCCGGGTCAGACCGGCGCACCGGCCGGAGCCACCGGGGCCAGTTCCTGCGTGAGGTCCTCCGCCAGCAGCCGCTTGGCGATGACGTCGACAGCGGCGCGCAGCCGGGTGTCGTCCGGACGCTCGCCGTCGTGACCCAGCTCGTCGTTGAGCCACTGTGCCCAGGCGTTCGTGATGGTCGCGGCCTCCCGGCTCCCGGCCTCGGTGTGCGCGAACAGATGGCCGTCCCCGGTGAGGTAGCCCTCCTCGATCATCCGGTCGAAGACGGGCACCAGTACCTCCGGCGGAATCCGGTGGCGGGCCGCGATCAGCCTCAGGCCCGCGTGGCCGACCATCCTGGTGAACAGCTCCACCTGTATCACCGCCCAGGCCCCCGCCATGTCGAGCCGGGTGTCCGATTCGGCGACGATCCGCCGCGCCGTGTCGGGGTCCACCCGCCGCAGGACCCTGGCCACCGAGAACTCCAGCAGCTGGGCCGAGTCCCGGGTGTTCGGCGAGGCGAAGCCCTCACCCATGTCGGTGGAACCGGCCCGCACCGTGTCCCGCAGCTTCACCTCCTTCAGGAACAGGGCCACCACGAATCCGAGCAGCGCCACCGGCACCGTCCACAGGAACACCGTGTGCAGGGTGTCCGCGTACGCCTGCGCCAGCGGCACCGACTGGGCGTCGGGCAGCGAGTGCAACCCCTCCGGGCTCTGGGACGCCTTCGCCAGTACCGCGGGATCGCCGCCCGCCCGCGCCGCCGCCGCGACCCCGTCCTTGAGATTGGGGCCGATCGCGTTCGTGTAGATCGTGCCGAACACCGCCGTGCCGAAGGAGCTGCCGAGCGTGCGGAAGAAGGTCACGCCCGATGTCGCCGTGCCCAGATCCGCGTAGTCGACGGTGTTCTGCACCGCGATCGTCAGCACCTGCATGGACAGCCCGATGCCGATGCCGAGCACCAGCATGTACAGGGACTCCAGCCACACCCCTGACTGCGGACCCATTCGGGAGAGCAGGAACAGGCCGACCGCCATGATCAGCGAGCCCACGATGGGAAAGATCCGGTACCGGCCGGTCTTGCTGACCACGTTGCCGCTGAAGATCGAGGCGGCCAGCAGACCGATGACCAACGGCAGCGTCCGGACCCCCGAGAGCGTCGCCGAGTCCCCGTCCACGTACTGCAGATACGTCGGCAGGTAGATCATCGCGCCGAGCATCGCGAACCCCACGATGAAGCTGAGGATCGAGCAGACGGTGAAGACCGGGTTCCGGAAGAGCCGCATCGGCAGCATCGGTTCCTTCGCCCGGAACTCGACGAAGCAGAAGACGGCGAGCGCGGCCAGACCGAGCACGAACAGGCCGATGATGACGGAGGAGCCCCAGGCGTACTGGTTTCCGCCCCAGCTCGTCGCCAGGATCAGGGAGCTCGCCCCGACCGTGACCAACGCGATGCCCAGATAGTCGATGACCGGGCGTCCCGCCGCCTTGACGGACGGAATGGTGCGGGCCGCGGCGATGACGACCACGATCGCGATCGGCACGTTGACGTAGAACGCCCAGCGCCAGGTCAGATGGTCGGTGAAGAGCCCGCCCAGCAGGGGCCCGATGACGGTCGCGACGCCGAAGACGGCGCCGATCGCCCCCTGGTACTTGCCGCGGTCGCGCAGCGGGATCACATCGGCGATCAGCGCCATCGCCGTGACCATCAGACCGCCCGCGCCGACGCCCTGCAGACCGCGCCACACGATCAGGAGGGTCATGTTGGTCGCGAGGCCGCAGAGGAACGAGCCGGTGATGAAGATGACCGCCGAGAGCTGGAAGACGATCTTCCGGCCGAACAGGTCACCGAACTTGCCGACCAGGACCGTCGCCACCGTCTCCGCCAGCAGATACGCGGTGACCACCCATGACATATGGGCGGCGCCACCGAGGTCCGAGACGATCGTGGGCAGCGCGGTCCCCACGATCGTCTGGTCCAGCGCGGCCAGCAGGATGCCCAGCACGATCGTGGCGAAGACGATGTTGCGGCGGCGCGGATCGAGCAGGGGCGGCGCGGCGGCACTCTGCGCGGCGGGTGCGGTCTCGCTGGCAGTGGTCACGCTTGCACCCTCACACCGCGCCCCGTCACCCGCATGCCGGGGGCCGCCGGACGTGTCCTCAGGCCAGCAGATCCCTCAGCGAGGTCTTCATCCGGGTCACGAACGCCTCCCGCACCGGCTCGGCGACCCGGTCCAACGAGAGGTACGGGTTGAGGTCCTCCAGCTCGACGAGCAGCAGCTCGCCCGTCACGGTCCGGCACGCGTCGACCCGCTGGATGCCGTGGTCGAGGGTGTTCCAGTCGATGAACGAGCGTGCGAACGCGAGATCCGCCGCGCTCGCCCCGTACGGCTCCAGCACCCAGCGCCGCTCCGGGTGCGGCGCGTTGAGCGCGTACTGGAAGTCGTGGTCGACGAAGTAGAAGGACACCTCGTAGCGGAAGTCGACGCGCGGCTGGATCAGCTGCGTCCCGTCCGTCCCGGCCGCCTCCTCGGGGTTCCGTACGAAGCGAAGTCCGACCGAGTCCGCGCCCAGCTTCGGCTTGACCACATAACCCTCGGCCCCGGGCAGCAGCCCGAGGTCCGCCGTCCGGTCGACCGTGGGGATCACCGGATACCCGGCGCGGCTCAGATCGACCAGGTACTGCTTGCCCGCCATGTCACCCCGCCCGGTCAGTGGGTTGTAGACCCGTGTGCCCAGCTCCGCGGCGCGTGCGCGGAAGGCGTCGTACGCCCCCTGGTAGTGCAGCACCGGACCGCTGTTGCGTATGACCACCGCGTCGAACCCGTCCAGCAGCGCGGCGGCGTCACGCGGATGACAGAGCGCCGTGTCGAAGTCCTCGCGCAGCCGTGCGGTCAGATGGATGTCCTCGTCGCAGTAGCGACGCCCGCGGGCCTCGTAGGCGAGGTCGGTGACGAAGAGTACGGACGGGCGGGCGCCGGCGGCCATGGTGTTCCCCAGGAGGTGCGACTGCGGTCGGACGGGCGGTGGGAGGGGCGCGGCCGGCCGTTGCGGCCGCGGGTGCCGTCCGTGGATCCGTGGATCATATGCAGCGTCCTGTGTCCGGTGGCGCCGAGGTGGGCACCGCGGCCGGTGTGCCCCCGTGCACCGGCCGCGGTGCCATCCGGCTCAGCGGATGTGGCGGCCCGAGATGGCCCGCGCGATGACCAGGCGCTGGATCTCGCTGGTCCCCTCGAAAATGGTGTAGATCTTGGCGTCCCGGTACATCCGCTCGACGGGGTGCTCGCGGCTGTACCCGGCGCCCCCGAGGATCTGGACCGCCTTCTCGGTGGCGGACACCGCGAGTTCGCCGGCCCGGAGCTTGGACATGGAGCCCTGCCCCGCGTCGAAGGTCCGGTCGTTGCGGGCCATCCAGGCGGCCTGCCAGATCAGCAGCCGTACGGACTCGATCTCGGTACGGATGTCGGCGAGCGCGAAGGCGATCGACTGGTTCTCGATGATGGGCCGTCCGAACGCCTCACGCTGTCCCGCGTACTCCAGGGCGTACTCGTACGCCGCGCGTGCGATGCCCAGCGCCTGGGCGCCGACGGTGGGGCGGCTGACCTCGAAGGTCGCCATCGCCGCCTGCCCCTTGGCGTTGCCGCCCTCACGGGCGCGGGCGAGCCGGGCGTCCAGCTTCTCCTTGCCGCCGAGCAGACAGTGCCCGGGGACCCGTACGTCGTCCAGGAACACATCGGCCGTGTGCGAGGCGCGCAGGCCGAGCTTCTTGATGGTGCGGCCGGCATCGAGGCCCTTGGTGGCCGGCGGCACGATGAACGCGGCCTGTCCGCGCGCGCCGAGGGACGGGTCGACCGAGGCGACGACCACATGGATCTCGGCGATCCCGCCGTTGGTGATCCAGGCCTTCTGGCCGGACAGCACCCACTCGTCCTTGGCCTCGTCGTAGCGGGCCTTCGTGGCCATCGCCGAGACGTCGGAGCCGGCCTGCGGTTCGGAGACGCAGAACGCCGCCACCTTCGGGTCGTCCTCGTCGCCGTAGCACTGGGGGACCCACTCGGCGAGCTGGTCCGGCGTCCCGGAGGCGAAGATCCCGGCGACGGCGAGCGAGGTGCCGAAGAGGGCCATGCCGATGCCGGCGTCGCCCCAGAACAGCTCCTCGTTGGCTATCTGGAGGGAGAGCCCCGTGGGGTCGCCGTACATGTCGGCCAGTGACTCGAACCCGTACAGGCCGATCCGGGCGGCCTCCTGGATGACCGGCCAGGGCGTCTCCTCGCGGGCGTCCCATTCGGCGGCCGCCGGGCGCACCACCTGGGCGGCGAAGCCGTGCACCCAGTTGCGCAGATCCTGCTGTTCCTCGGTGAGGGCGAGGGAGAAGTAGCTCATGGGCTCAGGCCTTCGGAATGTCGAAGTAGCGGGTGAGGCCCGAGGCGAGACCGACGTCACCGGCCACCTTCAGCTTGCGCATCATGAACATCGTCACCGGGTTGCCGTTGCCGGAGACCAGCTTCAGGAACTCCGCGTCCGCCATCACCAGGGTGGTGCGCGGGTCGGCGTCGGAGCGGCCCTCCCTGATGTCGCAGGTGCCGCCCGCGATGGAGGTCTCGAACACCACGTCGGTGTCCCCGGTGATCTTCCAGCGGATCAGCGCCGTGAGCTGACCCGCGGCGTCCGGGCGGAACTGCTGCCGCATCCGCCCGAAGACCTCACCCAGCACCCGGGTGCGCAGTTCGCCGTGCATGACCTCGCCGAGCTGCTTGGCGGACAGGCCCTTGACGATCCTGGCGAACTCCGGCGGGGAGACGGTCGCGAAGTCGAGTGCGGCCAGTTCATCGGTGAGGTTGCCGCTGCTGTTGTCGGCCACGCCAGTTCCTTACTCTGAAGTAAACTTACTTTTGAGTAAGGTAAGCGTCGAGCCGCCCCTCCGCAAGACGGGTGCGAGCGGGGCGGGTACGGAACCGGTGCGGTGCGGCCGATTCACCAGGAGCTGCCGGGGCGCACCGCCAGCCGGGGGTGATGGGCGGCCAGGAACTTGTTGGCGCGGGCCAGCTCCGACAGGGCCTGCTCACGGTCGGCCTGGTCCTCGACGCCGAGCCGCGGACCGCGGAACCTGCGGACCTCGCGCGCGGCGCACTCGGCGTCGAACTCCGCCTCCAGGATGTCCGGCGGGATGCAGGACCCGATCAGAGCGGCGACCCGGTCCGGGATCGGCACGGGGACGAGCAGGTGCGAGGCGGTCATGGGGGTGTTCCCTCTCCGATGGTTGGCCAGGAGGTGATGCGGCGCGGCCGCCGGGTGGGCGGCCGACTCCTCCATATGTACGGGACGCAGTTCCGGGTTTCTCGTTGAGAACGTCTCCGTGTGGCAACCGTTTGGGAGTGACCGGGTATTTCGCCTTACCTGTAAGTAAGTTGACTCGCGGTGCGAGGCGTGATCCGGCTGGGACCGTCCTGGCCGCGCGGTGCACTACAGGGCGGATTCCTCGCTGCGGGCGCGCAGTTGGAGCGCCCGCAGAACTGCCTCGGTGGAGAACCTGCTCTCGGGGTCGATCAGTTGTTCACCGAAGATGGACTCCAGGTTGCGCATGCGGTAGCGGACGGTCTGCGGGTGCACATCGAGGAGCTCGCCCATGTGGGCCGCGGTGCCGCGGGTGTCGAGCCAGATGCGCAGGGTCTCGACCAGCCGCTCCCGGCGGGTGGCGCTGATCTTGGCGATGGGTGCCAGTTCGCGCTGGGCGAGCTGGTCCAGGAGGACCGGGTCGGACAGCAGCCACAGGGTGATGAGGTGGTCCTCGCACAGGATGAACGGCTCGTCGTCGATGACGCCGGTGTCGACGAGTTCGAGTACCCGCCTGGCCCAGCGGATCGAGTCCGACGCCAGAGCCGTGGGGACGGTGAGCCCGATCGCGGCGCGGGTGCCGAGGAGCGACTGGTCGAGCATGGTTCTTCGCGCGTCGTCGAGCGGGCCCGGGATCAGCAGATGCGGCTGCGGGTCGCTCAGATCGGCCAGGACGTCGCGATCGGCGCTGACCCGGTCGAGCCCGGCGGGTGCGCGGGCCGCGACGAGGGTGACCTCCTCGGGCAGCGTCCAGCCGGTCTGCTCGCAGAGTTCGGCGATGGCGGTACGGGGGACGGGTCGGCCGGCCAGGATCAGGTGGAGCAGACGCCGGCGCATGGCCTCGCTCTGTTCGCCGGTCTGGGACTGCACTTCCAGGAAGCCCTCGCGGGAGAGCGATTCGAGCTCGTCTATGTAGGCGAAGAGGGCGTCGGCGAAACTGAGCATGAGGGTCGGCGAGAAGTTGTAACTGCGGCCCACCTTCTTCGCCCGTCGCAGCGCTACCCGGGCCCCGAGCCGATAGGCGCCCTGGAGCGTTTCCATGGTGCGGCCCTCGTACGCCTCGAACCGTCCGAATCGACGGCACATGTCGTCACGCAACGAGGTCGATGTGGACGGTTCGGCGACCAGATCGACGAAGGAGGAGAGGCTCTGTTCCACGCCGACACGAATGGCCTGGCCGTTGGGGCCGCTGAGCAGACGCGCGTATTCCGGATAGGCGCGGGTCACCTCGACGCCGATCTCCTTGATGAGACTTGGCAGTTCGGGCCGCATGATCGCGGCGAACTCCTGGGGAAGCGGTCCCAGCGGATCTCCGGTGTCCAGCGGAGAAATGACTTTCGGCATGACGAGTCCCCTTGCTCTCCGGCGCCCGGTGGGGGGTGAGGCAGTGGGGGAAAGCGCTCCCACGAACCGACAGGTGCGTACCAAGTCCGCGATGAAGATAGACCAAGTCAGTGACCGTGCCCACCACTTGTGCAAGATCGAAGTGCAGGGTGCACACACTTCGGCCCGGTTGCGGTGCTCCGGTGCAGGTGGGGTGGGAGTGGTCAATTTCGGACAACAGTCGGGAGTGTGGCTGGTATCGCCAGGTACCGGTACCGGTGAACTCCGGGCGTCGTCCGGAGAGCGGCGGTCCGCCGGCTCGTCGGCGGCGCCGGGTCCGGAGGTCCCGCGACGGGCGGGAATTTAAGCACCAAGTGACAATTGATCTGCGCCATTTAGTGACCTACGGATGACAAAAAAAGCTGCCGACGAGAATCTTGGCCAGCAGGATTGTGCTGGAAGTTTCTCGCAAGTAACGTCACGGCCTGTCACAGATTATATGTGGCCGAGAGTGTACGTCTCCCCTCGGAGAATTGGTTCGCAGCCGTGCTTCCTGCCCCTTGGGCAGCTGTGGAGCGCGTCCCCGCAAGCAGTGCCGCCCGCATTGTCGAATCGGAGGAACTAACTGTGCGTAATACCCTCAAGAAGATCGCCGTCGCCACCGGCGTGGCCGCGGTCGCCGTCGTGCTCGGGTCGACCCAGGCCATGGCAATTCCCGCCACCACGTGGACGGTCGCCCCGAACCCGGCTCCCTTCACCGCCGTCTCGACCAACACCGTCCTGTCCGTGAGCGGGATTCCGCTCACGTGTCCGACGGCGGGCGCGAGCGGTTCCGCGTTCAGTGCCACGGGCAACCCGGCCACGGTCGGCAACATCACCGCGGCCAACTTCGGGACGTCGGCCAGCCCGTGCACCAGTGCGCTCGGCCCGGTGACGCCGGTCGCCACGACCTCGCCGGCCTGGCAGCTCGTGGCGCAGGACTACACCTCCGGTGTGACGACCGGCTACATCAAGAACATCCAGGCCAAGCTCACCGTCCTCACCTGCACCTTCAACGTCACCGGTGAGGTCGACGCCAAGTACACGAACAGCACCAAGAAGCTGGCGGTCTCCAACTCCTCCGCCCACCAGCTGACCGTCTCGGGGGCCACCGCCGCCTGCGCCGGCATCGTCGCCAACGGAGCCCACCCGACCTTCACGGGCGACTACACCGTCACCGGCATCACGAGCATCATCGGCAGCTGACGGACTGCCGGGCCGCCGGACAGCCGAACGCTCAGCAGACCGCACCGCGGGGCCCCTGCCGTGCGGTCTGCACCGTCGATGGAAGGGAATGACGAGGGATGATGATGCGCGGGAACGCGGGGCGGAGCCGTGGGCGTGTGACGGCGCGGAGCGGAGCCGTTCTGGCCGCGGTCCTCATGGCCGGAATGATTCCCGGTGCGCAGGCATCCGCCGGTGACCGTGACGTTCGCATGGACGTGTATTACGGCTGCGACTTTCCCTCCGGGACCGAAAAGATCTCGGTCCGCGTCTCCGCGACCGTTCCGGAGGAGGGAGCGGTCGACAAGCCCGTTCAGCTCAGGAACGTGAGCACCGAGCTGACGCTGCCCGAGACCGGACTCCCGGATCTGGCCGATTTCGGGGCGACGGGCGTCGAGGTCGAGACCCAGCTCACCATGGGTGTGGCACAGGGCGACCACACGGCCGAGAGCGTGTGGATCGGAACCTCCGACGACCCGGTGGCCGTTCCCGAGGCGGGGGAGTTCGCGCTCGCCTCCTCCGGTGACGTCCCGTCGGTGACCGCGGGTTCGTCCGGCGATCTCACCTTCACGGCGCAGAGGCTGACGGCCCTGCTGACCTCTCCCAAGACCGACGACCCGGCCGCCGAGCCGGCGGCCGTACAGCTGACATGTACTCCGGAGCCGGACCAGGACCTGGCGCTCGGAGCGGTCCGGATCGCCGGGGACCCCGAATGGCCCTCCCCGGAACCCTCCGGGACCGGTGAGGACAAGACCTCCGGGAGCACCGGAAACGGTCGTGACGAGGCGACGCCGAAGGGGGACGCCCCTGCGAAGCCGACCCTGCAGGACGGTGAGGCACCGCCCTGCGTGGGCGATCCGGAGGACCAGTTCAGTCTGAACGCCTATGTCACGGGCTATGCGAACGTCGCCAAGCTCAAGGGCGCCACACTGTTCCCGGTCGCGTGCGCGCAGATCGAGCAGGGCGCGACGGTGATCAACATCCAGGACGGTCTCGTCCACCTGATCCAGGATTCGACGGTGATCCTGGACTATCGGGGCAAGCCACAACTGCCGCCCGCCACAAGTACGTTCCTGACCTTCGGATTCATGCCGACGACCGCGACCCTGGAGATGACCCAGATCCCGCCGGCCGCCGGTCCGGACGGCAATCCGGCGCCCAACATCCATTCCGACCTGAAGATCCTCGGCCCCGGCAACAGCGAGGGCACGACCACCATCGAGCTCCAGCTCCAACTGCGGCTGCATGACGTCAAGGTCAACGGCGTCGCCCTGGATGTCGGCGCCAACTGCCGTACCGAGCGCCCGTTCACCCTGCCACTGCGGGGGGAAATGGTTCTCAAGGACGGTGTCCAGACCGGATACACACTGGTCACCGGCGGCGTCCTCACCGGCCAGGTCACCCTGCCGCCGTTCTCGGGGTGCGGGGTGGGTGAGGACCTGGACGACATCTTCACCGCCTCCATATCGGGGGTTCCCGGGGCCGTGAAACAGGTCCAGGCGCCGCCCTGCGCCGCGGCGCAGCACGACCCGGTCGTGTGCACGGAGGACAGCCAGCCGGTGAAGGTTCCCAGGCCGCAGCGCTGAACCACTTCCGGTCCCGCCGCGTTCTCCGCCGAAAAAGAGTCATTCCGTTCCGCTCGGCCCACCATCATGAATTGAGGGAGTAATGAGAGCTGTCCCGAAGAGATGGCGCACCGGCCTGCTCGCCGCCGGCGCCGCCGCGGTGGTCGCGATCCCGCTGACCCCTCTTTCCGCCTCCGCTGCCGTCGCCGCCGCGGACCTCAACGGGGACTGGGCGCCCTTCTCCCGCTGCCCCGTCGACGACCCCGCGATGCTCGCGGCGGACGGCCAGGACCTGGTCGCGTCCTGCGTGTCCTCGTACTCGCCAGGCGGCGCCATCAAGCTGGGCAGTACGGAGGCCACCACCGGCGCCAACGACATGCAGTTCGGTGTCATCCAGGACACGGCCGCCGGTACGTTCAAGGTCATCCCGCCGGCCGGCGGATCGCTCGTGGGTGCGCCGACGACCATCCCCGGCGGGCTGCTCGGACTCATGTGTCCCAGCGACATCCCGGTCGTCACCGCCGTGTGCCGGCAGATCACCGACGTCAGCCTGAACAAGGTGAAGGCGACGGTGGAATCCGCCGGTACGCCCACCGAGTTCAATCTGCCGGCCGGGCTGACGACCGGGCAGCCGATCGTGAAGCTGCCCGTGCGGATTCACCTGGAGAACCCGCTCCTCGGCTCGAACTGCTACATCGGTTCGGCTTCGGACCCCGTGATTCTGCGTCCGCAGAACACCACGGCTCCCGCCGTCGCCATCCAGCGGTTCGACGGTGACGGTACGCCCAACGCCACCGAGGGCGCGATGCTGAGGTTCGCGCTCACCGGGAACGACCAGGGCGACACCACGTTCTCCGTGCCGAAGGCCACCGGCTGCGGTCTGGGCGGAGTCCTGAGCTGGGCGGTGAACCTGAAGACGGGTCTGCCGTCCGCCTCCGGGAACAACCACCTCACACTGAACAACGCCGCGACGTACAGCGGGGCGCTCACCGCCCCGGGGACCGTCCTTCCCGACGCCGGCAAGGTGCTTTCCCAGTACTGGCACTCCGCGGTGAAGTAGCGGGCAGGAATAGCCGGCAGCGCCGAATCCCCGTTGCATGAAGACGCCCGCTCCGTCCGGGAAATCTGCCGGGCGGAGCGGGCATCTTCATGCGCCGTTCCATACGGAAGTGAGTACGGCGAGGGCGACGGTCGCTCCCAAAAGGCTCACTCGGCGACAAGCCCGCGTGGGCCGTTGCTCACCTCCGTACAAAAACAACGCTGCCGAAAACAACCGTGCAGAAAGTTCAGGAACCGCTATTGCGAAGGCAGGTTACCGAGCCGTAGCGTCCCAGGACCAGGGGCGGTTCTGCCGCTGTCGGGGTCTCATGGCCCCGGCCTCATGGGGTGGGGACCCGACATGCACGCCGGAGATCTTGCGCAGATTCCGACAAGGCCGCCGTACGGCTTTGTCACTCGGTGACAAGTGATCCACATCGAGCATCCTGTTCGTCGATTTCCGCTGTTCAACAGCTTGTCCTGGCGGATTCGGCGGACATAACGTGCGCCTCCTGGTGCATGTGTGACGAGCCGCCATTGGATTTCTCAGAGCCGGAGCGCTGACAGATGACTTCGTTCACCGACAAGTCGAGGGGGGCCGATGGGAATCGAAGTAGTCGTTGAAGGCCTTACGAAATCCTTCGGTAAGCAGAACATCTGGCAGGACGTCAGCCTCACCCTGCCCGCCGGCGAAGTGAGTGTCATGCTCGGTCCCTCCGGGACCGGAAAGACCGTCTTCCTGAAATCCATCATCGGTCTGCTCAAGCCCGAGCAGGGCCGGGTGCTCATCAACGGCGTCGACATGGTGAACAGCCCCGAGCGGAAGATCATGGAGACCCGGAAGCTCTTCGGTCTCATGTTCCAGGACGGCGCGCTCTTCGGGTCGATGTCCCTGTTCGACAACATCGCCTTTCCCCTGCGTGAGCACACCCGCAAGAAGGAATCGGAAATCCGCCGGATCGTCATGGAGCGGATCGACATCGTCGGCCTCCTCGGCGCCGAGGACAAACTGCCGGGTGAGATATCCGGCGGTATGCGCAAGCGTGCCGGCCTGGCCCGTGCCCTCGTCCTGGACCCGCAGATCATCCTCTGCGACGAGCCGGACTCGGGGCTCGACCCGGTCCGCACCGCCTACATCTCCCAGCTGCTCATCGACCTCAACGCGCAGATCGACGCGACGATGCTGATCGTCACCCACAACCTCGACATCGCGGCCACCGTCCCGGACAACATGGGCATGCTCTTCTGCCGCAACCTCGTCACCTTCGGGCCGCGCGAGGTGCTGCTGACCAGCGACCTGCCCGTCGTCTCCCAGTTCCTCTCCGGCCGCCGCGAGGGGCCCATCGGGATGTCCGAGGAGAAGGACGCCGCCACCCTCGCCGCCGAGGAGGTCAACGGCTACGGACAGGGCATCAGTTCGGCGAACGCGCCGCGCACCGTCGTACCGCAGCTCGAGCCGTCGCCCGGCCTGCCCGTGCGACAGGGCGCGCTGCGCCGCCGGGAGCGGGTCATGTCGATGATGGGGCAGCTCCCGGAGGCCGCCCGCACGGCCATCCTCAACAGCTACAGCCCGGCCGCGGGCGGTGGACGCCCGTGACCGCCCCCATGCCGGTGCGGCCGCCCGAGCCGCCGGCGGACCGGGTGCCGGAGAAGACGCCCGAGGAGAGACGTCCGACCCGGCTGCTCGCCCCGCTGCGCGAGACGGGCCGACTCTTCACCCTCGCCGGGACGGTATGCCGCGAGACCTTCCGCCGGCCCTTCCAGGTGCGGGAGTTCATCGAGCAGTTCTGGTTCGTCGCCAGCGTCACCATCCTCCCCGCCGCCCTCGTCTCCATCCCCTTCGGCGCGGTCATCGCCCTCCAGGTCGGCTCCCTCACCCAGCAGCTCGGCGCCCAGTCGTTCACCGGCGGCGCCAGCGTCCTCGCCGTCATCCAGCAGGCCAGCCCGATCATCGTGGCGCTGCTGGTCTCCGGGGCCGCCGGATCGGCCATCTGCGCCGACCTCGGATCGCGCAAGATCCGCGAGGAGCTCGACGCGATGGAGGTCATGGGCGTCTCACCCGTCCAGCGGCTCGTCGTCCCGCGGGTGCTGGCCACCATGCTGGTGGCCGTCCTGCTCAACGGGCTGGTCTCCGTCGTCGGCACGCTCGGCGGCTACTTCTTCAACGTGATCCTCCAGCACGGCACCCCCGGCGCCTACCTGTCCAGCTTCTCCGCCCTCGCCCAGCTGCCCGACCTCTACATCAGCGAGATCAAGGCACTGATCTTCGGCTTCATCGCGGGCATCGTCGCCGCCTACCGCGGTCTGAACCCGCGAGGCGGGCCGAAGGGGGTCGGGGACGCGGTCAACCAGTCCGTCGTCATCACCTTCATGCTGCTGTTCTTCGTGAACATGATCCTCACGGCGATCTATCTCCAGATCGTCCCCGCGAAGGGGAGCTGACCGATGTCGATGCTCAGCTGGCTCGACCGATCCGGCGACCAACTCACCTTCTACATAAGGGCACTGGTCTGGATCCCCAGGACCCTGCGCCGCTACCTCAAGGAGGTCCAGCGCCTCCTGGCCGAAGTCGCCTTCGGCAGCGGCGGCCTCGGGGTCGTCGGCGGCACCATCGGCGTGATGATCGCGATGACCCTGGCCACCGGCACGGTCGTCGGCCTCCAGGGGTACGCGGCCCTCAACCAGATCGGCACCGCGGCCTTCACCGGCTTCATCTCCGCCTACTTCAACACCCGTGAGATCGCCCCGCTCGTCGCCGGGCTCGCGCTCTCCGCGACCGTCGGAGCGGGCTTCACCGCCCAGCTCGGCGCCATGCGCATCAACGAGGAGATCGACGGCCTGGAGGCGATGGGCGTGCGGTCCATGCCCTACCTCGTCACCACCCGCATCATCGCCGGGGTCGTCGCCATCATCCCGCTGTACGCGATCGGGCTGCTCTCCTCGTACGTCTCCTCCCGCTACGTCACCGTCCTGTTCAACGGGCAGTCGGCCGGCACCTACGACCACTACTTCAACCTCTTCCTGTCCCCGCAGGACGTGCTGCTGTCGGTGCTCAAAGTGCTGATCTTCAGCGTGATGGTGATCCTCGCCCACTGCTACTACGGCTTCCACGCCACGGGTGGGCCCGCCGGGGTGGGAGTGGCGGTCGGCCGGTCCGTGCGCAACGCGATCGTGCTGATCAGCGTCACCGACTTCTTCCTCTCGCTCGCGATCTGGGGCGCCACGACGACGGTGAAGGTGGCCGGCTGATGCAGACCCGGACCACGCAGTCCACCCGCCGCAGACTCTCCGGAGTGGCCTTCCTGCTCGTGCCCGTCCTGCTCATCTGGGTGTCGGTCGCCGTGTACAACAAGGACTTCACCGACGACGCCACCGTGACCGTACGGACCGGCAGTGTCGGCAACGAAATGCACGACAACGCCGATGTCAAGCTGCGCGGAGTCGTCGTCGGACAGGTCCGGCACATCGAGGCCGACGGCCGGGGCGCCCGGCTCACCCTGGCGATCAAGCCCGACGAGCTCGACCGGATCCCGGCCGACGTCACCGCCCAGATGCTGCCGACCACACTCTTCGGCGAACGGTTCGTGGCGCTCGTACCGCCGTCCGTCCCCTCCGCGCAGACGCTGCGTGCCGGAGCCGTCATCCCGCAGGACCGCTCCAGCAACGCCATCGAACTGGAAGAGGTCCTCGACAACGTCCTGCCGCTGCTGACGGCGGTGAAGCCGGAGAAGCTCTCCGCCACCCTCAACGCGGTCTCCCAGGCACTGCGCGGGCGCGGCGAGAAGCTCGGCGACACGCTCGTCACCCTCGACGCGCACCTGGCGAAGTTCAACCCCCAACTCCCCACGCTCAACGCCGATATCAAGCAGCTCGTCAAGGTGAGCAGGGTGTACGGGGACGCGGCCCCCGACGTCCTGGACGCCCTCACCGACTTCACCACCACCAGCGGCACCATCGCCGACCAGCAGGCGGAGCTCGCCGACCTCTACGGCTCCACGACCGCCTCCGCGCAGGACCTCACCTCCTTCCTCCAGGAGAACAAGGACAACCTGATCCGGCTCTCCGCCACCGGCAGACCGACGCTGGAACTCCTCGCGAAGTACTCCGCCGAGTTCCCCTGCACCCTGCGGACGGTCGCCGGATTCGTCCCGGCCATGGACAAGGCACTCGGAAAGGGCACCGGACAGCCCGGCCTGCACGTGACCCTCAAGTCCGTCGAATCCAGGGGGAAGTACGTGGCCGGCAAGGACACCCCGGTCTATGACGCGACCGGGGGGCCGCACTGCTACTCCGTGCCGTACGTCGGCACGACCGCGCCGACGGCCGACGGACGTGCGGCCGGATCACCCGCCCCCGCCGACAAGGCGTCCGCGGACCGGCGGAGCGACACCGGAGCCAAGGCCACGGACGCCTCCCTGGGCATGCCCAACTCCCCGCAGGAGAGCCGGCTCGTCAACGAACTGGTCGCTCCCTCACTGAAAGTCCAGCCGCAGACCCTGCCCGACTGGAGCAGCGTGCTCATCGGTCCGGCCTTCCGCGGTGCGGAGGTGAAGCTCAAGTGAAGCGCCGCTCCCTCGCGGGACCGCTCGCGAAATCGATCGTCTTCATCGTGGTGACCGTCCTGGCCACCACCGTCCTCGGGCTCTCCATCGCCAACACCGGCGTCGGCGAAACCACCACGTACAGGGCGAGGTTCACGGACGCCACCGGACTGATCGTCGGCGACAGCGTACGGATCGCCGGCGTCAAGGTCGGGCAGGTCGAGTCCATCGAGGTCGTGGACAGGCGCCTTGCCGAGGTCGGCTTCGCCGTCCGCAAGGGGCGCAGCCTGCCCGCCTCGGTGACCGCCTCGATCAAGTACCTCAACATGGTCGGCCAGCGCTACGTCGACCTCGACCAGGGCGCGGGACCGGTCGGCAGGAGCTTCGCCGCCGGAGCGACCATCCCGCTCTCGCGCACCACGCCCGCGCTCGATCTCACCCAGCTCTTCAACGGCTTCCAGCCGCTGTTCGAAGGGCTGTCCCCGCCCGATGTGAACCAGCTGGCCGGCTCCATCGTCCAGGTGCTCCAGGGCGAGGGCGGCACCGTCGACAGCATCCTCCGCCACGTCGGCTCACTGACCACCACGGTCGCGGCCAAGGACAAGGTGATCGGTGAGGTGATCAAGAACCTCAACACGGTGCTGAAGACCGTGAACGACCGGGAGGCCGGCTTCAACGACCTCGTCGACACGCTCCAGAAGCTCGTCACCGGTTTCTCCGGAGACCGCAAACCGCTCGGGCAGGCGGTCACCGCGATGGGCGCGCTCACCACCGTCACGGCCGACCTGCTCCAGGACGGACGTAAGCCACTCAAGAACGACATCAAGCAACTCGGGCGCCTGTCGGACCAGTTGGGCAAGGGGACCCCGCAGATCGAGAACTTCCTCAAGAAGACCCCCGCCAAGATGGAGGCGATCAGCCGGCTCGCCTCGTACGGATCCTGGCTCAACCTCTACCTCTGCGAAGCCAAGGTCAGCGGTGTGACGACCGAGGACGGCAGCACGCCGCCCACCGGCATCGCGATCACCCAGCCGAGGTGCCTGGCATGAGAATCAGACCCCTGCGGGAACGCAGTCCCGTCGCCATCGGCATCGCCGGACTCCTCGTCCTGGCCCTCATCGGCTTCGGCGCCTACCGCGCCGACTCGCTGCCCTTCATCGGGGGCGGAACCACCTACACCGCCGACTTCACCGAATCCGCCGGGCTCGAGGACGGCGACGAGGTACGGATCGCCGGCGTCAAGGTCGGCGAGGTCACCGGTGTCTCGCTCGACGGAGCCCAGGTGAAGGTCAGTTTCCGGGTCAAGGACGCCTGGATCGGCAACTCCTCCACCGTGGGCATCGCCATCAAGACACTGCTCGGCGACAAGTACCTCGCCGTCGACCCGCTCGGCACCGGCCCCCAGGACCCGGACCGGCGCATCACCGCGAGCCGCACCACCTCCCCCTACGACGTCACCCAGGCGTTCAACGGACTCGGCGAGACCATCGGCGACATCGACACCGAACAGCTCGCCAAGAGCTTCGAGACGATCTCCGCCACCTTCAAGGACTCGCCGCCGGACGTGAAGAGCGCCGCCGACGGTCTCTCCGCACTCTCCAGGACCGTCTCCCAGCGGGACGCCCAGCTGGCCACGCTCCTCAAGGGCAGCAAGCAGCTGACCCGGACCCTCGCCAACAAGAAGAGCAGTTTCGAAACCCTGCTGGAGGACGGAAACCTGCTCCTCGGCGAGATCCAGGCCCGCCGCGACTCCATCCATCTGCTGCTCACCGGCACCCGCGACCTCGGTACCCAGCTCACCGGCCTGGTCGCGGACAACAACAAGCAGCTGAAGCCGACCCTGGACTCGCTCGGCAGGGTCACAGCCGTCCTGGTGAAGAACCGCAAGAGCCTCGACAAGGTGCTGGCGCTCTCCGGCTCCTACAACCGGCTCGTCGGCAACACACTCGGCAACGGCCGCTGGCTCGACAACTACGTCTGCGGAGTCGTCCCCAAGGACTACCTCCCGGCCGGCACGCCCCCGGCGACCGGCTGCATGCCACCCAAGCAGCAAGGCGGCCGCTGACATGAGACTCACGCGCATCGTCGGCATCGGTGCCGGACTCGCCGTCGTGGCCGTCGCGGCCACCTCCGGGGTGATGGCCCTGGACGACGAGGGCAGGACGACCGTCACCGCCTACTTCGACCAGGCCACCGGCGTGTACGCCGGATCCGACCTGCGGATCCTCGGAGTGAAGGTCGGCACGGTCGAATCGGTCCGGCCCACGGGGAAGGAGGTCAAGGTCAGGCTCCGCGTCGACAAGGGCGTCAAGGTGCCCAAGGACGCGCACGCCGTGGTCGTCGCCCCGAGCCTGGTCGCCGACCGGTACGTCCAGCTCGCCCCCGCGTACGACGGGGGGCCGGTACTCGCGGACGAGGCCGAACTGCCCGCCTCGCACAACGCGACCCCGGTCGAGGTCGACCAGCTGTACGCCTCGATCACCGAACTCTCCACCGCGCTCGGCCCCGACGGTGCCAACTCCGACGGTGCGCTGGCCCGGCTCCTGGACACCGGCGCCAAGAACCTGGACGGCAACGGAAAGGCCATCGGGAACTCCATCGAACAGTTCGGCAAGGCGACGAAGACCCTCGACAAGAGCAGCGGGAACCTCTTCGACACCCTGTCCTACCTGCAGACCTTCACGACCATGCTGAAGGAGAACGACGGCAACGTCCGCGAGGCCGAACAACAGCTCGACTCGGTCACCGGATTCCTCGCCGACGACAAGAAGAACCTCGGCGCGGCCCTGAAGGAACTCGGCACGGCCCTCGGCCAGGTCAAGACCTTCATCAAGAAGAACCGCGGCGCCCTGAAGGCGAACGTGGACGCCCTGGTGCCGATCACCCAGGCCCTGGTCGACCAGCGTGCCTCGCTCGCCGAGGCGATGGACACCCTGCCGCTCGCCGCGGACAACGTGATCAAGGCCTACGACCCGTTGAACCGCACGCTCAACGGCCGCACCAACCTCAACGAACTCTCCATGGGCGGACCGCTCACCGATTCCACGCCCGCCGGCCTCTCACCCGTGGACACCGCCCGCCAGAAGGCCCTGCCCGCACTGCCGCTGCCCGCCGTGGGCACGGTCTACGGCACCCCCGAGAAGACCGCCACGCAGAAGAAGGGGGCGAAGCGATGAGCCGCGTCCTGCGCAGACCCGGCGCCCGGACGACCGGAGTCGCCGCCGTACTCGCGGTGGCCGTCGGCCTGGCCCTGGTGGCCACCACCGTCGACCTGCCCTCGTTCAGCGGCATCGACCAGGTGCCGCTGCCCGGCGGGGCGGACCTCGGCGACCACCCCTACGAGATCACCGCCGAGTTCGGGGACGTACTCAGCCTCGCCCCGCAGTCCTCGGTGAAGGTCAACGACGTGGCCGTCGGCCGCGTCACCAAGATCTCGCTGGCCCCGGGCAGTTGGAACGCCAGAGTGACCATGCGGGTCAACGGGAGGATCAGACTCCCCGCGAACGCCTACGCACACCTGGAACAGTCCAGCCTGCTCGGCGAGAAGTACATCCAGCTCTCGCCCCCCGCCTCCGGGACCGCCAAGGGCGCCCTCGCCGACGGGGACCGCATCCCGCTGGCCCGGACCAACCGGAACCCGGAGGTCGAGGAGGTGTTCGGTGCGCTGTCGATGCTCCTCAACGGCGGCGGCATCAACCAGCTCAAGACCATCACCACCGAGCTCAACAAGGCGCTCGCCGGACAGGAACCCCAGGTCCGCTCCATGCTCGGCCGGGTCAACACCCTCGTCACGAACCTGGACGGCCACAAGGAGGACATCACCGACGCCCTCGACGGGGTCAACCGGCTCTCCGCCACCCTCGCCACCCGTAAACAGGACGTCGGCACGGTCCTCACCGGGCTCAGCCCCGGAATGAAGGTCCTGGAGAAGCAGCGCGGATCGCTGCTCACCATGCTGCGCTCGCTCGACACGCTCTCCACCGTCGCCGTCGACACGGTGAACAGGAGCAAGGACGACATGGTCGCCGACCTCAAGGCACTCGGCCCCACCCTCCAGGCCCTCGCCGACTCGGGCCAGGACCTGCCGGACTCCCTCCAGGTGCTGATGACCTACCCGTTCACGGACGAGGTCCTCAACGGGGTCAAGGGCGACTACCTCAACGTCTACCTGGATGTGACGGCGTTGCCCGGCACCCAGATCATCCCGCCGATCCTGTCGTCGGGCGGTACGCCCGCGGCCGTCCCGGGCGGCAACGCCCGGAACTCCGCCGCCGCACTGCCGCTGCCCCTTCCCTCGGTCACCACCTCCGGAACGGAAGGGAGCAACCGATGATCACCCTGGCCGTCCGGCTCAAGAACATCGCCTTCCTGATCATCGCGGTGCTCGTCCTCGGCTACCTGGGGGTGCGCTACGCCGACCTCGGCCACTACGTCGGCATGCGCAGCTACTACACCGTCAAGATCCAGCTCCCGCAGACCGGTGGCCTGTTCACCCACTCCAACGTCACCTACCGGGGCGTGTCCGTGGGCCGGGTCGGTCCCATCGAGCTCACCGACGACGGGGTGGAGGCCGAACTGCGCATCGAGAAGGACGCCCCGCCCATCCCGGACGCGCTGAAGGCCGTCGTCGCCAACCTCTCCTCGGTCGGCGAGCAGTACGTCGATCTGCGGCCGAGCCGCACCGACGGCCCGTACCTGGCGAACGGCTCCGTCATCGACCAGGTCGACACCACCGTTCCGGCCCCCGTCACCGACGTACTCACCAGCGTCGACGACCTCGCCGGCTCCGTCGACCTGGAGTCCCTGCGTACCGTCGTCGACGAATTCGGCACCGCCTTCGAGGGACGCGGGGACGACCTCCAGGTGCTGCTGGACTCCGGCAGCGACTTCGTCCGGGCGGCCGACGACGCACTCCCCGTCACCACCCGGCTGATGGCCGACGGCGAGACCGTGCTGCGTACCCAGGCCGAACAGGGCGACGCGCTCAAGGGCTTCGCGTCCGGGGCGAAGGAACTGGCCGCCGAACTCAAGGGATCCGACACCGACCTGCGGAAGCTGATCGCGGCCGCCCCCGACGCGACCGGGCAGATCAGCGGACTCCTGCGGGACCTCGACCCGAGCTTCGGTGTCGTCGTCGCCAACCTCCTCACCACCTCCGACGTCGCCGTCACCCGGCAGCGCGGCCTTGAGGAACTGCTGGTCAAGCTCCCGGCGGTGGCCGCTGCCGGTGCCAGTGCCGTGGACGAGAACGGCGCCCGGTTCGGTATGTCCGTCACCTTCTTCGAGCCACTGCCCTGCACCTCGGGCTACAGCGGCACGACCTACCGAAACGGGCTCGACGTCACGGCCGGACCCGCACTCAACACCAAGGCCCGCTGCACCTCGTCGCCCGGAACCGGCATCAACGTCCGGGGCAGCGCGAACGCACCGAAGGGCGGGGCGCTGCCCCCGCCGGCCAAGCCCGGCTCGATGCTCCTGGGCGACGGCACGAAGACGGACCGGCTTCCCGGAGCCCTCGGCGTCACGGGCGACACCGCCCCGGCCGCCGACGGAATGGCCGGACTGCTGGGACTCGGCCGGAAAGGCGGCTCATGACATCCCGTACGAGAACGCTGGGCGGCTGGGCCGCACTGCTCGTCGCCGCACTGATCTGCGCACTCGGGGGCTGGTCGTACGCCCAGGCACGCGGTGACGACGACCTCGCCTACGCCAAGAGCCGGGACACCGCGCTGGCCGACGGCAAGCGGCACCTCGCCCGGCTCAACAGCCTGGACGGCAGGAACGCCGAGAGCGTGGACGCGGGCCTCGGCGCATGGCTCGGCTCCTCGACCGGCCCACTGCACGAACAGCTCGGGCGCACCCGGACCAAGGACGCGAGCGAGCTGACCAAGTCAGGTTCCACGGCGAAGGGAACGGTCACCGACGCGGCGCTCACAGCGCTCGACGAGCGGTCCGGCACCGCGCAGCTCATCGCGACCGTCGACGTCCGGGTCACTCCGCGCACCGGCAAGGGCGGCACCGAGCGCAAGCGTTTCGAGGCCACCCTCGCCCGGACCCCGGACAGCTGGAAGATCAAGGCGCTGACGGCGATACCGGTCGGGAGCGGCACATGAGGCGGCAGGGAGGGGCGGCGGTCGTGACCACCGGGACGGATGTGGAGGAGTACGTCGGGGCGCCCGAGGAAGAGCCCGGTACGGACGAACCGGCAGGGGAGGCTCCCGCATCCGGAGCGGGCCGCCGCACGCTGCGCTGGGCGGCGGGCGCACTGGCCTTCGCGCTGCTCGTGGCCGGTGGCGGACTGTTCGTCATGGGCCGTCAGCTGCGCGACACCCCCGCGACATCCAATGCGGCGCTCACCGACAGCGCGGCGACCACCAGGGTCGCGGGGGACGTCACCAACGCGCTCGGCAAGGTCTTCTCCTACAGCCCCTCAGCCACCGCTGTCACCAAGGAGTCCGCGAAGCAACTGCTGGCGGGCAAGGCGCTCCAGCAGTACGCGGCACTGTTCGGCCAGGTGGAGAAGCAGGCGGCCGACCAGAAGCTGACCCTCACCACCCATGTGGTGCGGGCCGGAGTCACCCGGCTGACCAAGGACAGCGCCCACCTGCTCGTCTTCCTCGACCAGGTCTACGAACGCAAGGGCAAGGCCGCCAGCACGGCGGCGGCCCAGCTCTCCGTCACCGCCCG
The DNA here is from genome assembly GCF_042672475.1 of Streptomyces sp. NPDC127177. Taxonomy (NCBI): domain Bacteria; kingdom Bacillati; phylum Actinomycetota; class Actinomycetes; order Kitasatosporales; family Streptomycetaceae; genus Streptomyces; species Streptomyces sp. NPDC127177. The sequence continues at coordinate 36,817 of NZ_JBHXUW010000021.1, forward strand.
ACTGCGCGACGGGCGCTGGACGATCGTCGAGATCACCTCCAGGTAGCCAGACAGCCAGCAGTACCGAGACACAGCACAGAGCCGGCGGCAGGGGAGAGACAGCAATGGCACGGGTACGGACGACGAGGAATCCGCTGGTGGCGGCGGCGATCGTGCTGACGGTCGCGGCGGCCGGCGCGGCGGGCTGGGGCGGAGTGTCCCGCTACCAGGCATCCCACGACGGCTCCGCGGCGTACGCACGGACCCGCGACGACGCACTGGCCGCCGGTGAGCAGGCCGTGCAGAACATGAACACGCTGGACCACCAGAAGCTGGACAAGGGGCTGGACAGCTGGGAGGACTCCACCACCGGCGACCTGCACCAGCAACTCATCGACGGGCGGGGCGCGTTCGTGAAGCAGATCAAGGAGGCGAAGACCGTCAGCACGGCCCAGGTGCTGTCCGGCGCGGTCACGGAGCTGGACGACCGGGCCGGCAAGGCCGGGGTCATGGTGGCGCTGCGGGTGACCGTGACGGCGCCGAAGGGCAAACCCGCGGTGAAGGAGAGCCGGATGCTCGGGCAGCTCACCCGTACCTCCGAAGGGTGGAAGCTCAGCGCCCTCGGCCAGGCACCCGTCGGCAACACGGCCGGCTGAGGCTCCGAGGCCACCGACTCCCACCCCCGCACCGAGAGGACCCCCGGACATGTCGACCACCCGACACCTCGTCAACCGTCAGCGCCGTCTGGCCACCGTCGCCGCGGCGGAGCGTACCGCCACGACGGCCACCCCGCGCCGCAGCAGCACCGTCGCCGCAGCCGACGAGCCCGACACGGACAGCGGCACAGGCACAGGCGCCGATGCCGATGCCGAGGACGAGCCCGGGGCGGGGGAGGAGGCGGAGGAACCACGGGCCGCGCGGCGGCCGCCCGTCCTCCGGATCAGGCTGCCCGCCGTCCTCTGCGCCCTGACCGTACTTCTCGGCGCCTTCGCCGCCTGGGCGTTCACCTCCGCCGGCAGCCTGCGTGACGAGCCCGGCCGGCAGAACACCGCACTCACCGACATCAGCCGTACCAGCGAGGTCAAGGGGCAGATCACCGAGGCGGTGGGGGCGGTGTTCTCGTACAACTACGCCTCGCCGGCCAAGGCCGACGCCGCGGTGAAGAACTACCTGGTGGGCAAGGCCGTCCAGCAGCACAAGGACATGCTCGCCGACGTACGGGCGCAGGCGCCCAAGGAGAAGCTCGTCCTCACCACCACCGTCACCGGGAGCGGGGTGGAACTGCTGGACGGTGACCGCGCCCACCTGCTGATCTTCGCCGACCAGAGCAACACGCGTACCGGCAAGTCGCAGGAGACGACGTACGCGGCGGCCATGTTCGCCGTGGACGCGGTCCGCAGGGGCGGCACCTGGCGGATCTCAGCCATCGACACGTTCACCCGGTGACCCGGGGAAGAGGAGAGCACGCATGAGGTTCAACGGCACCATGCGCCGCGGGCTCGGCGGCACCGCGGCCGCCGTCGCCGCGATGGCAGCGCTCACCGCGTCCCAGGCACCGGGACTCGTCGCGAAGCAGGAACCGCCCCAGCAGCGCCAGGAGACCGACGAGGTCACGTGGTCGGAGGTACCGAACGACGACTCCTACCACACCGAACTGCCGCCGCTGAAAAGCCCGGAGCCTCCGAAGCCGGGCGTCGAACGGAGCCCGGCCGTCGCCGCTTCGTGGGCCGAGGCGGGCATTCCGGCCACCGTGCTCGCCGCCTACCGCAAGGCGCAGAGCACGCTGGGCCGCAGCGACCCGGGCTGCGGTCTGCCGTGGCAGCTGCTGGCAGCCATCGGCAAGGTCGAGTCCGGACACGCGGGCGGCGGCCGGGTAGACGCGCACGGCACGACGCTCTCGCCCATCCTGGGACCGGTGCTCAACGGCGCGGGGTTCGCCGACATCCCGGACACCGACGGCGGGGCGTACGACGGGGACAAGACATATGACCGGGCCGTCGGCCCGATGCAGTTCATCCCGTCGACCTGGGCGCACTGGGGGAGGGACGGCAACGGGGACGGCCGCAGCGACCCGAGCAACGTCTACGACGCGGCACTGGCGGCCGGGGCGTACCTGTGCGCCGGGTCGCGGGATCTGACGGTCCGGGCCGATCTCGACCGGGCGATCCTCAGCTACAACCACTCGGACACGTATCTGCGCACCGTGCTGTCCTGGCTGGAGTTCTACCGCAAGGGCACCCACCCGGTCGGCGACGGCGAGGGACCCGTGCCGGAGAGCCCCGGCGCGGGCAGCCCGAACGAGCCGAAGCACCCCGTGGGCGGGCCCGGCAGCGACAAGGGCGGCGGCGGCATCGAGGTAGGCCCGCAGCCCGGCCACACCGGCACGCCGACGACGCCGGGCACACCTGAGCCCTCGCCCGGCGGGCCGGGCACGCCGGGCCCCGGTGATCCCACCGGCCCCGGCCCCTCACCCGAGCCGAGCGACAGCGGATCCGCCACCCCCGATCCCGGCGACAGCCCCGACCCGACCACCACCCCGGACCCGGACCCGACCACCTCGAAGCCCGACCCGGGCTGCACGACGGACTCCCCCTCGCCGGACCCGAGCGACACCACCGGGGCCACCGAGTCGCCGTCACCCGATCCGAGCCCGACCGGCGAACCCTGCACCACGCCCTCGCTCCCGCCGGCCGCCGACTGACCCGGGGCCCGGTCAGCCGCCCCCGGACAGCACCTCGGCCAGGTCGTACCGCACCACTTCCTCCAGCTGCGCGTAGGTGCAGCCGGCCGGGGTGCGGTCCGGCCGCCAGCGGCGGAACTGGGCCGTGTGCCGGAACCTGTCACCCTCCATGTGGTCGTACGCCACCTCGCAGACCCGCTCCGGGCGCACCGGCACCCATGACATGTCCTTCTTCCCGGACCACCTGCTCGGTGCACCGGGCAGCCGGGCCCGCTCGTGCGCCTCGGCATCCGCCCAGGCGCCCCACGGATGATCCGAGACATCGGTGAGCAGGGGTTCGAGCTCGGTGACGAGCTCCGCGCGACGCCGCATGGTGAAGGCCGCGCACACCCCCACATGCTGGAGGGCGCCCTCGGTGTCGTACAGGCCGAGCAGCAGCGAGCCGACGACCGGGCCGCTCTTGTGGAAGCGGTATCCGGCCACGACGCAGTCGGCGGTCCGCTCGTGCTTGATCTTGTACATCACCCGGGCGTCCGGCCGGTACGGCAGATCGAGGGGTTTGGCGACGAGGCCGTCTAGGCCCGCCCCCTCGTACTGTTCGAACCACTCCCGGGCCACGTCCGGATCCGTCGTCGCCGGTGCCAGATGTACGGGGGCCGAGGCATCGGCGAGCGCCGCCTCCAGCACCCTGCGCCGGTCCGCCTGCGGGGTGTCCATGAGCGAGTCGTCGCCCAGCGCCAGGAGGTCGAAGGCGACCAGGGCGGCCGGGGTCCGCTCGGCCAGCAGCCTGACCCGGGAGTCGGCCGGATGGATGCGCTCGCTGAGCCGGTCGAAGTCGAGCCGGCCGTCGTACGCGACCACGAGCTCGCCGTCGACGACACAGCGCGGCGGGAGATTCTCCCGGAGCGCCGCGACCAGCTCGGGGAAGTAGCGGGTGAGCGGCTTCCCGGTGCGGCTGCCGATCACCACCTCGTCTCCGTCCCGGTGCACGATCGCCCGGAAGCCGTCCCATTTGGCCTCGTACTGCATGCCCGGCGGGATCCGTTTCACGGACTTCGCGAGCATCGGCTTCACGGGCGGCATCACCGGCAGGTCCATGCCCCGATTGTGAACCGTACGGCGAGCGGAGTCCTCCGATATGCGGCATATGTGTGCCCGGCCTACCGTGTGCGACATGGCAGCAGCGGGCAAAGCGGTGGAGCTGGACGCGGCAGGACGGGGTGTACGGCTGTCCAACCCGGACAAGACATACTTCCCGGAGAAGGGGTACACCAAGCGGGACGTGGCCGAGTACTTCCTGGCCGTGGGCCCGGGAATCATCCGCGCCCTGCGCAACAGGCCCACCACGCTCCAGCGGTTCGTGGACGGTGTCGAGGGCGAGTTCTTCTACCAGAAGCGCGCCCCGAAGAACCTTCCCGAGTGGATCCCCACAGCCGAGATCTCCTTCCCGAGCGGTCGCTCCGCCCGCGAGATGTGCCCGACCGAGGTGGCAGCCGTCATCTGGGCGGCCAACCTCGGCACACTCACCTTCCATCCGTGGCCGGTGCGCGGCGGGGACACCGAACACCCCGACGAGCTGCGCATCGACCTCGACCCGCAGCCCGGCACCGACTACGCCGACGCGGTCCGGGCCGCCGTCGAGCTGCGCTCCGTCCTGGACGAGCACGGGCTGCGCGGCTGGCCCAAGACCTCCGGCGGCCGCGGCATCCACGTCTTCGTCCCCATCGAGCCGCGCTGGACGTTCACCGAGGTCCGGCGGGCGGCCATCGCGGTGGGACGCGAGCTGGAGAGCCGGATGCCCGACCGGGTGACCACCGCCTGGTGGAAGGAGGAGCGCGGCGAGCGGATCTTCGTCGACTACAACCAGACCGCCCGGGACCGGACGATCGCCTCCGCCTACTCGGTACGCCCCTTCCCGCACGCCCCGGTGTCGGCCCCGCTGCGCTGGGAGGAGATCGAGGACGCCGAACCCCGCGACTTCGACATCCGGACCATGCCGAAGCGGTACGCGGAACAGGGCGATGTGCACGCCGACATGGACCAGGAGGCCTTCCGGCTCGACGCCCTGCTCGAACTCGCCGACCGGCACGAGGACGACGGCGGCCCCGGCGACATGCCCTATCCGCCGGAGTACCCGAAGATGCCGGGCGAACCCAAGCGGGTCCAGCCCAGCCGCGCCCGGCACGACGAGGGCGGTGAGGGATGAGCGAGCCCGGCACCGGCCCGGACCCCGCCCCGCCGCACGGAGCACACGGCCGGCCGCTGAGCCGGAGACAGAAGTGGGTGGCGTACAAGGAGTCGCCCTACTTCCCGGCGACGGTACTGCTGTTCATCCTCGCGGCCGCCGCCGGCCTCTTCGCCGGCTCCTACACGTACGCGATGGCCAATCCGACCCCGCACCGCATCCCGGCCGCCGTGGTCAGCGAGCCGGACACGGCCCGCGGCAAGGAGTTCGTCGCCGCGATGGACAAGGCCCTGGACGCCTCCTTGGTCATCCACGTCTTCACCACCCCCGGCAAGGCCCGTGAGGCACTGGAGAACCAGGAGGTCTTCGCGATCGTGCGGTCCGGCAGCGCCGGGGTCTCGCTCGACGTGGCCAGTGCCTCCGGGGCCGCCGTCGCCCAGCTGCTGGGCGAATCGGCGGTGAAGGTCGGGGAGAAGCTCGACATCCCGGTCTCCCTCAGGGACGTCAAACCGCTCCAGAAGGGCGATCCGCGCGGACTCGCGCTCTTCTACATCTCGCTCGCCGCGGTCATCGTCGGCTTCGTGGGATCCATCCAGCTCAGCGTGCACGCCCGGTCCCTGATCCCGCTGGAACGGATCGCGTTCACGATCGCCTACTCGCTGCTCGGCGCGTTCTCCATCGCCGCGGTGGTGGACTGGTGGCTGGGCGCCGTCGATCTCCCGTTCGTCGAGTCGTGGCTGATCCTGGCGTTCACGATGTTCACGTCCGGCATGGTCTTCACCATGTTCAACACCCTGATCGGGCGTTGGGCCATGCTGCCGACCTGGGGCGTGATGGTGCTCCTGGGGAACCCGTCCTCGGGCGGGGCCGTGTCCTGGCCGCTGCTGCCGTCGCTGCTCGGGCACATCGGACGCTGGCTGCCGCCCGGTGCCTCCGTCAACGCCCAGCACACCGCCGTCTACTACCAGGGGCACCAGCGGATCTTCCCGTTCCTGGTGCTCGCTGCCTGGTCGCTGGTCTCCATCACCGTCTTCTGGGTGTGGCGCCACCGGCACCCGGGAGGCCGCGACCACATGCCGGAGCATGCGGCCGCGGCCGGCTGAACAGGTCCCGGACGCCCGGGGTTACAGCTCCTTGATCCGGACGTCCCGGTAGGAGACCACGTCCGAGGTGCTGTGGACCTGGAGCCCGATGTAGCCGGAGGCGTACCGCCGGCCGTCGGTGCCCGGGTCGTCGTCCCGCGGCGGCTCGAAGAGCTGACCGCCGTTGTTGTCGAACTCGTTCAGCAGGACACCGTTGCGGTAGATCGAGTAGTGCTGGTCCACCACCCGGATCTCGTAGTCGTTCCAGGTGCCCTTGGGGGTGACTCCCGCGCCGGCGAGGCCGACCCGGTCGAATCCGTAGACGGAACCCGTCTTGTAGATGTCGCCGTCCGGCCGGTCGTTGATCTGGATCTCATGGCCGTACTTGATGGCGACCCACTCCGGATTCGACTCCTCCGGGTTGTCGTGGACGTTCGGGAAGCGCACGAACACACCGCCGTTGGCGTTGCCCGCGGCGGGGGCGTCGTCCCGCCACTGGAGCTTCAGCGAGAAGTCGCCGTACTGCCGGCCCGGGAACCAGAGCATCCCCATGCCGTCCACCGTGGTGGAGCTGGTGATCGAGCCCTCCTCCTCGTTCAGTGCGAACTGTCCGCCGCCCACCTGCTGCCACTTGGCGAGCGAGGCGGCCGTGCCGTCGAAGAGCTTGCGGTAGCCCTCGTTCTGGCCCGGCTCGCCGATACCCGACTGCTTGGCGGCCTTGTAGATCTTCTTCTGCTCGCGGGCGTCGACCACACCGGCGGTGAACAGCTGATCGAGAACCTTGTCCACGTGCTTGAGGAACAGCGCGTGCGAGGACCAGTCCTTCTCGTCCTCGATCAGCTCGTTGATCGTGCAGCGGTTACCGGTGATCCGGTTGGGGACCCCGGTGTCGACGGTGCCCACGATGACGGTGAGCCGCTCGTCGAACTCCGGGCAGTTCGGCGCCGGTACGCCGCCGCTCTGCGCGACGGTGAACGACACCTGCCCGGCCTCGGAGGTGTTGCCCGCCTTGTCCGTGGCCCGGTGGGCGACGGTGTGGTAGCCGACCCGGTCGATGATGACCGTGGCGTCGTAGGCCAGGTAGGGGCCGCCGTCGAGGGAGTACTCGATCTTGTCCACCCCGGACTCGGCGTCGGTCGCGGTGACCGTCACCTTGGCGCTGGTCAGGTAGGCGCCGTCGGAGTTCTTGTCGCCCGCGACCTTCGCGGAGGTCTCGGGCGGCGTCGTGTCCTCGGCCGGCGGCTCGACGACGGTGAACTCCACCGCCTTCTCGGCGGCGGCGTTGCCCGCCTTGTCGGTGGCGCGGTAGCGGATCTTCTGCGCCCCCACCTCGTGCACCATCACCGGACCGGTGTACGCCTGCCAGGCGCCGTCGGCCCCGACCGCGTACTCGATGGTGTTGACGCCGGACCCGGAGTCGGATGCGGTCACGGTGACCGTAGCCATGCCCAGGTACTGGCCCTGGTCGTCCTTCTCACCGGAGACGGTCGCCGAGGTCTCCGGCGCCGTCGTGTCGTCCGTCGGCGGTGCTGCGACGGTGAACTCCGCCGTCTTCTCGGCGGCGGCGTTGCCCGCCTTGTCGGTGGCGCGGTAGCGGATGGTGTGCGCCCCGACCTCGTCCACGACGACCGGCGCGCTGTACGGCTGCCAGGCGCCGTCGGCCCCGACCGCGTACTCGACGGTGTCGACGCCCGAACCCTCGTCGGTGGCGGCGACGGTCACGGTGGCCTGGCCGATGTAGGCGCCGTCCGCGTTCTTGTCGCCGTCGACCTTCGCCGAGGTCTCGGGTGCGGTGGTGTCCTCACCGCCGCCCCCGTCGGTCACGGTCAGGATGCCCTGCATGGCCTCGTGCCCCGGCATGGTGCAGTGGTAGAAGTACCGGCCGGGGGTGAGGGTGACCTCCGCCGTCTGCTTCCCGCCCTTGTCGTCGCCCGGGTTGGCCAGCAGATTCAGCGGTACGTCGTTGTTGAACTCCGGGTCCGAGACGCTGAAGGTCAGCGTGTGCGGCATCCCGGTGTTGTTCCCGGTGCCCTCACTGTTCTCGAAGACGATGGTCGCCTTGCCGGCCACCGCCGTCTCGGGTGCGGAGAGGTAGTGGTCGATCGGGTTGCCCGCCGTCCAGGTGAGCACCTGGTCGGCCGCCGCGTCGGCCGGGGCCGCCGTACGGCCGTAGGCCGCGGTCGACGTCAGCCCCAGCACCATCAGGAACGATCCCAGCAGCGCGAGCCACAGCCGGGCCGGCCGCGACCGCCTTCGGAAGAAGATCGAACGGTGTCTCACTGCACTGCCGCCTTCCTGGCCAGGTCCTTGACGGCCGGGGTCGCTGCGCCGCCCTTGTACGTCACGCGCCACAGGGCGGACTTGGAGTCCGAGGTGAAGAAGCCGCGCCCGTAGTCCAGGACGTACAGCGAACCGTCCGGGGCGAACTTCCAGTCCATCAGGTTGCGGATGCCGTCCGCGCCGACCGGGATGATCTCCTTGAGGGACTCGGCGTGCGTGGGCAGTCCGCCCTTGCCGACCGTCTTCGGGTCGGTGAGCACGGCGTGCCTGGGCTGGGTGTCGTCGTAGAAGTCACCGACGAACCACTTGCCGTCCCAGTACGAGGGCCACTTGTCGGCTCCGGCCTTCGCGTCGTACCGGTAGACCGGGCCGTTCATCGTGGCCTGGCCGCCGCCCTTGAGCCAGGGCAGGAGCTCCTTCTGGTCCTCCACCTTGTAGCTCGGGATGCCGTTCTCGTCGCGCGGGTAGTCCACGCCACCGCCCTGCGGCGAGTACCAGATGTTGTTGGCGGTGACCGGCGGCAGGTTCACCAGGCCGTCGTTGTTGGGCGACTCGTTCTTGGGGTGGTCGCAGTCGTACCAGCCGAGCGGCTTGCTCGGATCGGGCAGATTGCGGTCCCGGTAGGGCTGCTTGTTGCCCATGCAGTACGGCCAGCCGCGGTTGCCCGCCTGGGTGATCGCGGCGAACGTGTCGTACTTGGCCGGACCCCAGGTGGTGCTCGGCTCGCCCGCGTCGGGGCCGACCCAGCCCGCGTACAGCGTGTCGGTCGACTTGTCGATCGAGATCCTCGCCGGGTTGCGCACCCCCATCACATAGATCTCGCCGCGGGTCTTGCCGCCGCCCTCGTCCGTCTCCTTGCCGGTGAAGAGATTGCCCTCGGGCAGGGTGTACGTGCCGTCGTCCTCCGGGTGGATCCGAAGGATCTTGCCGTTGAGGTTGTTCGTGTTGCCCGCGGTCCGCCTGGCATCGGCGAACGAGACGCCCTTGTAGTTCGGCTCCGGGTTGTTGCCCGAGTAACCGTCGCTGAACTGCGAGGAGTTGTTGTCCCCGGCCGCGACGTACAGGTTGCCCTTGGAGTCCCAGGCCATGCCGCCGCCCGCGTGGCAGCAGCTGTGGATCTGGACCGGCCAGTGCAGCAGCACCTTCTCGGAGGAGAGGTCCAGCTTGTTGGTGGCCAGGTCCATGGTGAACCGGGAGACCTGACGGACCGCCATCTGCTTGTCGCGGTCGATCTTGTCGTGGGGTGTGTAGTGCAGGTACACCCAGCCGTTCTTCTCGAAGTCCGGGTCGAGCTCGATGCCGAGCAGACCCTCCTCGACCTTGACCAGCTCGTCGCCGCCGCCCTTGTTGCCGAACACCGTCAGCTCTCCGGCGAGGGTGACCTTCTTGGTCTTCGGGTCGTAGACGTGGATCTGGCCCAGGCCCTTGCCGACGTTCGGGTCGGCCCAGTCGGTCACGACCGGCACACTGCTGTCGGCGCCGCCGCGGCCGATGTACAGCACACGTCCGTCGGGGGCGGTCACCAGTCCGTGCGGTTCACCGATCTGGTCGTTCTTGCCGGGCTGGTTGGGCTGGGTGACGCGCTCCGCCTTGTAGTTGGAGGTGATCGTCGCCTTGCAGTCGGCCTGCGAGATCCGGGTCGTCCAGTCGAGCGCACCCCGCAGGTGGTCACGGAAGTCGGCCTCGGCGAAGCTGTCGACCGTACCGCCCATCGCGGTGTAGAAGGACCGTCCGCCGTCGTAGTCACGGCACCAGGAGACCGGGTGGTCCCAGCCGTTGGCGCTCGCCCCCGGCTTGTAGGTGATCTCCCGCACGCGCGCCACCGTGTGCACGTCGCCGGACGGATTCTCCGTCCAGTTCAGCCACTTGTCGGGGCGCTTCCACTCCAGCGGGAGGTTCTTGGTGGCCGGGTGCTGCCGGTCACCGATCTCCACCGTCGCACGCTGTACGGAGGTGGGGCTGTCGGCCGCCGGACGGGCACCGACCAGGCCGGTGAACCAGTCCGAGTACGGCTCGGTGCGCGCCGCGTCGTGAATGCCGAGGAAGCCGCCACCGGCCTCCATGTACGCCTCCAGACCGGCTTCCTGCTCCGGATCCAGGACATCGCCGCCGCCCGTCAGGAAGACGACGGCGTTGTACGTGCCGAGCTTCTTTCCGTTGGTGAAGACGGCAGGGTCGTCGCTGGCCACTGTCTTGAAGCGGCCCGCGTCCGGGCCGGTGAGCCCGATCTTCTCGATCGCCGCGATTCCGGCGTCGACCGTCGGCGACTCCTCGGACGCGGAGGCATGGAAGACCAGTACCTTCACGTCGGCACCGCCGGGCGGCGACGGCAGGGACAACGTTGTCGCCATGGACTCCTCGGGTCCGGGATACGGCCTGGCACTGGCGGCATTGCCGCCGAGCAGGGATGCGGTCAGTGCGCCGGCCGCCACGGCCGCCGCAAGTCCGCGTCGCGATCTGGACCTGTGATGTGGTGTGCGCTGCATGTGGTCACCCACCCCTCTTTGGTCACTGCAACAGCGCATGAAGCTAGACCTCTTTTCGCGACTCGCCAATAGCTATGGCAGCAATGAAACGAACTTTGTCCTTAGTGTGGATAAACGAAGATCCCCGGGCTACGGTATGGCCCGTCCCTGAGGCCTCCGTGCCCGTCGGCGTCGACCACCGTGACCTGCGTACCTCCGCGCCGCGTGCCGTAGTTGTCTTGGTTTACTCCGCAACACCCGTCTGAAAGTGGGGAGTTCGACATGGATCGCAGGAGCTTCAACCGGCGGATTCTGATGGGCGGCGGGGTGGCGGCAGCGACCGGCGTGACATCGTTGTCCCTCGGCGCGATCGAGGCGACCTCGGCCGAGAACCCGCCCCGGACGGCGCCGGCGGGAGGTGTGGTCCGCCATCTCAAGATGTACGCGGAGAAGTTGGCGGACGGCTCGATGGGATACGGCTTCGAGAAGGGCAAGGCCTCGATCCCGGGCCCGCTCATCGAGATCAACGAGGGCGACACCCTGCACATCGAGTTCGAGAACACGATGGATGTGGCGGCCAGCCTCCACGCGCACGGCGTCGACTACGACATCGCGAGCGACGGCACCCGGATGAACAAGAGCATCGTCGAACCGGGCGCCACCCGCACGTACACCTGGCGTACCCACGCCCCGGGCCGGCGCAAGGACGGCACCTGGCAGCCGGGCAGCGCGGGTTACTGGCACTACCACGACCACGTCGTCGGTACGGACCACGGCACGGTCGGCATCCGCAAGGGGCTCTACGGGCCGGTGATCGTCCGGCGCAAGGGCGACATCCTGCCCGACAAGACGATCACGATCGTCTTCAACGACATGCTGATCAACAACAAACCCGCCGACAAGAGCCCCGACTTCGAGGCCACGGTGGGGGACCGGCTCGAAGTCGTCATGATCACGCACGGCGAGTACTACCACACCTTCCACGTCCACGGTCACCGCTGGGCGGACAACCGAACGGGCCTGCTCACCGGCCCCGACGACCCCAGCAGGGTCATCGACACGAAGATCGTCGGACCGGCGGACTCGTTCGGCTTCCAGGTCATCGCGGGCGAACACGTCGGCGCGGGCGCGTGGATGTACCACTGCCACGTGCAGAGCCATTCCGACATGGGCATGGCCGGCATGCTGCTCGTCGCCAAGGCCGACGGGACGGTGCCCGGACACGACGGGCACGCCATGTCGTCGCACGGCGCGAAGACCCCGGAGGCGGAGAAGTCCGACGCCGGGAAGGCCGGCAGGAGTGCGGCGCACGAGGGCCACCAGGATTGACCCGGAGCGCCCTCCGTCCGCGGGGAAGGCGGGACTTTCGGCACGCGCCCTACGGTGCCGGGTCCGCCACCGCCGCGAGGCGCTGCTGTTCCTCCTCGACGATGCGGCGGGCCAGCGAACCGTCCGACACGTCCACGGCGTCGGGCGTCGTCTCGGCGATGTCGCTGCGTCGTGCGTACGCGTCGAACAGCCGCTCCTTGCGGGCCAGGATGTCCAGCATGCGCTGGTCGACGCTGTCCGCGGCGAGCAGCCGGTGCACCTGGACCGTGCGTATCTGGCCCATCCGGTGGGTGCGGGCCACGGCCTGGTGCTCCATCGTCGGCTTGATCTGCGGCTCGCAGAGGATGACGACGGAGGCGGCCTGCATGTTCAGTCCGATCCCGCCGGCCTGGATCTGGCTGAGCAGCACCGCATGGCCGTCCGCCGCCGTGAAGGCGTCGATCAGCTCCTGGCGCCGGGCGGCCGGCAGGCTTCCCGAGAGCGGGCCGAACACGCTGTCCCCCAGTGCCTGCCGGACCGTCTCCAGCACCTCGCGGAAGTACGAGAACACCACGACCTTCAGGCCGTTGCCCGCGGCTTCCGCGACCAGCTCGCGCAGCCGGTTCAGCTTCGCGGAGGTGTCCGGACTGGCGTAGGCGGCCCGGCGCATCCGCATGAACTGGCCGGCGCTCACGGCCTCGCGGTAGGCCAGCAGATCAGCCGCGCTGAACTCCTCCCACTCGTCGACCTGTACCAGCGCCGGGAGTTCGGTGAGGACGTCCTGTTGGTTGCGGCGCAGGTAGACGGGGGAGACGGCCCTGCGGAAGGCCTGCGAACCGGCGGCGCCATGGCTGGTGTTGATCAACGGAGCCAGTTCGGGCTGGAGTTGGCGGACGAGGCTGCGGAACTCCTCCACCCGGTTCTCCATCGGTGTGCCGGTCAGGAACAGCACCCGCTCGGTCCGCTGCGACCAGCCGGAGACCGCCCGGGAGCGGCGGGTGGCCGGATTCTTGACGTAATGGGCCTCGTCGACCACGAGCATGCCGGGCCTCGTGCCGCAGTCGTCCGCGACGGGCAGGGTGTGCAGGGCGTCGAACGTGGTGAGCGCGACCCCGCCGTCCTCGCGCCACTGGGCGAACGCGCCCTGTCGCTCCGGGCCGTGGACGGGGAGTGCGCGCAGCGTGGACCGGGCCCGGATCTCCCGCGTCCAGTTGATCAGCACACTCGCCGGGCAGACCACCAGGAAGTGGGTCTCGCCCGCGGCCGCGAGATGGGCCAGCGCGGCGATGGCCTGAACGGTCTTGCCGAGTCCCATCTCGTCCCCGAGGATCACCCGCTTCTGCGCGAGCGCGAAGCGGGCTCCGAACGACTGGTAGCCGCGCAGCGATACCCGCAGCCGGGCGTCGTCCAGCCGCAGCCCGCGCACCCGGTCGGCGATCCCGGACGGCAGGAACCCCTCGGCCGCGTCCCGGTCGGGCCCGGTGCCGGACATCCCGGCGAGCAGGCTGTAGTACTCGGCGGAGCGCACCTCGAAGTCGACCCAGGCGGCGACCGGTGACTCCGCGTCGCGCAGCAGGTCCACCGACACCTGCCCGAACAGCAGCGGCAGTTCGCGTGCCGACGCGTCGGCCGTCACGGCGCGGACCTCGGCGAGAGCGGCCAGTGCCCGGGCCCGCGCCGGCCGCTTCGTGAACAGCATCCGCAGCCGCCCCCTGGTCGGCGCGGCCTCGGCCAGCAGGGGGTCCAGCCGCTCGACCAGCCGGCGGGCCCCGTCCACGGCCCGCCGCACGTCCGGTCCGGCCTCGACCAGCCGGTACAACGCGGTGACCAGGGCGGTCGTGGCGTCGTCCGGGGTGTCCACCGCTATCCGCACCGCGACCGTGTCCCGCACGGCGTGTGCGATCCGGCCCGCCGCCGCGAGCGCCTGGTCGGCGGTCTGTGCGCCGACTCCGGGGATCTGGCGGAGCTCGTAGCGGCTCGCCCCGTGCACCTCGCCGATGTTCGTGAGACCGGCCTGCTCGAACGCGCCGATGCGCAGCCGGCCCTCGGTGACGTCCTTCAGCCGGGACACCGGGATGGACGCCAGTTCACCACTGACGAGGGCGTCGAGCAGCGGGTCGAGAGCGGCGCGAACGGCATCGACGGCGCGGGCGTGATCGGCCAGCACCCCGCGCGCCGCCTCCAGCAGCCGCTCGGCCCGTGCGAGCAGCTCACGGGCGGCCCGCCCGGTCGGCGCCCCACCCTCGGTGGGCCCGGCCTCAGTCATGTACGTCCCTCTGTCCCCGCAGTCTCACCACCGCTCCCGGCAGCCGGCCGGAACGGTTCGTATCGTCCCATGCGCGACTGACAACGCGGCGGACGCGACGGCTCAGGGAGCGGGTGGCCGGCGCTCCGCCGGTGACAGCAGCAGTACCTCCAGGGCACGGGCGCAGGAGCGGGCCTGCGTCAGGAACCAGTCCGTGCGCCCGTCGGTGATCACGGACGGCGTGGCCCGCACGGCCAGGGCGAACCTGGCGTGCCCGGCACCGTCCAGCACCGGCACCGCCAGGGTGCGCACCCCGTGCGCCGACTCCCCGTCGTTGACGGCGTGGTTCTCGGCACGTACCCGTGCCAGCTCCGCCTCCAGGGCGGCCGGCTCGACGATCGTGCGTTCGGTGAACGCGGGCAGTGGAGGCAGCGAGGACGGCCCGCCCTCGCCCGGCCTGGCCCAGGCCAGCAGCACCTTGCCCAGCGCGGTGGAGTGCAGCGGCCGGCGCAGCCCCACCTTGGGCGTCACCGAGCCGCCCGCGACGATCACCGCATGGGGTCCGCTGCGCAGCGCGAGGTCGGCCGTCGCACCCGTGCGCTCGGCGAGATCCGCCAGTTCGGGTGCGGCCAGATGCAGTCCGCGCTGGTGGTACGAGAGCCGGCCGAGCTCCGTCACGGCCGGCCCCAGCCGGTAGCGCGAGGTGCGGGCGTCCTGCTCCAGGAAACCGGCGCCCAGCAGGGTGCGGGCCAGCCGATGGGCCGTGGAGACCGACAGTTCGAGGCGGCGGGCGAGATCCGAAGCGCTCAGATCGGGGCCGTTGTCGTGGAAACAGTGCAGGACGTCCAGGGCGCGCTGTACCGCCTGCGCTCCGCCGGGAGCGCGTACTGCGGCGGCCTCGGTCATGGTGGGTTCACTCTCCGCTCGTGAGGGCTGACGGGGCCTGAGATTGCCACATTACGGGAGGCGAGCAGGCATCAATCCCTCCGGGGAAACACTGTGTTCACACCCGGTCCCACATCATGGGAAGCGAGTTGTGGGGCGGATCCGGTCCGTGGCAGGCTGCAGCCCGTCACCACCGACGAGCCGAAGGGAGCAGTGCCATGGCCGGCCGCCGAACCGCGACCCCCGCCCACGCCGCTCCCGTCCCGCTCACCCTCACGCTGCGCCGTCACATCGACCTGGCCCGCGTGTCCAGCGCCGCCTGTCGCTGACCTGCCCCCCGCCTCTCCCGCTCTCCCGCGTCGCTCGACGCGGGCACGGGCCCCTCGCGGTAGGCGCTGCCCGGATCCCGGGCCACACGCTCCTTGCACCGCCCCCTGCTTCGCCGATCCTCGGGAAGACCCCATGACGCACGCCGTCCTGCCCCGGACGCTCTGGTTCACCCGCTGTCCCGTACCCACCGCCACCGGCATCGCCGCCGACCGGCACTGGCTCACCGACGAGTTCGCCGCCGACGGCATCACCGTGCGCTCCCTCCAGGAGGCCGCACCGGACACCGACCCGGCCGCGCACTACACCCACGCGCTGCCGGGCCTCTTCCGGGAGGGCGGCAACGTCCCCGCCCTGTGGGCCCGTTCACGCGGCGAACGGACCCGGCTGATCGGCCTCACCTGGATCGAGGAGCGGCAGACCGTACTGGTCGCGCCCGGTTCCGGGATCCGCGGCGCCGGCGCGCTGCGCGGGCTCCGGCTCGCGGTCCCGAAGCACGACATCGCCATCGACTTCTGGCGCGCCATGGCGCTGCGCGGCTTCGAGGGCGCGCTCGGCTCGGCCGGTCTCACGCCGGCCGACACCGTGCTCGTCGACGTGCCGGCCGCCGGACACAGAGGCCAGTGGGCGGCCGAACTGGCCGCGCTGCGGCGCGGTGACGTCGACGCCGTGTACGTCAAGGGCGCGCTGGCCGTCGAGGCGGCCCGCCGTGCCGGGGCCCAGGTCGCCGTCGAACTCGACGAACTTCCCGACCGCCGGTTCCGCGTCAACAACGGGACCCCGCGCCCCATCACCGTCCACCAGCAGCTCCTGGACGACCACCCCGACCTCGTCGACCGATTCCTCGCCGTGCTGCTGAGGGCCGCCGACTGGGCCGCAGGACAGCCCGCCGAGGTCGACCGCATCCTCGGCGCGGAGACCGGCGCGGGGGCCGACGGTGTCGCAGGGGCCTACCGGCCCGGCACCCATCTGACCCTCCACCCCGATCTGTCGCCCGAACGCCTCGCCCTGCTCGCCGCGCAGGAAGCCGGGCTGCGGGCCCACGGATTCCTGCCCGAGCCCGTCGACGTCGCGGCCTGGGCCGACCCCGGGCCGCTGCGCCGCGCAGCCGCGCTGGCCCGTCGCACTCCCGACTCCCTGAGCCCAGAGGACCCCTCATCATGAACATTCCCCGCCCCCTGCGCACGACGGCCGTGCCCGCCCTCCTCACGGCCACCGCGCTCCTCGCCCTCACCGCCTGCGGCACATCCGGATCCGACGGCTCCGGTCAGGTCTCCGGCAGCGGGTCCACGGTGACCGTCCGCATCCCCGACCCCGGCAACTCGGGGGTGCTCGCCCTCGGCAAGAAGGACGGCAGCCTGGACAAGGCCCTGGCCGATGCGGGCGCCGAGGTGAAGTGGACCGGCAGCGCCGGACCCTTCGCCCCGGCCGCCCAGGCGATGAACGCCGATCAGCTGGACATCGCCACCGGCTCCATCACCTCCGGAATAACCTCCCTCGCCCAGAAGCCGGGCTTCAAGTTCTTCACCGCCGTCGACCCGGACACGGCGGGGGAGGGCATCCTCGTCAGGAACGGCTCGGGCATCGGCTCGGTGGCCGATCTGGTCGGCCGGAAAGTCGCCGTCAACCAGGGCGGCACCGGCGAGTACCTGCTGCTGAAGGCCCTGGCCAAGGCCGGCATCCCGGCGGACAAGGTCACCCGGGTCTATCTGCGGCCCGACCAGACCGCCGCGGTCTTCAACGCGGGCAAGGTCGACGCCTGGGCCGTCTGGGCCACCTACGCCGTCGCCGAGATCGGCAGCGGGAAGGCGCACTTCGTCGCCGACGGAGCGGCGATCGGCTCCGACAACTACAGCCTCAACGCCGTGCGGACGGACTTCGCCGAGCAGCACCCGAAGGTCGTGAAGGCCCTCTACCAGTACCTCCACGCGGCCAGCGCCAAGGAGAAGCGGGACCCGGCCGCGTACCTCAACGTCTTCACGGACGTCGGCCCCACCGCTGTCACCGGAAAGGCCAAGGAGGTGCAGACGTCCTTCACCGCCGAGGGCGGCACGGTCGAACCCATCGACGCCGAGGACACGAAGCGCTTCCAGGACGTCGCGGAGTTCTACGCGGAGCAGAAGGTCACCAAGGACCGGGTCGACGTCGCCGCCCATCTCCTCGACATCCGGAAACTGACATGAGTGACGTCACCGCCGCGCCGCGCGTCGAGCCGGGCGGTACGGCCCCGCCCGACAGCCTCGTCGTGCCGCGCCCACAGCTCCGCAAGGCCCGCAGCCGGAGCTACGCGATCACCGTCCGCACCATCGGCCCCGTGGCGCTCCTGGTCCTGTGGTGGGTGGCCTCCGCGACCGGGCTCCTCACCCCCGACGTTCTGGCATCCCCCAGAGAAGTGCTGCGTGCGGTGGGGGAGTTGTGGGGCAACGGGCAGTTGCCGGACGCCCTCACCACCTCCCTCACCCGCTCCGGACTCGGCCTGCTGATCGGCCTCGCGGCCGGCCTCACCCTCGGCATCACCACCGGCTTCACCCGGCTCGGCGACGAACTCCTGGACTCCTCGCTCCAGACCCTGCGCACCATCCCCTTCCTCTCCCTGGTGCCGCTGTTCATGGTCTGGTTCGGGATCAACGAGACGGCGAAGATCCTTCTCATCGCCGTCGCCACCACCTTCCCGATGTACGTCTCCACGTCGAGCGGGGTGCGCAACACCGACCCGAAACTCATCGAGGCCATGCGGAGCTTCGGGATGGGCCGGCTCGCCCTCGTACGCGAAGTCGTGCTGCCCGGTGCGCTGCCGTCCCTGCTCGCCGGGCTGCGGCTGTCCATGACGCTCAGCGTCATCGCGCTGATCGCGGCGGAGGAGATCAACGCCACCGCCGGCATCGGCTATCTGATGTCCCAGGCCCAGAGTTACGCCCGCACCGACATCCTCGCCGTCTGCATCCTCGTCTACGGGCTCCTCGGACTCACCGCGGACATCCTCGTACGGCTGCTGGAGCGCGTGCTGATGCCGTGGCGCACCCCGCAGGGAGCCGCCCGATGACCGCCGACCCCACCTCCGCCCCCGCCGTACGGGTACACGGCCTGCGCCGGGTCTTCGGCGACCGGGCCGTCCTGGACGGGCTGCGACTCGACATCGCCCGCGGGGAGTTCGTCGCCCTGCTGGGTGCCAGCGGCAGCGGCAAGACGACGCTGCTGCGCATTCTGGGCGCCCTCGACGGAGCCGACGGGGGAGAGGTGTTCGTTCCGGAGGCCCGTACCGTCGTCTTCCAGGAGCCCCGCCTCGTACCGTCGAAGAAGGTCCTCGCCAATGTGACGGTCGCCCTGCCGCGCAGCCGCTCCGCCGACGGACTCCGGGCGCTGGCCGAAGTCGGCCTGGAGCGGCACGCGGAGGCCTGGCCGGCCACGCTCTCCGGCGGCGAGGCCCAGCGCGTGGCCCTTGCCCGCGCGCTCGTACGGGAGCCCGAACTGCTGCTGCTGGACGAGCCGTTCGCCGCACTCGACGCCCTGACCCGGCTGAAGATGCAGGACCTGGTCGGCGAGCTCTGCCGCAGACACCGGCCGGCCGTCCTGCTGGTCACCCATGACGTGGACGAGGCCGTACGGCTGGCCGACCGGGTCGCCGTTCTGCGCGACGGACGGCTCGTCACCGACGAGACCGTCGACGTGGGCCGGCCGCGCGACCCCGGCGATCCCGCGTTCGCGGCGCTGCGCCGACGTCTGCTCGACGACCTCGGGGTCCGACCGGCCCCGGAACCCGCCCCATCCCTCGACCGTGCCGAAGCCGGAGTGATCTGAATGACCCTGACCATCGGTGTCCACAGCAGCAACCCGTCCCTCTACCACCTCTACCACCTGTCCCGCCTCGGCCTGGCCCGGGAGGAGCTGGCCCCGCTGGGCGAGAGCGTCGTCTTCTTCCCGTACACCAACGGCGTACGCACCGGCGAGCTCCTGTCCCGGGGCGTCATCGACTTCGGCGGCACCGGATCGACCCCGCCGATCACCGCCCAGGCCGCCGGCCACGACATCGTCTACACCGCGGTCTCCGCCCCACGCCCCGGACACGGCGCGCTCCTCGTCGCCGAGGACAGCCCGGTGCGCACGATCGCCGATCTCAAGGGCCTGACCGTGCACCTCGCGATCGGCTCCTGGCAGACGCATCTGATCGCCAAGGCCCTCGACGACGCCGGGCTCTCCTACGCCGACGACATCACCGCCGTCCGCAGCACCGACGACAGCGAACAACTGGTGCGTACCGGGGAGATCGCCGCCTGGGTCGCCCAGGGCGCCGAACTGGCCGCCGCCCGGCGCACCGGCCGACTGCGCACCCTGATCCGCACCGGTGACGTCATCAGCGACCGTTCGGTCTTCTTCACCCGCCGCGACCTGGCCGAATCCCGGCCCGAGGTCATCGAGGCGCTGACCCGGGCGCTCCGCCGCGCCGACGAGTGGGCCGCGGCCCACCCCCGGCAGGCGGCCGAGATCGCCTCCGCGGACCTGGGCGGATCCGCGGACGACTGGGAGACCGCGCTCGCGTCCCTGCCCTGGACGATCGAGCCGGTCACCGACGCGTTCATCGCGGAGCAGCAGGAGGCCGCCGACATCTTCCACCGCACCGGCTTCATCGAACGCCCGGTCACCGTCGGCCACGCCCGTGCCCGTACGGCCGCGGAAAAGGCGGTATGACGACATGGCGACCGAAGTCCTCTGGTACATCATCCCGCGCGAGGGCGCCTACCCCTGGGAGCCCGCGGGACGCCGCCCGGTCGACCTCGGCTACCTCGGGCAGCTGGCCGGAACCGTCGAACGGCTCGGTTACAGCGGTGCGCTGCTCGCCACCGATCTGTACGACGTCTGGCCGCTCGGCAGCGCGCTCGCGGCCTCCACCAGCACCCGCTTCAAGCCGCTGCTCGCCGTACACCCCGGGCTGATCTCGCCCACGCTGCTGGCCAAGATGGCGCTCAGCTTCGACACCCTCTTCGGCGGCCGGCTGCGCTTCAACGTGGTCAACGGATCAACCAGGTCGCTCCAGGAGTACGGCCTCCACGTGGAGCACGACGAGCGCTACGAGCTGAGCGCGGAGTACTGGTCGATCGTGAAGCGGCTGACGGCCGGAGAGGTCTTCGACCACAAGGGCCGCTTCTACGACCTGCGGAACGCCGGGGCCTCCTTCCGCGAGCTGAAGCCGGTCCAGGACGGGCACATCCCCCTCTGGTTCGGCGGCTCGTCCGACCCCGGGATCGAGATGGCGGCCGAGCACGTCGATGTCTTCCTGACCTGGGGCGAACCCCCGCACCTGCTGAAGGAGAAGCTGGCGAAGGTCCGGGCGAGGGCCGCCGCCCACGGCCGCACGCTCCGGATCGGGCTTCGGCTGCACCTCATCGTGCGGGACACCGAGGACGAGGCATGGGCCGCCGCGGACCGGCTCCTGGATGTCACCAGCGACGCCACATACGCCCGTCAGCTCGGCGACCGGGCGGGCGAGGACGGTGTGGGCTGGCAACGGCAGTTCCGCCAGCACGGCGGAAAGGTCCCCGCGCACGCCCGTGAGCTGGAGGTCCATCCGAACATGTGGCCGGGCATGAGTCTCTTCCGCCCCGGCCCGGGAACGGCCGTGGTGGGCTCCGCCGCGCAGGTCGTCGAACGGCTCAAGGAGTTCGAGGATCTGGGCGTCGACACCTTCATCCTCTCCGGCAACCCGCTGCTGGAGGAGGCCTACCGGGTGGCGGAGACGGTGCTACCGGCGCTGGGTGTCTCACGCTGACACCGGTCCGTACGGACTGCGCCTGTCAGTGCCCGGTGCGAGACTCGGACACAGAGGGAAGAATCCTGATGTGCCCGAGAACGGGACCCCGAAGGAGCGCACCATGCTCACCACCCGTTTTGTCGACGGAGCCCCCGACTGGATGGATCTCGGCACCCCGGATCTCGACGGGGCCACGGCCTTCTACGCCGCTCTCTTCGGTTGGGAGTTCGAGGCAGGGGGCCCGGAGACCGGTGGCTACGGGATGTTCACGCTCGACGGCAGGACGGTCGGGGGTGCGATGACGGTCGGCGAGGAGCAGGGCAGGCCCTCGTGGTCGGTCTACTTCCAGTCGCGGGACGCCGACGCCACCGCCCAGCTCGTACGGAAGGCCGGCGGGACGGTGCCGTTCGTACCGATGGACGTGCTGGAGCACGGCCGGATGGGCGGGTTCACCGACCGGGCCGGGGCGTTCTTCGGTGTCTGGCAGCCGAAGCGGAACCCGGGACTCGGGGCCGTAGGGGAGCCCGGCAGCCTGTGCTGGGCCGAGCTGTACACGCCGGACGTGCCGGCGGCCGCAGCGTTCTACGGTGCCGTCTTCGGGTGGGAGAGCGCCCGGACGCCCTATCCGGGCGGCGGGGGTTCGTACACCATGATCCGGACGTCGGGCGGCGGTGACGAGGCCGCCTTCGGCGGGCTGGTTCCGCTCGACGCCGTGCCGGTACGGGCGGTCACGGGCCCGCACTGGCTGCCGTACATCGAGGTCGACGACTGCGACGCCACGGTGACGGAGGCCGAACGGCTGGGCGGGAAGCTCACGCTGGAACCGCTGGAGATGGACGGCGTGGGCAAATTCGCCAACCTCACCGATCCCTGCGGCGCCGCGTTCGCCGTGATCAAGAGCGCCGGGGCACCCGCCGGCTGAGCCGGTGTTTGCCAAATCCGTTGATCAGTCGTTTATCGCGGCAGGGCACTGTGTGCCCCATGCTGATCAACACCCCGTCCGACCCCGCTCTCGCCTGGCAGGAGACAGCGCTGTGCGCGCAAGCGGGGCCCGAGTTCTTCTTCCCCGCCCCCGGCAGCTCCACCCGGGAGGCCAAGCAGCTCTGCAACGCCTGCGAAGGGCGTCAGGCCTGCCTCGCGTACGCACTCGACAACGACGAGCGCTTCGGCGTGTGGGGCGGCCTGTCCGAGAAGGAGCGGGACAGCCTGCGCAGAGCCGGGCGCGACCAGGCCTGAACCCGCCCGGCCGGGGAGCCCGCTTCAGGCCGGGATGCGGAACGTCTCGCCGTACATCTTCCAGGTCAGCGGCGGCTTCAGCGCCAGATTGCCGTCGTACAGGAACTCCCGCTGAGTGGTGTCGATGCGCGAGGTGTCGTGCTGGTTCTTCTTCGACTTCATCACGGCCCGCGCGGCGTCCAGGAACGCGTCCAGATAGACCGTCTCGTCGCCGCCCTCGTCGACCGTGTCCGCCTCGGCCAGGGCCGCCTTGCGGATTCCGTAGAAGGCGTCCGGCTCGGTCCCGGAGCCCTGCAGCACCATGGCGTCGAAGTAGATGAACTGGCCCAGGGTGCCGAGCCCGTCGAGTTTGGCCAGCCGCACGGCCGGTTCGAAGTACTGCTGGTCCCTGACCCGGTCCTGCGCGGAGCGGAACGCCGGGTCGGTGGCCGACTTCTTCCACGCGGCGGTGAAGCCGGGGTCGAGCCCCTGGTGCGAGCCCGTGCCGTCCACCTTGCGCAGCGCCGGGAGGAACGGCTTCAGCGGACTGTCCGGATGGTCCTTGGTGAACGCCTCGACGAACGTGAGCATGTCGTGCGTACCGGAGCAGAAGCCGATGATGCCGGCCGTGTAGCCGGTGCCGTCACCGTTGTCGTCGATCATGGCGTACTGGCTGCGCCAGTCCAGCGTCGACCCCTCTGAGCTTGCCAGCAGCTTCCAGGCGACCTCGCGCATCTTCGGCGCGGCCAGTCCGGCCGGCAGTGCCGCGACGCGCTCGTCCAGCTGACGGCGCTCCTCGTCGTTCGCCGCGGCGTACGGATCGGGGCCCACGGACGAATCGGCCGGGTCCGCCGCCGCGGGGGAGTCGCCCGGCAGTTCGGGGTCGCCGCCGCCACTGTTGAAGAGGATGGAGGCGGCGATGGCTATCGGCGCGGCGAAGAGAACGAAACGGGTCACAGGCTTCACCGGCACAGAGTACGGTCCACACGCCCGCGCCGAGGAGCCAGCCCAGCGGATCCGCGGGGGCGGGCCGAAGATGGCCCACCCTCCGCGGGGGCTCATGCGATAGGCCGTCAGGCCTGGGCGCGGGCCGCCATCCGCGCCTTGCGGGCGGCGAGCTTCTCGTCGAACTTCGAGGCCTCGCTGTCCAGCCCGTTCATGTACAGACCGAGCTCCTCCTGCGCCTTGAGACCCTCCGGGCCCAGACCGTCGATGTCCAGCACCTTGAGGTAGCGCAGCACGGGCTGGATGACGTCGTCGTGGTGGATCCGCATGTTGTAGATCTCGCCGATCGCCATTTGGGCGGCGGCCCGCTCGAAGCCGGGCATGCCGTGGCCGGGCATGCGGAAGTCCACCACGACGTCACGCACGGACTGCATGGTCAGGTCGGGGGCGAGCTCGAAGGCCGCGCCGAGGAGGTTGCGGTAGAACACCATGTGCAGGTTCTCGTCGGTCGCGATCCGCGCCAGCATCCGGTCGCAGACCGGGTCGCCCGACTGGTGACCGGTGTTGCGGTGCGACACCCGGGTCGCCAGTTCCTGGAAGGCGACGTACGCCACCGAGTGCAGCATCGAGTGGCGGTTGTCGGACTCGAAGCCCTCCGCCATGTGCGCCATCCGGAACTGCTCCAGCTTGTCCGGGTCCACGGCGCGCGACGTGAGCAGGTAGTCGCGCATCACGATGCCGTGCCTGCCCTCCTCGGCCGTCCAGCGGTGCACCCAGGTGCCCCAGGCGCCGTCGCGGCCGAAGAGCGAGGCGATCTCGTGGTGGTAGCTGGGGAGGTTGTCCTCGGTGAGGAGGTTCACGACCAGAGCGATCTTGCCGATGTCGGTGACCTTGGACTGCTCGGACTGCCAGGCCTCGCCGTCCTCGAAGATGCCGGGGAAGTTCCGGCCGTCGGAGAACGGCACGTACTCGTGGGGCATCCAGTCCTTGGCGACCTTGAGATGGCGGTTGAGTTCCTTCTCCACCACCTCTTCCAGCGCGTACAGCAGTTGGGCGTCAGTCCACGCCTGTGAACTGCCGAGGTGGGGAGAGGTGATCGTCACGGGGGCTCCTGGGGACGGGAGAATTACCTACGGCTTCGTAGGTTACGAGACCGTAGGTTAAAGCGGCAGTAAGGCCGGAGCCAAGCCCGTCCGGGCAATCATCGGTTACTTTCCGTCATACGTGCAGGTCGACGGTGTATTCAGGGGGTCAGGTCGACTGTGGAACGGGGCCTCGGGACGGTCTCAGGACGAGGAGATCCCGGGCCCGGCCCCCTGCCGCCCCGCAGACTCACATCCCTGCCCGTACCTCCTCGGCCGAGGTGGCCCGGAGCTCGCCGTCGAGCAGCAGCCAGCGGGTGATTCCGAGCGACTCCAGGAACGCCAGGTCGTGGCTGGCCACGATGAGCGCTCCCTCGTAAGCGTCCAGTGCCGCCGTCAGCCGGCGCACGCTCGCCAGGTCCAGGTTGTTCGTCGGCTCGTCCAGCATCAGCAGCTGGGGCGCCGGTTCGGCCAGCAGCAGCGCGGCCAGAGCCGCACGGAACCGCTCCCCGCCCGACAGGGTGCCCGCGGGCCGGTCCGCCCGCGCTCCCCTGAACAGAAAACGCGCCAGCCTCGCCCTGATCGCGTTGTCCGTGGCATCCGGTGCGAACCGCGCCACGTTCTCCACCACGCTCAGCCCGTCGTCGAGCACGTCCAGCCGCTGCGGCAGAAAGCGGGCAGGCAGCTGTACGGCAGCCTCTCCGGACACCGGGGCCAGCTCACCGACGAGTGTCCGCAGCAGGGTGGTCTTGCCCGCCCCGTTACGTCCCACCAGCGCGATGCGCTCCGGACCGCGCACCTCGAACGAGCCCTGGACCCGTGCCCCGTAAGCCAGTTCCAGATCGCGCAGCACCAGCACGCCGAGGCCGGGGTGGACCTTGGTGTGCGGCAGCTCGACCCGGATCTCGTCGTCGTCGCGCACCGCCTCGACGGCGTCTTCCAGGCGCTCCTTCGCCTCGGCGAGCCTGTCCGTGTGCATGATGCGGTGCTTGCCCGCGGACTCCTGCGCGGCGCGTTTGCGCGCACCCATGACGATCTTCGGTTCGCGCTTGCTGTCCTGCATCTTCTGTCCGTAGCGCTTGCGCCGGGCCAGCTTGACGTGGGCGTCGGCGAGTTCGCGCTTCTGCCGGTGCACATCGGCCTCGGCGACCCGCACCATGCGCTCGGCGGCCTCCTGTTCCACGGCGAGCGCGTCCTCGTACGCCGAGAGGTTCCCGCCGTACCAGGTGACCGTGGAATCCCGCAGATCGGCGATCTGATCGACGCGCTCAAGGAGCTCCCGGTCGTGACTGACGACGACCAGGACCCCGGTCCACGCGTCGACCGCGGAGTACAGCCGTTCACGCGCGTACAGGTCCAGGTTGTTCGTCGGCTCGTCGAGCAGGAGTACCTGCGGCCCGGCCAGCAGCAGCGCGGCCAGCCGCAGCAGCACGCACTCCCCGCCGGACATCTCGCCGATGGTGCGGTCGAGCCCGATGTGTCCGAGGCCGAGCTGGTCCAGCGTGGCGCGGGCCCGCTCCTCCACGTCCCAGTCGTCACCGACGGCCGCGAACCGCTCCTCGCCGACATCGCCCGACTCGATGGCGTGCAGTGCCTCCCGGGTCGCGGCGATACCCAGGGCGGCATCGACCCGCAGGCCGGTGTCCAGGACCAGGTTCTGCGGCAGGTAGCCGACCTCGCCCGCGGTCCTGATATGACCCGCGGCCGGGGCGAGTTCGCCGGCGATCAGCCGCAGCAGGGTCGATTTGCCGGCACCGTTGATGCCGATGAGGCCCGTACGGCCGGGCGCCACCGTGAGGTGGAAGTCGTCGAAGACCTCGCTGCCGTCGGGCCAGGCGAAGGAGAGCGACGAGCAGGTGATGTGTGCGAGCGGAGCTGACATGAGGGAATCTCCCGGCTGCGAGGAAGGAAAGGGGCAACGGGACGAGACACCGGCCACTGGCGTTCCACGGAAGGATTCCGGAGGTGTGGAGGAAGGCCCTGGTCACGGAGGACGGCTCAAGGAGCTGAGGTCACACTCGGGCACGCGGGCATGTACGGAGATGACATGGCACGGCGTGCGACACGGTGTCTCAAGACCTCAGACGAGCAACGTCCTACTCCGATCGACGACTGCAAGGACATCGAAAACGCTACGCCCGGCCCGGCAGCGGGGCAAACGAATTAACGGGAGAAGGGGGCGGGCACCGGCAGGATCAGCAGGAGCCGCCGAGCAGGTCCGTCAGACTCCGGTCCAGGTCCAGGAACCGGTGCTCGGCACCGACGGGCACCGACTGATGCGTCCGCCGGAGGAAACGGCGCAGGTCGCAGGTGCGGACGTGCACCATCGCGACGCCCTCTGCGGCGTGGAACTCCAGTACCGTGCGGTCGTACCCGAAGGGCCTGATCCGTACGTCACCCATGCCCGCCGGCGTCTCCATGCCCGCCGCGAGCAGTTCCCGGGAGAACTCCCAGGACACGGCGGCACCCTCCAGCGTCGCCGGAGCGGGGAACGCCATGCGGATGGCGAAGGGATCGGCGCGGTCGTACTGCAGGACGGCGGGAAGCGTCTCCATCTGCGGCGCGGATGCGACCATGCGGGCCTGAACGGACTGTTCGATTACGGTGGACACGACCTGCTCCCTTTCGCGACCGGATGAATGGGTTCCCGGCACTGATACAGACGACGGAAGTCGCCGATCCGTGCACCCGGGGACAGAGTGAGCTGCGTCACCGCCCCCTGCGCCCCGCTGCCTGACCATGTGCCCGCTCCCGGGCTGCGCACCCTGGACGGCTCGCGATTCGTCGGTTACCTTCCAGCGCCATGACGGCCAAGCGGGCAACGCGACGACTGATGTCACTGGGACTGTGCGGGGCGGCGCTGGCCGCAGCACTCGCCGCGCCGGCGGCGCACGCGCGGCCGGGCGACGGCGGACACCACCGCGCCGTCTGGACGCCCACCGCCACCGGCACCGACGCCCGCTTCCGCGGCCTCGCAGCCGTGAACCGCCGTACCGCCTGGCTCGCCGGTACGAAGGGCACCGTGCTGCGCACGTCCGACGGCGGCCGGCACTGGCGCGACGTCTCCCCGCCCGGCGCCGCCGACGCGGAGCTGGAGTTCCGCGACATCGAGGCGTTCGACGCCCGGCGGGCGGTGGTGCTGGCCATCGGCGAAGGGGATGCGTCCCGGGTGCTGCGCACCGATGACGGGGGAGCGACGTGGACCGAGAGCTTCCGCAACACCGACGCCCGCGCCTTCTACGACTGCCTCACCTTCTTCGACAGCCGGCACGGGCTGGCCATGAGCGATCCGGTGGACGGGCGGTTCCGCATCCTGTCCACGGCCGACGGCGGCCGCAGCTGGAACGTGCTGCCGGCCGCGGGCATGCCTCCGGCCCAGGAAGGCGAGGCGGGCTTCGCGGCCAGCGGCCAGTGCCTGGTCAGCTCGGGTCCGAGGGACGTCTGGCTGGCGACCGGCGGGCCGGGCACCGCCCGCGTCCTGCACTCGGGCGACCGCGGGCTGACCTGGACGGCGGCCGAATCGACCCTCCCGGCCGGCGACCCGGCCCGCGGCGTCTTCGCTCTGGCCTTCCGTGACAGGACCCACGGCATCGCGGTCGGCGGCGACTACCGCCCGGAGCAGGCATCGCCGCGCGCCTCAGCCGTCACGGACACCGGCGGCCGCCGCTGGCACCAGTCGGCAACCGCACCCGCGGCATACCGGTCGGGGGTCGCCTGGCTGCCGCACAGCGGATCGGCCGCACTCGCGGTCGGCCCCACCGGCACCGA
The DNA here is from genome assembly GCF_042672475.1 of Streptomyces sp. NPDC127177. NCBI lineage: Bacteria > Bacillati > Actinomycetota > Actinomycetes > Kitasatosporales > Streptomycetaceae > Streptomyces > Streptomyces sp. NPDC127177. Next base: position 65,009 of record NZ_JBHXUW010000021.1, read on the forward strand.
CCTCACCACGGACGGCGGGCGCACCTGGCGCACGGTCGACACCGGCTCCTACGACACGATCGACTGCACCGCGGACGGGGCCTGCTGGGCCGCCGGCGAACAGGGGCGCGCGGCCCGGCTGAACCGCTTCTGACGGTGCGTGGTCACAACTGCGGGCACCCGGTCACCGCTGGACGAGAACAGCGACCCCACCACGCCGCGTCTCCCGGTGGGGGAGTGCACCGTGCAGGGTGTGCCCCTCACGGACCGTGCCGACTCCACCGAGGGAACCGATTGCGGGACAGCCCTTAGGCTGGCGGCACCATGACAACACTCCGGATGCCCTCCGGCGAGGCCGAAGCCCGCGCCGTCCAGGACTCGCTGCGCACCCAGGTGGTCCTCGATGAGCCGGGTCCGCCGCCGGGAACCGGCCGGGTGACCGGTGTGGACGTCGCCTACGACGACGAGCGCGATGTGGTCGTGGCGGCGGCGGTCGTGCTCGATGCGAAGACCCTGGAGGTGGTGGCCGAGGCCACTGCCGTCGGCCGGGTCACCTTCCCGTACGTCCCCGGGCTGCTCGCCTTCCGCGAGATCCCCACCGTGCTGGCCGCGCTGGAGTCGCTGCCGGCCGACCCCGGCCTCGTCGTCTGCGACGGGTACGGACGGGCGCACCCGCGCCGCTTCGGGCTCGCGAGCCACCTCGGGGTGCTCACCGGACTGCCGGTCGTCGGCGTCGCGAAGAACCCGTTCACCTTCTCGTACGAACAGCCCGGCCCGCGTCGTGGCGATTGGTCCCCGCTGCTCGACGGGGACGAGGAGGTGGGCCGGGCGCTGCGCACCCAGGACGGCACCAAGCCGGTCTTCGTCTCCGTCGGCCACCGCGCCGGGCTGGACAACGCCTGCGCGCACACCCTGCTGCTGGCCCGGGACTTCCGTCAGCCCGAGACCACCCGCCGGGCGGACGCGCTCTGCCGGCGGGCCCTGCGCGAGGCGACCGCCTGAGGGTGCCGCGGGCAGGGCTGGGACTCCGTGTCCATGCGTCTGAGTACCCGTACGGATAGCGTCGGCCGATCATGGTCGGCACTCTGGACACATGAACGACTCTCGTACGTCCGCCCGAACCGCACCCCTTCCTCCTGCCCAGCGCCGCGCGGCCGTGGGCATGCTGATCGGGGGTGCGGTGGCGTTCGTCTGGGCCGGGGCGATGCTGTACACCCTGGCCTCGTGGGTCCTGTAGGGCCGCGTCAGCGCACGGCCGCCACCCGGAAGCCCAGCCCGGCCGCCCGCAGCCGTCCACCCAGCGCGTCGCCCATCGCGACGGCCGTCGTGACCTGCCCCGCCACCGCCGGCAGCTCGTCCAGCGCCAGACACAGCGCGGACTCCGCCAGCATCTTCGCCGTCTCGCCGTAGCCCGGATCGCCGCCCGACACCTCGGTGAACACCCGGCGGCCACCGCCCTCGCCGACGAACCGGACGGTGAACCAGCTGCGCCGCCGGCGCTCCGCGTCCGGGCCGGAGCCGGGCTCGTAGCGGTCCATCAGCCACGCCCGTGCGGCCGGCACCTGTGCCGCCCCCAGCAGGGCTCCGAGTGCGGCCGTGCCGCCCAGCGCCACCGGCAGGTGCTTGACGGAGGCGTAGTGCCGGTAGCGGAAGTCCGGGCCGTACCGGGGCAGCGCACGTGCGGAGCGCTCCACGATCTGCGCGTCGAGGGTGGGCAGCGGAAGCGCCCAGGTGCCGGTCTCCGCACTGAAGCGCGGCGCGCCGAGAGGGGCCCTGGCGCGTCGGCCGACCAGCCGCGGTTCGTGCAGCCGGCGCTCCTTCGCGGCCCGCAGCATCTGGGGTCCACGGCCCATCGTGGTGAGCGCGGAGGCGAACGTACCGCCCGAGAAGACGGCGTTGCTGCGGACGAAACCGTCGATGCGCAGCGGGACGTCCTCGGGCAGCTGCTGGATCGTGAAGTAGACCCCGAGATCGTGCGGTACGGAGTCGAATCCGCAGGCGTGCACGATGCGGGCGCCCGTCTCGCGTGCCCGTGCGTCGTGTTCCAGATACATCCGGTCGGCGAACTCCGGCTCGCCGGACAGGTCCGCGTAGTCGGTTCCGGCCTCGGCGCAGGCGGCGACCAGCCGTTCCCCGTACCAGACGTAGGGGCCGACCGTCGTTGCCACCACATGGGCGGATTCGGCCAGTTCGCGCAGCGATCCGGCGTCGTCCGCGTCGGCGTGCAGCAGCGGGAGTTCCGCGCAGCGCGGATCGACGGTGGCCAGATGGTCGCGCAGCTGTTCCAGCTTGGCGCGGTTGCGCCCGGCCAGGGCCCAGCGGCAGCCGTCCGGTGCCTGTGACGCCAGATATTCGGCGGTGAGGACGCCCACGAATCCGGTGGCGCCGAAGAGGACTATGTCATAGGGGCGTTGTGCCCCGTTCTGCCTGTTCACGAGTGCCTCCGCAGGGGCCGGCGCCGATGTAGCAGGCAGAGGTTAGCGGAGGCGGACGTGGCGGTGTGCGACCGGGAGGGCTTCGTGGGGGAGGATCGCCGACAAGGAACTAAGCGCTTGCTCGGCCCAAAGGGTTGTGCCGAGCGCGGTACGTTCTTAGCATCATCGGTGTTACATCAGTTGTGTCATACCGCTGGGGGCTCGATGGCAGCAGCAGGGAACGGTGCGCAGGACCCACGGGGCCCGCTCGCCGGAGTACGGGTGGTCGAGCTGGCGGGCATCGGTCCCGGCCCGTTCGCCGCGATGCTCCTGGCGGATCTGGGCGCGGACGTGGTGCGGGTCGACCGTCCCGGCGGCGCCGGACTCGGCATCGATCCGGCCCGTGACCTCACCAACCGCAACAAGCGTTCCGTCCTCGTCGACCTCAAGGCCGGGGACGGCCCGGAAAAGGTGCTGGACCTGGTCGAGCGGGCCGACATCCTCATCGAGGGGTACCGGCCGGGCGTCGCCGAACGCCTGGGGGTCGGCCCCGACGCCTGCCTGGCCCGTAATCCGCGTCTCGTCTACGGGCGGATGACCGGCTGGGGACAGGACGGGCCGCTCGCCGACCGGGCCGGACACGACATCGCCTACATCGCCGTCACCGGCACCCTCTCCATGATCGGGAAGCCGGGCGAGCCGCCCACCGTCCCGGCGAACCTGCTGGGCGACTACGCGGGCGGCTCGCTCTACCTCGTGGTCGGTGTCCTCGCCGCACTCCAGCACGCCCGCACGCCCGAAGGCGCGGGCCAGGTCGTGGACGCGGCGATCGTCGACGGCGCCTCCCACCTCGCCATGATGATCCACGGGATGCTGGCGGCCGGCGGCTGGCAGGACCGGCGCGGCTCCAACCTCCTGGACGGCGGCTGCCCGTTCTACGGCTCCTACGAGACCGCCGACGGCGAGTACATGGCGGTCGGCCCGCTGGAGCAGCGGTTCTACGCAGAGTTCACCGGACTCCTCGGCATCGGGGAGACCGCCCCCGACCGGGGCGACCTGTCCCGCTGGGAGGAACTGCGCGCGGTCGTCGCGGACCGGTTCCGTACCCGTACGCGCGCCGAGTGGACCGAGGTCTTCGACGGCTCGGACGCCTGTGTGGCACCCGTCCTCTCGCTCCGCGAGGCCCCGCACCACCCGCACCTCGCCGCCCGCGCCACCTTCGTCGAGCACGGCGGCCTCACCCAGCCCGCGCCCGCGCCCCGGTTCTCGGCCACGCCCGCCTCGGTGCACAGCGGCCCGGCCCTGCCGGGCGCGGACACCGAGGACGTCGCCGCCGACTGGGACGTACCGGCACTGCGGACCACCCGGAAGGACACCACCGACTGATGCAGCGGCAGATCTTCACCGACGAGCACGACGCGTTCCGTGCCACGGTCCGCACCTTCCTGGCCAAGGAGGTCCTCCCGCACTACGAACAGTGGGAGAAGGACGGCATCGTCTCGCGCGAGGCCTGGCTCGCGGCCGGACGGCAGGGTCTCCTCGGCCTCGCCGTACCCGAGGAGTACGGGGGCGGCGGCAACGCCGACTTCCGCTACAGCGCCGTGCTCGCCGAGGAGTTCACCCGGGCGGGCGCCCCCGGGCTCGCGCTCGGACTGCACAACGACATCATCGGTCCCTACCTCACGGGCCTCGGCACCGATGAGCAGAAGCGGCGCTGGCTGCCCGGCTTCTGCAGCGGCGAGACCATCACCGCCATCGCGATGACCGAGCCCGGTGCCGGCTCGGACCTCCAGGGCATCCGCACCACCGCCGAGGACCGGGGCGACCACTGGCTGCTCAACGGCTCCAAGACGTTCATCTCCAACGGCATCCTCGCCGACCTGGTCGTCGTCGTGGCGAAGACCACCCCGGACGGCGGCGCGAAGGGGCTCTCGCTCATAGTCGTCGAGCGCGGTGCCGAGGGTTTCGAACGCGGCCGCAACCTCGACAAGATCGGCCAGAAGTCCCAGGACACCGCCGAGTTGTTCTTCAACGACGTACGCGTTCCCAAGGAGAACCTCCTCGGGGAGCTGGACGGCGCCTTCATCCACCTGATGACCAACCTGGCCCAGGAGCGCATGGGGATAGCGGTCGCCGGGATCGCCGCGGCCGAACACCTCCTGGAGATCACCACCGAGTACGTCAAGGAGCGCGAGGCCTTCGGGCGGCCACTCTCCAAGCTCCAGCACATCCGGTTCGAGATCGCGGAGATGGCCACCGAGTGCGCCGTCACCCGCGCCTTCCTCGACCGGTGCATCGTCGACCACTCGGAGGGAACGCTCGACGCCGTGCACGCCTCGATGGCCAAGTGGTGGGCCACCGAGCTGCAAAAGCGCGTCGCCGACCGTTGCCTCCAACTCCACGGCGGCTACGGCTACATGGCGGAGTACCCCGTGGCCAGGGCGTTCACCGACGGCCGCATCCAGACCATCTACGGCGGAACGACCGAGATCATGAAGGAGATCATCGGCCGCTCGCTGCTCGCCTGAGCCCCCGCACCGGGCTGACAACCACCCTCGAAAGGCAGCTGTCTTGAGTACCGAAGCATTCGTCTACGACGCGATCCGCACCCCGCGCGGCCGCGGCAAGGCCAATGGCGCCCTGCACGGCACGAAGCCGATCGACCTGGTCGTCGGCCTGATCCACGAGATCCGCAGCCGCTTCCCTGGCCTCGACCCGGCGGCCATCGACGACATCGTGCTCGGCGTCGTCAGCCCGCTGGGCGACCAGGGATCCGACATCGCCCGCATCGCCGCCATCGCGGCGGGCCTGCCCGACACCGTCGCGGGTGTCCAGGAGAACCGCTTCTGTGCATCCGGCCTGGAAGCCGTCAACCTCGCCGCAGCCAAGGTGCGTTCGGGGTGGGAGGACCTCATCCTCGCGGGTGGCGTCGAGTCGATGTCCCGGGTGCCGATGGGTTCGGACGGCGGGGCCTGGGCGATGGACCCGATGACCAACTACGAGACCGGCTTCGCCCCGCAGGGCATCGGCGCCGACCTCATCGCGACCATCGAGGGCTTCACCCGCCGCGACGTCGACGAGTTCGCCGCACTGTCACAGGAGCGGGCCGCCGAGGCGTGGAAGGACAACCGCTTCGCGCGCTCCGTCGTCCCCGTCAAGGACCGCAACGGCCTCGTCGTCCTGGACCACGACGAGCACATGCGTCCCGGCACCACGGCGGACTCCCTCGCCGCGCTCAAGCCGTCGTTCGCGGCGATCGGCGAGATGGGCGGCTTCGACGCGGTGGCGCTGCAGAAGTACCACTGGGTGGAGGAGATCGACCACGTCCACCACGCCGGAAACTCCTCCGGCATCGTGGACGGAGCGGCCCTGGTCGCGATCGGTTCGAAGGAGATCGGCGAACGGTACGGCCTCACCCCGCGCGCCCGGATCGTCTCCGCCGCCGTCTCCGGCTCCGAGCCCACCATCATGCTGACCGGCCCCGCACCCGCCACCCGCAAGGCGCTCGCCAAGGCCGGGCTGACGATCGACGACATCGACCTGGTCGAGATCAACGAGGCCTTCGCCGGCGTCGTCCTGCGCTTCGCCCGGGACATGGGGCTCCCCCTCGACAAGATCAACGTCAACGGCGGTGCCATCGCGCTCGGCCACCCGCTCGGCGCCACCGGCGCGATGATCCTCGGCACGCTCATCGACGAGCTGGAGCGCCGGGACAAGCGCTACGGCCTCGCCACCCTGTGCGTCGGCGGCGGCATGGGCGTCGCCACCGTCGTCGAGCGCCTCTGACCGTCCCCCGGCAACCCCCTGCTTACGGAGAAGAAGAGAATGACCGAGAGCACGACCATCCGCTGGGAACAGGACGAGACCGGCGTCGTCACCCTCGTACTCGACGACCCCAACCAGTCGGCCAACACGATGAACCAGGCCTTCAAGGACTCCATCGCGGCCATCGCCGAGCGGGCCGAGGCCGAGAAGGACTCCATCCGCGGCATCATCTACACCTCCGCCAAGAAGACCTTCTTCGCCGGTGGCGACCTCAAGGACATGATCAAGGTCGGCCCCGAGAACGCCCAGGCCGCGTTCGACACCGGCACCGCGATCAAGAGCTCACTGCGCCGCATCGAGACCCTAGGCAAGCCGGTGGTCGCCGCCATCAACGGCGCTGCCCTCGGGGGCGGTTACGAGATCGCGCTGGCCTCCCACCACCGCGTCGCCCTCGACTCGCCCGGCTCCCGGATCGGCCTGCCCGAGGTCACCCTCGGCCTGCTGCCCGCGGGCGGCGGCGTCACCCGGACCGTACGCCTCATGGGCATCGCCGACGCGCTGCTGAAGGTGCTGCTCCAGGGCACCCAGTACACCCCGCGGCGCGCCCTGGAGAACGGCCTGGTCCACGAGGTCGCCGCGACGCCCGAAGAGATGCTCGACAAGGCGCGCGCCTTCATCGACGCGAACCCCGAATCCCAGCAGCCCTGGGACGTCAAGGGCTACCGGATCCCCGGCGGCACCCCGTCGAACCCGAAGTTCGCCGCCAACCTGCCGGCCTTCCCCGCCAACCTGAAGAAGCAGCTGGCCGGCGCGCCGATGCCCGCTCCGCGCAACATCCTGGCCGCCGCGGTCGAGGGCTCGCAGGTCGACTTCGAGACCGCGCTCACCATCGAGGCCCGCTACTTCACCGAGCTGGTCACCGGCCAGGTCTCGAAGAACATGATCCAGGCGTTCTTCTTCGACCTCCAGGCCGTCAACTCCGGTGCCAGCCGCCCCAAGGGCGTCGAGGAGCGGCAGGTCCGCAAGGTCGCCGTGCTCGGTGCGGGCATGATGGGCGCCGGCATCGCCTACTCCTGCGCGCGGGCCGGGATCGACGTCGTCCTCAAGGACGTCTCCACGGAGGCCGCCGCCAAGGGCAAGGCGTACAGCGAGAAGCTGCTCGACAAGGCGCTCTCCCGGGGCCGTACGACCGAGGCGAAGCGCGACGAGCTGCTCGCCCGCATCACGCCGACCGGCGATCCGGCGGACCTCGCCGGCTGCGACGCCGTCATCGAGGCCGTCTTCGAGGACACCGCGCTCAAGCACAAGGTGTTCCAGGAGATCCAGGACATCATCGAGCCGGACGCGCTGCTCTGCTCCAACACCTCCACGCTGCCCATCACGGCACTCGCCGAAGGCGTGTCGCGCCCCGCCGACTTCATCGGGCTGCACTTCTTCTCGCCCGTCGACAAGATGCCGCTCGTCGAGATCATCAAGGGCGAGAAGACCGGCGACGAGGCGCTGGCCCGAGCCTTCGACCTCGTGCGCCGGATCAAGAAGACGCCGATCGTCGTGAACGACTCGCGGGGCTTCTTCACCTCGCGCGTCATCGGCCAGTTCATCAACGAGGGCGTCGCCATGGTCGGCGAGGGCGTCGAGCCGGCGTCCGTCGAGCAGGCCGCCGCCCAGGCGGGCTACCCGGCCAAGGTGCTCTCCCTGATGGACGAGCTGACCCTCACCCTGCCACGCAAGATCCGCAACGAGACCCGCAAGGCCGTCGAGGAGGCGGGCGGCAGCTGGGCCGGCCACCCGTCGGACGCGGTCATCGACCGGATGGTCGACGAGTTCGGGCGCCCGGGACGCAGTGGCGGCGCGGGCTTCTACGAGTACGACGGGGACGGGAAGCGCACCCGCCTCTGGCCCGGTCTGCGTGAACACTTCACCAAGCCGGACACCGACATCTCGTTCACCGACATGCAGGAGAGGATGCTCTTCTCCGAGGCCCTGGACAGCGTCCGCTGCCTGGAGGAGAACGTCCTGATCACGGTCGCGGACGCCAACATCGGCTCCATCATGGGCATCGGCTTCCCGCCGTGGACCGGCGGTGTGCTCCAGTACGTCAACGGCTACGAGGGCGGTCTGCCCGGCTTCGTGGCCCGTGCCCGGGAACTCGCCGAGCGCTACGGCGACCGCTTCCTGCCGCCCGCGCTGCTCGTGGCGAAGGCGGAGAAGGGCGAGACCTTCCACGACTGACGGCTCGACAGGACATCCCAGCGGGCCGCGTCCACCGTGCCGTCACTCGGCCGTGAACGCGGCCCGCAGCTCCTCCTTCAGCGACCGCTGGAAGGCGGTCACCAGCGCCTGGAGCACCATCGGCTGCATGTGCGCGGACAGCGACTTCATCGCCTTGACGTGCTCCGGATCGGACTCCCGCTCCCGGTACGGATTCCACACCTCGTCCCGGAACAGCCGCGTCAGCTCGTGGGCGGCCGCGCGGGTGTGCTCCAGCAGTACGGTCCGGGCGGCGAGGATCGTCTCGTGCGCGATCGGTACGTCGAGCAGCTCCACCCCGAGCCGCAGCAGCCCCGGGTCCACCCGGTAGGGGGCGTCGCCCGGGTCGGCCCGCTCCAGCACACCCATCGCGGCCAGCCGGTCGATGTCCTGCTCGGTCAGCGCCCGCCCGGCGCGGCGCTCCAGTTCCGCCCGTGTCGCGTCCTCCGCCGAGTCCGGTGCCCAGGAGGCCACCAGCGCCCGGTGGATCGCCAGGTCCTGGGCGCTCAGATCCGGCGGCAGCTGCTCCAGATAGCGTTCGATCGCGGCCAGGGTCATGCCCTGGTGCTGGAGCTCCTCGATCAGCGCGAGCCGGGAGAGGTGCTCGTGCCCGTAGTGCCCGACCCGGCGCGGCCCGATCACCGGCGGCGGCAGCAGCCCCCTGGTGCTGTAGAAACGCACCGTGCGCACCGTCACCCCGGCGCGAGCCGCCAGCTCGTCCACGGTGAGCTTCGGCTCCTCGGTCCCGGTCGCCATCTCTGCTCCTCGTGTCCGGCCCTGCGGATGAACTGCTGGGTGGATGTGCCAATAGGTGCAACAGTATTGCTGTCTCACCACTGTTGTGAAAGTGCCCGGCCGATGTCGAACACGGCGGGCGGGCGGGGGTGCGCACAGGCGGCAGGGGGTGCCGGTGCGGTACCAGGCGATCGGCACGGCCCTGGGGCGAGGTGGCCGAGCGGGCGGTCGAGCGGGGTGCCACCGTGCACACGCCGCGCATCGGCTGCGGACCGGCGGCCGGCCCGTGGTCACGCGTCGGACCCCGGCTGGAGCGGCGGCTGCCGAGCCGGGGACCGGTGTGACGGTGCACGACTCCGACCGAAGCGGAGGCCGCGGAGTGACGGCGTGAGTCACAGAGCTACGGACGGAGTCTCTCTGTAGCGGCGCCGCTAAGGTGGACCCGGACCGGCGCAGAGCGGGGAGGGGCCGATGGCCGCACGGAGTACGGACGACACACTGCTGACGCGGGCGCTCGGCGAGACGCCACCCTCCGACCCGCTGACCGAGCAGATCCTCGACGCCGCGCGTGAGCAGTTCATGACTTTCGGGCTGCGCCGCTCCACCGTCGACGACGTCGCGAAACGGGCCGGGGTCTCGCGCGTGACCGTGTACCGGCGGATCGGCAACAAGGACGGGCTCGTCTCGGCCTGTCTGTTGCGGGAGTACCGGCGCTTCGTCGTCGAGGTGGACGAGGCGGTCGCGCCGCTGCCCACCACCGAGGACCGGATCGTCGAGGGGTTCGTGGCCGTCCTCGGGCACATCCGTGAACACCCTCTGGTGGGCGGGTTGTTGCGGCTCGAACCGGAGATCATGCTGCCGTTCCTGACGGTGGAGAGCGGACCGGCCCTCCTGGCCATCCGCGGCTATGTGGCCGGCCGGCTGCGCGAGGCCAGGCGCGCGGAGGGACGGCCGGAGACCGATCCGACACCCGTCGCGGAGCTGATGGTGCGGATCACCGTCTCCTTCCTCCTCAACCCCGTCAGCTGCTTCGAACTCGACGACGACGAGCAGCTGCGGGCCTTCGCCCGCAGCTACCTGGTACCGCTGATCGCTGCTTCCTAGGTGTGCTGACCCCGGCCCTGTTCCTGCCTCCGTTCCACAACGGCTTTCGGGGCCGGCAGGGAAGCGGGCGCGGGCCGGCGCTCGTCGGGCAGCGGCTCCAGGGGGCGGCTCCCGGCCCAGTGCGGCCCCAGGTCGTCGAGCCGCCAGCCGAAGGGGTAGGAACGCGGCTGGGGGCGTGAGGGCAGCCACCGGGGCCGGGCGGGCAGCAGACGTACACAGCGCGCGCGGGCCCGCAGCGTTCCGGCGGCCGCCGACCGGGCCCAGCCGGGCTGCGGCCGGAAACCGAGGGCCCGCAGCAGCGGCTCGTCCAGCAGGGCGAGCGAGAACCGTGCGACCACCGGACGCAGCGGGCGCGGGTACCAGCTCGCCATGATCCGGAACGTGGCGTTCGCGACCCGCCGGTTGGCCGGGTCGTACGCGAACATCCGCTCCTCGTAGGAGTCCAGCAGCCGCTCGAACCCCGCGTAGGTGTCCGGCGCGCCCTCGATGTCCATCATGGCCGCCATCTTCCGGCCCACCTCGGTGAGCGCCTCGGTCTCCACCGGGCACAGGGGACGCCAGCCGAACCGGTCGATCCAGCGCTTCGGCCCGACGACCGTGGTGGCCAGGACGTACAGGAAGTCCTCGTTGGGGATCCGGTACTTGCCGTGGATGCGGTTGAGATGACGCGCCGCCGCGCGCCCGCGCTCCGAGTCGAAGCCGTCGGCGGCCATCTCGTACCCGATGAGCACCGTGTCGTCGTAGCGCTTCTGTCCCGAGCGTTCGAACTCCTGGGTGCGGTCCAGGAGTACCGAGATGCGAGGAACCCCGTAGTCGCGCAGGAACGCGACGCTCACCCCCTGCCGGTAGTCCCAGGGGAACTCGTACTGCGAGATCAGCCGGAGGATCTCGGCGCAGTCGCGGACGGGATCCATCCGGCGTATCTCACGCAGGCGGCTGTAGCGGCCCATGGTGCGCCCTCCTGTCGGGTGGTGCGTGCGGCGCCACCCCCGGCCCGACTCGCCCGCACCGGAGGTGATCTGACGGACACATCGAACAGAGAGTCAATGTTACAAATACTATCGACTTGTTTCACGAGGCGCGTCAACACCGCGGGCACGGATTGGCGGGCCGGTGCCGGGGGCCGGTTCGGGTGTTACGCGGACGCGCGGTGGACGAGCTCCGTCGGTGTGATCACCGAATCCGGTTCGGTGGCCCCGTCGTTCAACCGCTCCATCAGCAGTCTGACCATCAACCTGCCCATTCCCACCACGTCCTGACGGACCGTGGTCAGTGGAGGATCGGTCGCCTCGGCCACCGACTCCATGTCGTCGAAGCCCACCAGCGCCACGTCCTGCGGCACCTGACGGCCGTGCTCGCGCAGCACCCGCAGGGCGCCCGAGGCCATCAGGTCGTTGGCGGCGAAGACGGCGTCCAGGTCCGGCCGCTCCGCCAGCAGCGCGGTCATGGCGCGGGCACCGCCCTCCGCGGTGAAGTCGCCGTCCGCGACCAGTGCCGGATCGCCGTCCGGCAGCACGTCGAAGTAGCCGTCGAGCCGGTCGAGCGCCGACGTCTGGTCGCGGGGGCCCGCGATGTGCGCGACATGCCGACGGCCGAGCGAGACCAGATGGCGCACGGCCTCGCGGGCGCCGCCGCGGTTGTCGCAGTCGACGTAGGGGACCGCGAGCTCGGACGCGGCGCCGGGACGCCCGGGGCGCCCGCCGTAGATCGTCGGGACCCGGAACCGGCGGATGACCGCCGGCAGTTCGTCGTCCGTGTGCAGCGAGAAGGCCAGAACCCCGTCCACATGGCCACCCGCCAGATAACGGGTGACCCGGTCGAAGTCTCCGCTCCCCTCCACCAGGAGCAGTACCAGCTGGGCGTCGTACGTGTTGAGTTCACGGCTGATGCCGCGGATGTGCTGGGAGAAGAAGGGGTCGGAGAAGATCCGTATCTCGGGCTCGTCGATGATCACGGCGACCGCGCCGTTGCGGCGGGTCACCAGCGTCCGGGCGGCGTGATTCGGTATGTAGCCGAGCTCCTCGACCGCCTTGCGGACCTGCTCCACCAGTGGCTGACGCACTCCGGCGCCACCGTTGACCACCCGGGAGGCCGTCGCCCGGGACACCCCGGCGCGGGCCGCCACCGCCTCCAGTGTGGGGCGGGCGTCGCGAGAGGCATCGGGGGTCGGACGGGGCAAGGGACGCTCCTCGGAGACGCGGGCGGGGCCGGAAACGGCCGGGCCCGGCCGAACAGCACGAACCCCGACACCCTAGCCGCCGCCGCGGAGAGGGGGCCCGGGGCACCTGTCGTGCGGCCGCCGGCCGGGGTACCTTCCGCCCATGCCGACACGTGCGCGGGGTGCCCGCTCGACGTACAGACCGCCCCTCCCGGCCCCGGCCGGTGCTCCGTGCGCCTCGGGAGCAGGCGACCGATGAGACCCCGGGACGGCCGCGAGCGCCGCACCGGCCGTCGGCGGGTACGCAACCTCGCGCTCACGGCTCTCGCCACCGCCCTGGCCGTCGCGCTGGTCACGGTGTCCGCCGAGGCCGCGCGCACCCCGCCGCGTACGGGATTCGAATCCGCGGACGGCGCACGCTGGACGGGGCCCGCCGAGGAGCGCTCCCTGCTCGCCGCCGTCGACCGGCACAGCGGCCTGGTGTCCGTGGAACGGATCGGAACGACCGAGCAGGGGCGTGCGCTGCGGCTCGTCCGGATCGGCAGCCGGCGTCCGGGCGCGCTCACCGTCCTGCTCGTGTGCAGCCAGCACGGGGACGAGCCCGCGGGCCGTGAGGCCTGCCTGACGACGATCCGCGACCTCGGGTACGCCGAGGACCGGGCGACCCGGGACTTCCTCTCCCGCACCGAGGTCCTCGTCATCCCCACCGCCAACCCCGACGGCCGGGCCGCCGGTACCCGGGGCAACTCCGACGACGTGGACATCAACCGGGACCACATCGCACTGCGGACCGCCGAGGGCCGCGCCGTCGCCGCGGTCCTCCGGGACCACAGGCCCGAGGTGATCTACGACCTGCACGAGTACGGCGCGACCGCGCCGTACTACGACAAGGACCTGACCGTCCTGTGGCCGCGCAACGCCAACGTGCACGACCGGGTGCGCGGGGAATCGGAGCTCCTGGCCGAACGGTACGTGCGTCCGGCCGCCCGGGACGCCGGTCACGACAGCGGTCTCTACGGCATCTGGACCGATCCGGACACCGGGGCGCCGGTCAAGCAGACCGCGGGCGACGGGCAGGAACGCATCCTGCGCAACACGGCCGGTATCAAGCACGCGGTGGCCCTGCTCGTCGAGTCCCGGGCGGACCCGCGCGACGGCGCCGAGCGGGCCGACCCCGCGCTCGGCAGCCGCCGCCGGGTGCACTCGCAACTGGCCGCGCTGAAGGGGCTGTTCGCCTACGCCGATGAGCGGCGCGAGGAGATCGCCGCAGCCGCGGCCCGCTCCCGGGCAGCGGGGTTCACCGACCGGGGCCCGGTCCTCCTGGGCGGGGCCGACAACGAGACGGCGGGGCCGGGCGAGACCCTCACGCACCCGCCCTGCGGCTACCGGCTCACGGCGGCCCAGTTCGCCGGGGTCGGGGACGAACTCGCCCTGCACGGGGTCGTCTCCCGCCCCGACGGTGACGGTGTGTACGTACCGCTGGCGCAGTCCGCCCGGAAGCTGGTCCCGCTCCTGCTGGACAGCCGTGCGACATATCACCTCACAAACGGTCAAGCCGATACCGCTTGTTGATCCCGAAAGAAGTACGTCACGTGTGGTACTGCCTACGGAGAGCGATTTACCCGCTTCCCTGAAAGGTGCCATTCGTGTCGCAGGACGATCAGAGAACGGGCGGCAAGGGGGGTCTGTCGGTGACGGCGGACCTGCCCGGCGACCCGACCCAGGGCCGGCGCCCCACGACCGACCGGGTGGTGTTCGGCGTCACCGCTGTCCTCACCCTCGCCTTCGTCGTCTGGGGCGCCACCGCCACCGACTCGCTGGAGGACGTCTCCAGCACCCTGCTCAGGGGGCTCATCCACAACGGCGGTTGGGCCTTCATGCTGGCCGCCTCCGGTTTCGTGGTCTTCGCCCTCTGGCTCGCCATCAGCCGATACGGACGGATCGTGCTCGGCCAGGAGGGCGAGGAGCCGGAATTCCGGACGGTCTCCTGGGTCGCGATGATGTTCAGCGCCGGTATGGGTATCGGTCTGATGTTCTACGGAGTCAGTGAACCGCTGGCCCACTTCACCGACCCGCCGCCCGGCACCCACCCCGCCGACGCCGCCGAGGCGATGCAGACGGCGATGGCCACCACCCTGTTCCACTGGACGCTCCATCCCTGGGCGATCTACGCGGTGGTCGGCCTGGCCATCGCGTACAGCACCTTCCGGCGCCGCAGGCGGCAGACGATCAGCGCCGTCTTCGAACCGCTCATCGGCCCCCGCCACGCCCACGGCGGTCTCGGCAGGTTCATCGACATCCTCGCGATCTTCGCCACCCTCTTCGGCTCGGCCGCGTCCCTCGGCCTCGGAGCGCTCCAGATCGGGAGCGGCTTCCACGAGCTGAACTGGAAGGAGAAGACCGGTACCGGTCTCCTCGTCCTGATCATCGCCGTGCTGACCGTGGCCTTCGTCGCGTCGGCGATCTCCGGCGTCGAGAAGGGCATCCAGTGGCTGTCGAACATCAACATGGTGCTCGCCCTGATCCTCGCCGTCTTCGTGTTCATCGCGGGGCCCACCATCATCGTGCTCGACCTGCTGCCCACCTCGGTCGCCGCCTACCTCGGTGACCTGCCGCAGCTCATCGGACGCACCGAGGCCACCGGCAAGGGCAAGGTCGCCGAGTGGCTCGGGAGCTGGACGGTCTTCTACTGGGCCTGGTGGATCTCCTGGACGCCCTTCGTCGGGATGTTCATCGCCAGGATCAGCCGGGGCCGGACGATCCGTCAGTTCATCGGCGGCGTCATCCTGGTGCCCAGCACGGTCAGCCTGGTCTGGTTCGCGGTATTCGGCGGCACCGCGATCAAGCTCCAGGAGGCCGGCAAGCTGAACGGTGCGGACACCCAGGAGGCCCAGCTCTTCGGGGTGCTCCAGCAGTACCCCATCGCCACGGTGATGAGCGTGCTCGTCATGGTCCTGGTCGGCATCTTCTTCGTCTCCGGCGCGGACGCCGCGTCCATCGTCATGGGCACGCTCTCCCAGAAGGGCATTCTCGAACCGGCCAAGTGGGTCGTCGTCTTCTGGGGCGTCGTCACCGGAGCGGTGGCGGCGGTCATGCTGCTCATCGGCAACGGCAAGGGCGATGCGCTGGCCGGCCTGCAGAACCTGACGATCCTGGTGGCGGCGCCCTTCACGATCGTCATGGTCGGCATGTGTGTGGCCCTGATGCGGGACCTGCGCGAGGACCCGCTCATCGTGCGCCGCGAGTTCGGGGTGGAGGCCGTCGAGTCGGCGGTCATCGAGGGCCATGCCAAGTACGACGGCGACTTCGAGATCCGGATCGGCCCCGGCGGCAGCCAGATCACCACCGAGCGTGACAAGCCGGGCGGTTCGAGCCCGCGGCCGACGGAGGGCCCCGACGGCCGGTGAGCACCGCCCGGCGGACGGACAGCCCGTGGCCCGCTGGGATACGCCCGCGCCCCGCGTCGCCCGCGCGGCGGTTCAGCCCACCAGCCGGGCCGCCGCCTCCGCGCAGCCCAGGGCCACGGTCACTCCCGCGCCACCGTGCCCGTAGTTGTGCACGAGGCGTCCGCCGCCGGGCAGCGGCTCGGCCTCGATGCGGACCCCCGCGTCCCGGGCCGGCCGCAGCCCCACCCGGTGCCCGATGATCCGCGCGCCGGCGATCTCCGGCCGGACCCCGGCACACCGCGCCACGATCTCCTGCGCCGTGCGGGGATCGGGCACGGTGCTCCAGTGGTCCGCCGCCGCGGTGCCGCCGAGCACCAGCCGGCCCGGCTGCGGGAAGAAGTACGTCGTCGCGCTCGACGCGGGGTCCGCCTCGGTGAACCACTCCTCGATCCCCGGGTTCTCCACCAGGACCAGCTGACCGCGCACCGGCCGCACCCCGGGGTCGGGGACCAGCTCACGCGCGCCCAGGCCCGTGCAGTTGACGACCGTCGCCGCCTCCGCGGCCGCCTCGTCGAACGAGGTGACCGTACGCCGCTCGACGGAGCCCCCGGCCGCCCGGACCCGTTCCTCCAGCCACTCCAGATGGACCGGCATGTCGATCAGCGGCAGCCGGCACCGCAGACCCTCGGCGGTCTCCACCGCGTTCTCCAGCTCCCCGGCCCACGCCCCGAGCGCCGCGAGCCGCTCGCCCCGGTGCACACCGTCGACGAGCCGCACTCCGGTCTCCTGCGGACGGGCGGCCAGTTCCTCGTACCACCGCAGCGAAGCCAGCGACCAGTCGCCGACCCGGTCCAGTGGCTCGATCCGGTACGGCCACCACAGGGCGCCCGCCACCGCCGACGTCGTGGTCTCCGCCGGCTGCCGGGACCAGACCCTCACCCGGTGACCACGCCCGGCCAGCACCACCGCGGTGGTGAGGCCGCTGACCCCACCGCCCACCACGATCACTTCGGACACCACCGCACCGCCGCTCGTCTCAGCCCGCATCCCGATCCAGGGGGAAGACCCTAGTCGAGCGGCGCCCTGGGCACGATGGCCAGGGCGGGCGGTGCGTCCCGCGCGGGGAGCCGGGGGCTCCGGGCGCCGATTAGGATCGACCTCCTGATGACTGCCACCCTCGTCGCCAAGGACCTCGCCGCCGGACACGGCGACCGCACTCTCTTCGCCGAACTCGACCTTGTGGTCGCTCCCGGTGACGTGATCGGTCTCGTCGGAGTCAACGGCGCCGGAAAATCGTCGCTCCTGCGGCTGCTCGCCGGACTCGACCAGCCGGAGGAGGGCGAGCTGCGGCTCTCCCCGCCCACCGCCACCGTCGGCCACCTGCCGCAGGAGCCGGAGCGGCGGCCCGAAGAGACCGTACGGGAGTTCCTGGCCCGCCGGACGGGTGTCGCCGAGGCCCAGGCGACGATGGACACCGCCACCCAGGCCCTCGTCGACGGGGCACCGGGTGCCGACGACGCGTACTCCGAATCGCTGGAGCGCTGGCTCGCACTCGGCGGCGCCGACCTGGACGAACGGGCCGAGGAGGTCGCCGCCGACCTCGGGCTGACCGTCGGGCTCGACCTGCCGATGACCGCCCTCTCCGGCGGTCAGGCGGCCCGCGCCGGTCTCGCCTCGCTGCTGCTCTCCCGCTACGACGTCTTCCTGCTCGACGAACCCACCAACGACCTCGACCTGGACGGCCTGGAACGGCTGGAGCGGTACGTCTCCGGGCTGCGCGCCGGCACGGTCGTCATCAGCCACGACCGCGAGTTCCTGATGCGCACGGTCACCAAGGTGCTCGAACTCGACCTCGCGCAGCAGCAGATCAACCTGTACGGAGGCGGCTACGCCGCCTACCTGGAGGAGCGGGAGCGGGCCCGCAGGCACGCCCGCGAGGAGTTCGAGGAGTTCTCCGACAAGCGCTCCGCGCTGGAGGGCCGCGCCTTGATGCAGCGCTCCTGGATGGACAAGGGCGTCCGCAACGCGCGCCGCAAGGCGGGCGACTCCGACAAGATGGCCCGCAAGTTCCGGAGCGAGTCGAGCGAGAAGCAGGCCGCGAAGGCCCGCCAGACCCAGCGCATGATCGAGCGCCTCGATGTCGTGGAGGAGCCGCGCAAGGAGTGGGAACTGCGGATGGAGATCGCCTCCGCGCCGCGCTCCGGCTCGGTCGTGGCGACGCTGCGGGAGGCGCGGGTCGTCCTCGGGGACTTCGAGTTCGGCCCGGCCTCGCTCCAGATCGACTGGGCGGACCGGATCGCCGTCACCGGGGCCAACGGCGCGGGCAAGTCGACCCTGCTCGCCGCCCTGCTGGGCCGTCTCCCGCTGGACTCGGGGCATGCGAGCCTGGGCTCGGGCGTGGTCGTCGGGGAGGTGGACCAGGCCCGGAAGCTGTTCCACGGTACGGAGCTGCTGCTGGAGGCGTTCTGCGCCGCCGTTCCCGACACGGAACCGGCCGAGGTCCGCACCCTGCTCGCCAAATTCGGCCTGCGCGCCGATCACGTGATGCGTCCCGCGACCACCCTCTCCCCGGGCGAACGGACCAGGGCTGCCCTCGCCCTGCTCCAGGGCCGCGGCGTCAACCTCCTCGTCCTGGACGAGCCCACCAACCATCTGGACCTGCCCGCGATCGAGCAGCTGGAGTCGGCGCTCGACTCGTACACGGGGACCCTGCTGCTGGTCACGCACGACCGCAGGATGCTGGAGGCGGTCCGCACGACGCGCCGTGTCGAGGTGGCGGGCGGAAGGCTCACCGAGAGCTGAGGAGGGCCGGGCGCGGGCTCCTCGGCCCATCCCATCGCCCCGCTGGTATGCCAGGTAGTTCGGAACCTTCCGTCGTCGCGTATACGGCACCGGAATAATTGCGACTTAGAACCCATAACTCCTGAAGACGTAGGCACTTGGTATGCCAAGTGTTACTGTCGCTGTGCTCCGACGCGAGGACCGCAGCCCGGCCGGAGCGGTCCGGTACACCGCAGCCGCAGGAGGCCACCGTGCGAACCCGCCGGCGCGCCACGCACGCCCTCGCCCACCACGACGGCGGGCACACGCTGCTGCGCGACGGCGAGATCGTGGGCGAGGACGACACGGTCACGTACGTCGGCACCGGGTACGACGGCCCGGTGGACGAGGAACTGGAACGAGGCGAGACGCGGACCTGATCCGCGGCATGGACGCCGGCGTGCGCCTCGCGAAGGTCGTCGACGGCCGCATACCGGGCATCGACCTGGCGGACCTGCGGCGCCGGGCCCAGGCCCTGTTCGAGGCAGTGCGCGCGGCCCACGGCGAGCGCTGCCTGCACCGCCGAGGTGCCGGCGGGCTGTTCCCGCCGGCGTTCCCGTCCTATGAGGAGACCCAACGATGACCGATTCACCCGACTCCGGTGCCTCCCACGTCGATCACGCCGAACGGACGATCCGCGCCCGCATCCTGTCGGGTGAGTACCCGCCCGGGGCGCGTCTGCGGGAGCGCGAGCTCTCCGAGGCCCTGGGCTTCTCCCGCATCCCGGTACGGGAGGCGCTCACCAGGCTGACCGGGGAGGGGCTCGTGGTGATCTCCCCGCGGCGGGGCGCGTCCGTGCGCAACCTCTCGCTGCGCGATGTGGCCGAGCTGTTCGACCTCAGGCTGAGCCTCGAGGTGTTCGCCGCCCGCAGGGCCGCCGAGGCCTGCGCGGGAGGCCGCGGTGGCGAACGGCTGCGTGAACTCATGGAGGCGGCCGAGGACGCCACCCGGCGCGGCGACGCCCACGGGATTCCCGCCGCGAACACCGCCCTGCACGCGGAGATCGTCGCCATGACCGGGAACCGGCTGCTCCAGGACGCCCTGGCGCCCTCCCTCGGCCTGGTGCAGTGGCTCTTCACCCTGACCGGCGGCCGCGACCCGCGCGTCCAGTGCACCGAGCACCAGGACATCTGCGATGCGATCCACGCGGGCAAACCCGATCTGGCCGACGCCCTCGCCTACGCGCACATCGAGAGGGGCCGCGGCCCCTCCCTGGCGGCCCTCGCCGAGGTGCTGCCGCCGGAATGACCGACGACTTCGTACCGCGCGCCACCTTCCGACCGCGCGGCCGGACAAGGAAAGGCACCACATGCTCGTCACGAACGTCCGTCCCTGGGGCGGCGAGCCCTGCGACATCGAGATCAAGGACGGCGTGATAGCCGCGCTCGGCCCGCACGACCCGAGCCGCGCCGGCGAGGACACCGTGGCCGGACGGGGACGGCTGGCGCTGCCGTCGCTCGCCGACGTCCACTGCCACCTCGACTCCACCCGCATGGGGCTGCCCTTCCGCCCGCACACCGGCGCCCCCGGTGTCTGGGGCATGACGATGAACGACCGCGCGCACTGGCGCGAGGACGAGTGGAGCGTCGCCGAACGCGCCACGTACACCCTGGGCCGCATGATCGAGCGCGGCACGACGCATGTGCGCAGCTACGCCCAGATCGACGCGGACTGCGGTCTCGAGCGGCTGGAGGGAGTCCTCGCGGCGAAGGAGGCGCACGCGGGCCGGTGCGAGGTCGAGATCATGGCCTTCCCGCAGGCCGGTCTGCTCAAGGAGAAGGGCGTGCCGGAACTGATGGACCAGGCGATGTCCGCGGGCGCGGCCGTGGTCGGCGGCATCGACCCGTGCACCCTGGACCGCGACCCGGTTCGCCACCTCGACATCGTCTTCGACCTCGCCGAGCGCCATCGGGCGCCGGTCGACATCCACCTCCACGAGCCCGGCGCACTCGGCGTCTTCAGCGTCGACCTCATTCTGGAGCGGGTGCGCGCCCTGGACATGGCCGGTCAGGTGACCCTCTCGCACGCCTACGAACTCGGCACCGTGGATGAGGCGACCACCCGCCGCCTCATCGAGGAGTTCGCCGAACTGGACATCGCGATGGCGACCGTCGCACCGGCCCAGCAGCAGAACGCCCTGCCGATGGCACAGCTCACCGCCGCCGGTGTGCGGGTCGGCCTGGGCGAGGACGGCCAGCGTGACTTCTGGTCGCCGTACGGCAACGGCGACATGCTGGACCGCACCTGGCAGCTCGCCTTCACCAACCGCTACCGGGCCGACGAGCTGATCGAGCACTGCGTCGCCGTCGCGAGCCGCGGTGGTGCCTCGATCCTCCACGCCGAGCTGCCGCGCCTGTCGTCCGTGTCCGACCGCCCCGGGCTCGCCGTCGGTGACGCCGCCGATCTGCTGCTGGTCGAGGGCGAGACGGTTGCGTCCGCGGTCATGGACCGCAGCGACGACCGCACGGTCCTGCACGCCGGCCGCGTCGTCGCCGACGGTCTGGAACTCGTCGGCTGACGCCGTCCCCGCACATGCCGGAGCCCGCCCACCGGGTGGTGGACGGGCTCCGGCGTCGTGGTCGGGCCGGGCCGCCGCGGTCGGACCGCCGCCGGAAGCAGGGCCTGTGCGTACGGGTGCTTGGGCGAGGCGAACAGCTCGGCGGCCGGGGGCTGTTCGACCATCCGGCCCAGGGGCCTGCCCGGCGACTCTCGCCGGACAGGCCCCTGGGCCGGGCGGGGCTCAGCGCTTGAGCGTGAAGGTGAAGTCGCCGGAGAGCCTGCCGGCAAGCCGGACGGCCGAAACGAGTTTCCCCTCCGCGACCAGCCTCTCGACCTCGGCCCGCGAAAGACGGCAGCCCTCGGCGATCAGCCGGGCAGGCCGGACCGGGATCCGCGCCGCGAAGCGCACCGAGATGTCGATCACCTCGCGGTCCAGGTGATCCGATCCGCCGGTGTCGAGGCGCCAGGCGTCGTCCCAGTCGAGGGCGATGCGATTGCGGCGCCGTACGACGGGGTCCTGGAGCAGCTCGGCTGCCAGGCCGGGGTCGTTGTCGTGCATCCGGTTCAGCAACTCGGGCCGTACGGAGCGCACATGCGTGCGCTCCAGGACCGTGACCTTCGTGGTGTCCCCGCAGGCGGTGCAGAGGGCGAGGAGCCAGGCGTCGAGGAGCTTGTGGTTGGCGTTGACACGGAATTTTCCGTTCGCCCGGAAGGTCCCGGACGCGCAGCTGTGGCAGCGTCTGAGAACGAGGGGCAGGCAAGTGGGCATGACAAACCAGTCGTTGAGCACGAAGTACACCGGTTCCAGTGAGAAGTCCGCAGCAAAAAGCAGCGCGGCGCACAGGCGCGACGCGCGACAGATCAGCAGGTGGGAAGCCTCAAACGGTGTACAACGGAACGCCCTTGCTCAGACGACACGGCCGGGCAGCACGGTAGCGGAGCGCATCGGCGCCGTTCCACCGGTTTTCCCGCCGGTGCTCGGCGCACGTTTCGGCCCGTCCGGCGTCCGAGGGGCGGGGGAGGGGAGCGGGCCCCGGTTACGGGAAGGGGCGGGGTGGGGAGACGGCCCGCCGCAGGCGAAGCTCTCCCCACCCCGCCCCTTCCGGACCGGGCTTCGACTACGACTACCGCTTCTTGCCACCCTGCTTGGAGTCCAGCAACCCGGCCCGCCGGAGCGCGTCGGCCATCGCCCCGTTCGCCGGCGCCGCGGCCGGAGCCTGGCGGCCACCGCCACCGCCGCCGTTGCCGCCCCCACCGCGCCGCTCACGCCCCTGGCCGCCCTGGCCGCCCTGGCCGCCGCCCTGACCGCCACGCGGCGCCGCACCGCCCTGCCCCTGCCGCTGACGCGGCGGACGCCCGCCCCGCTCGCCGCCCGGCGCACCGGACCCGGAAGCGGAGCCGGAGCCGGGGCCCGCCCCCGCCTCGTCGTCCAGTCGCAGCGTCAAGGAGATCCGCTTCCGCGGAATGTCGACCTCCATGACCTTCACCTTCACGATGTCGCCCGGCTTCACGACATCCCGGGGATCCTTCACGAACGTCCTGGACATCGCCGACACATGGACCAGACCGTCCTGGTGCACCCCGACGTCCACGAACGCGCCGAACGCCGCCACGTTCGTCACGACGCCCTCCAGCACCATCCCGGAGGCGAGATCGCCGATCTTCTCGACGCCCTCCTTGAAGGTGGCCGTCTTGAACGCCGGCCGCGGGTCGCGCCCCGGCTTCTCCAGCTCCCTGAGGATGTCGGTCACGGTCGGCAGCCCGAACTTCTCGTCCACGAAGTCGTCCGGGCGGAGCGAGCGCAGCACGCCCGTGTTGCCGACCAGTGAGGCGACGTCACCGCCGGTCCGCTTCACCATCGCCCGGACCACGGGGTACGCCTCGGGGTGCACGCTGGAGGCGTCCAGCGGGTCGTCACCCCGGATGCGCAGGAAGCCCGCGCACTGCTCGTACGCCTTCGGGCCCAGCCTGGCCACGTCCTTCAGCCCCTTGCGGGAACGGAAGGGGCCATTGGTGTCGCGGTGCGCGACGATGTTCTCCGCGAGGCCCGAGCCGATGCCGGAGACCCGCGAAAGCAGCGGCGCCGACGCGGTGTTGACGTCGACCCCCACCCCGTTCACACAGTCCTCGACGACCGCGTCCAGCGAGCGCGACAGTTTCACCTCGGACAGGTCGTGCTGGTACTGCCCGACCCCGATCGACTTCGGGTCGATCTTCACCAGCTCCGCCAGGGGGTCCTGGAGGCGGCGCGCGATCGACACGGCGCCGCGCAACGACACGTCCATGTCCGGGAGTTCCTGCGAGGCGAAGGCGGACGCCGAGTACACGGAGGCGCCGGCCTCCGACACCATCACCTTGGTGAGCTTCAACTCCGGGTGCTTCTCGCACAGTTCACCGGCGAGCTTGTCCGTCTCGCGGGACGCCGTGCCGTTGCCGATCGCGATCAGGTCGACGTCGTGCGCCTTGGCCAGCTGCTCCAGCTTCGCCAGCGACTGGTCCCACTTGTTGGCAGGCACGTGCGGGTGGATGACATCGGTCGCCACGACCTTGCCGGTCGCGTCCACGACAGCCACCTTCACGCCGGTCCGGAACCCGGGGTCCAGCCCCAGTGTGGCCCGCGTCCCGGCCGGTGCCGCGAGCAGCAGATCACGCAGGTTCGACGCGAAGACGCGTACCGCCTCGTCCTCCGCCGCCGTGCGCAGCCGCAGCCGCAGGTCGATGCCGAGGTGGACCAGGAGCCGGGTGCGCCAGGCCCAGCGCACGGTGTCGGCCAGCCACTTGTCCCCGGGCCTGCCGCGGTCGTTCACCCCGAAGCGCCGGGCGACCATGTTCTCGTACGACGAGGGGCCCGGCTCCCCGGACGGCTCCTCCGGCTCCAGGACGAGGTCGAGTACGTCCTCCTTCTCGCCCCGGAGCATCGCGAGCACCCGGTGCGAGGGCAGCGCGGTGAACGGCTCGGTGAAGTCGAAGTAGTCCGCGAACTTGGCGCCCGCCTCCTCCTTGCCGTCCCGCACCTTGGCCACCAGCCGGCCCCGCGTCCACATGCGCTCACGCAGCTCGCCGGTCAGATCGGCGTCCTCCGAGAACCGCTCCGCGAGGATGGCGCGGGCGCCATCGAGTGCCGCCGCCGTGTCCGCCACGCCCTTGTCCGCGTCGACGAAGGCCGAGGCCGCGACGAGCGGGTCGACCGACGGGTCGTCCAGCAGCCCCGAGGCCAGTGGTTCGAGCCCGGCCTCCCGGGCGATCTGCGCCTTCGTCCGGCGCTTCGGCTTGAACGGCAGATAGATGTCCTCGAGGCGCGCCTTCGTGTCCGCGGCCCGGATCTGCGCCTCCAGCGCGCTGTCGAGCTTGCCCTGCTCCCGTACGGATTCGAGGATCGCCGCCCGGCGGTCCTCCAGCTCCCGCAGATACCGCAACCGCTCCTCGAGCGTGCGCAGCTGCGCATCGTCGAGCATCTCGGTCGCTTCCTTGCGGTAGCGCGCGATGAACGGCACGGTCGATCCGCCGTCGAGCAGCTCGACGGCCGCCTTCACCTGTCGCTCGCGTACGCCGAGCTCCTCGGCGATCCTGCCTTCGATGGACGTCGTCACGGTTTTACCGACTCGCCTTCTCGTACTGGCTGTGCTGGTCGGGCCCGGCCGTCCGTCGTTCGGACGGGCTCCGGGCCGCTCGCCTGCATTCTGCCGGGTGGCCGGGCGCCGTGTCGCCCGACCACCCCACATCCCGGCCGCCCGTTCCCCCTACGGTCAGCCGGTCGCCTCCGAGGGGAACGCGCCGGCGGCGAACGCCGTGCCGAGGAACTGGCGCCCGATCTCGGTCAGGCGGGCGACCCCGGGGCCACCGAGGTGTTCGTAGGGCGCCAGGTCCATCCGGTCGGTGGTCTCCTCCAGACCGGCCCGCAGCGCGGTGCCCTCGTCCGTCAACTCGCCCTCAGCGGTGAGCAGTCCACGCTCGCGCAGTCGCGCCGACGCGTCGTCCCAGTCGGTGCGCCGCCAGCCGCGGGTGGCCAGGACCCAGCGCGGAGCCATGCCCTTGCCGGTGGCGGTGTGGCTGACCAGGGCCTCCACCGGGTCGAGGCCGGCGGCGATGAGCGCGGCGAGATGGGCGTCACCGCGGTGTTCCCGCAGCAGGGTCGCGGCGTGCCAGTACGCCAGGTGCGGCTGCTCCGGCACCGGGAGATCGGCATGGGCGGCGTAGAGCGGCCGGGCGTGTCGCGTACAGGCCTCGGCGGCACGCAGAGCCAGCTGTGCGGCCTCCGCCATCTCGGGGGAGGCGACGATCTCCTCGCCGAGCAGCCTGCGCAGTGTCGAGTCGGCGGCGCGCAGCCGCGCCGCCAGGACCTCACGGGGTGTGGCGATGTCCCAGACGGCGGGCACATGCCTGGCCACGAGCTCGTGGTTGAAGTTGTAGAAGGTCGCGGTGACCGTCCCCGGTCCGACCGCGCCCAGAGCGGCCGCGCGGGAGGCGAAGTACACGGCTGCGGGATCGTCGATCCCGATGGCGCCGAGCTCCTTGCCCAGGTCGGGGGAGAAGTAGAGCGCGGAGTGGAGCGGATTGACGGCGTTGTGGCAGCGGCGTCCGGCACGGGGCGGCAGAGTACTCATACCCGCACGTTACCGACTGGTCAGTACGGATCGGAACCCCGGGGCGCCGGTGACCTGTATCGCAGCCCTCGATGGCAGGAAGGGTGGGGAACTCGTCATTGCGGCCATCCTGAGGGCCGCCCAGGATGGCTGACATGAAGCAGCGAACCGTATTGGTCGTCCTCTTCGACGGCATCCAGAGCCTGGATGTCACCGGCCCCATGGAGGTATTCGCCGGCGCCTCCCGGTCCCCCGGCGTCTCGTACGATCTGCGCACCGCCTCGCTGGACGGCGCCCCGGTCCGGTCGTCGAGCGGCCTCACGCTCGTCCCCGACCACGCGCTCACCGACACCGCACCCGCCCATACGCTCGTCGTCCCCGGCGGCCAGGGCACCCGGGCCCCCGACCCCGCCCTGGTCGACTGGCTGCGGGAGCACGCCCCGCACGCCGAACGGCTCGTCTCCGTCTGCACCGGCGCCCTGCTGCTCGCCGCCGCGGGGCAGCTGGACGGCCACCGCGTGACCACCCACTGGTACGTCTGTGACCACCTGGCCCGCACCTATCCGGACGTCGAGGTCGACCCGGAACCGATCTTCGTACGCGACGGCCGGCTCGCCACCTCGGCCGGGGTCACCGCGGGCATCGATCTCGCGCTGGCACTCGTGGAGGAGGACCACGGCCGGGACGTGGCGCTCTCCGTGGCCCGCCATCTGGTGGTCTTCCTGCGCAGGCCGGGGAACCAGGCCCAGTTCAGTGCCCAGCTCACCGCGCAGACGGCCCGCCGTGAGCCGTTGCGCGAGCTCCAGCACTGGATCACCGAACACCCCGGCGAGGATCTGTCCGTCGAGTCGCTGGCCGCCCGCGCCCGGCTCTCGCCGCGTCACTTCGCCCGCGCCTTCCGGACGGAGACCGGCATGACGCCCGGCCGGTACGTGGAGCTGGTCCGCCTCGAACACGCCCGCCGGCTCCTGGAGGACACCACCGACGGCGTCGCCGGCATCTCGCGGGCCTGCGGCTACGGCACTCCCGAGGCGATGCGCCGCGCGTTCGTCAAGGCCCTGGGCGCGGCGCCCGCCGAATACCGCAGGCGATTCACCCACCGGCGGACGGGCGGCCCCGCAGGCCTGCCCCGTTCCACCGATGCAGTCACCCTCACCCACTGACCGAAAGCAGGCGCCACCCATGCGGATCGCCATCGTCCTCTTCGACCGGTTCACCGCGCTCGACGCCGTCGGCCCGTACGAGATCCTGTCCCGGGCGCCGGGCGCCGAGACCGTCTTCGTCGCCGAGCGGACGGGCCCCGTGACCAACGACAGCGGCAGCCTCTCCCTGGTCGCCGAACGGACGCTCGGCGACGTCCCGGCGCCCGATCTCCTGATCGTTCCCGGCGGCCCGGGGCAGCACCACCAGATGGAGAACGAGACCCTGCTCGGCTGGCTGCGCGACGCCGACGCCACCAGCACCTGGACGACGTCGGTCTGCACCGGCTCACTGCTGCTCGCCGCCGCCGGACTCCTGAAGGGACGGCGGGCCACCTCGCACTGGCTGGCGCTGGAGAGCCTGAAGGACCACGGCGCCGAGCCGACCGGCGAACGTGTCGTCACCGATGGCAAGTACGTCACCGCCGCGGGCGTCTCCGCCGGCATCGACATGGGCCTCACCCTGCTGGGCCGGATCGCGGGCGACCGGCACGCCCAGGCCGTGCAGCTGCTCACCGAGTACGACCCCCGGCCGCCCTACGACGCCGGGTCCCCGGAGAAGGCCCCGGCCGAACTGGTCGAGGAGTGGCGCGGCAGGAGCCGGTTCGTCCTGCGGTAGCGGTCATCCGCGAAGCGGCCGGTCCCGCGGCGGCGGGGGAGCACTCACGCCCCGGACGGCCAGGTGAAACGGGGTGCGCGCCGCTCCAAGAAAGCGGCGACGCCCTCGGCGGTGTCGCCGCTGCGGCGCGCCTGGTCGGCCCAGTGGGCGTCCCGGTCCTCGCGTCCCGCGGCGAACTCCTTCGCGGCCGCCTGGGTCAGCTGAGAACGCGACACCAGCACCCGTACATAGGCGTCGACCCGCTTGTCCAGCTCACCGGCCGGCAGCACCTCGTCGACCAGCCCGGTCCGCAGGGCCCGGTCCGTACCGATCAGCTCGCCGGAGAACAACAGGTGCTTCGCCGTCGCCGGGCCCGTCAGCGCGACCAGCCGGCGGGTCGACGACGCGGCGTAGACGATCCCGAGCTTGGCGGGCGTGACACCGAACGACGCCCCGTCCTCGGCGAAGCGCAGATCGCAGGCGGCCGCGAGCTGACTGCCGCCGCCCACGCAGTACCCGCGCACCGAGGCGAGCGTCGGCCGCGGGAATGCGGCCAGCGCCTCCTCCGCCGCGACCGCGAGCCCCTGCGGGGCGCCCGAGGGGTCGCGGAGCGAGGAGATGTCCGCGCCGGCGCAGAAGGTGTCCCCGGCGCCTGTGAGTACCAGCGCGCGCACCGAGGCGTCGGCGGCCAGCCCCTCCAGCAGCACGGGCAGCGACTCCCACATGGCGGCCGTCATGGCGTTGCGCTTGGCGGGGTTGCTGATGACGACGGTGGCGACGCCGTCCGCGACGGTGTGCTCCAGCCGGGGTTCCGTACGGTCCATGTGCCGGATGCTATCCGTACCGTTCGAACCTATGATCAAGAAGGGGCCGCGAGCAGGAACGCACCCCGAGGAGCAACCGGTGGCCGATCCCGAACAAGAGGGCAGGAAGCTCAGCCGCGGTTTCGGCGGCCTCGCCCTGCTGGGCACACTGCTCGTCGTGGCCGGTCTGGTCGGTCTGGTCTACACCGGCGTCGCGACCCTCACCTCGATGATCCTCTTCGGCTGGCTGCTGCTGGTGGGCGGCCTGGTCGGGCTGCTCCACGCGATCCAGTCGCGCGGCACCAACTTCTTCTGGCTGGGCGTGGTGGTCGCCGCGCTGAACATCGCCGCGGGTGTCGTCGTCATCCGCCACCCGCACGGCACGGCCGAGGCGCTGACCATGTTCGCCGCGCTGCTCTTCCTGACCGGCGGGGTGTTCCGCCTCGTCGGCAGCGTCGTGGTGCGCGGTCCGCAGTTCGGCTGGACGCTCCTGCAGGGCGCCTTCGGACTGCTGCTCGGCCTGCTGGTCCTCTTCGACTGGCCGCACAGCAGTCTCTACGTACTGGGCTGCTTCTTCTCGCTCGCCCTGCTCTTCGACGGACTCGGGCTCATCGCCATCGGTGTGGGAGGCCGCCGGATCGTCTCCATGGTCTCCGACCGGATGACCTCCGCGGACCGCCCGGACCAGGGCGGGCAGGGCCGGGGACAGCAGGATCCGCCTTCAGGAGGCGGGCAAAAGCGGTCCCACAGCTGACGTACCCACAGCTATCCGGTCAAGTTCCGTCGATAGAGGTCGACTTCTGCTCAGTGGTACGGACCGCACCGACTACGCCCCGCACCCTGTACTCGACGTGCAGTCACCATCGAGTGGAGAGCGGGTACCGGTCTATGGAGAGCCGCGGGAGTGTCCCCGCCAGGCCCGTGTCGTACGAAGGGGTCTGGCGGTTCACCGCCCCGGCCACGGACGTCTCCGTACCCCAGGCCCGGCACGCCGTACGCGATCTGCTGAAGCGCCAGGCCGTACCCCTGGACGAGGACATCGCCCAGGGGCTGCTGCTCATCGTGTCCGAGCTGGTCACCAACGCCGTGAAGCACGCGGCGCTGCTCTCCCCCGAGCTCGCCGTGGAGGTGGCCGTGGGCGCCGAGTGGGTCAGGGTGTCCGTCGAGGACAACCACCCGTACCGCCCGACGGCGCTGGAGACCGACTACGCGCAGACGGGCGGGCGCGGGCTGCTGCTGGTCCGGGAGATCACCCGCGAGGCGGGCGGCGCCTGCGACGTGGAGCACACCGCCGGCGGCGGAAAGGTGATCTGGGCGGCGTTGCCCCTCAGCACCGGCCTCTGACCCGCGAGCCGTCCGGACGGCCCGCAGGCCCTCCGCACACGACCCGCGAGCCCGCGCCCGGCGAGCCTGCTCCTACCAGCCGGCGGCCGGTCCCGTCAGCTCACGGATCGCGGGGCGGGCGGCGTCCAGCACCGTCATGAACCAGGCGGAGAACGGCGCGGCGGCATGCCGTTCGGCCAGCTCGCCGGCCGATACGAAGGCCGTCTCGCCCACCTCCTGCGGATCCGGCCGCAGCCGCGCCTGCACCATGCCCACGAAGAGGTGGTTGAACTCCTGCTCCACCAGCCCCGAGGCCGGGTCCGGGTGGTTGTAGCGGACCGTGCCCGCCTCGGCCAGCAGCGAGGGGGAGACGCCCAGCTCCTCGTGTGTCCTCCGGGCTGCGGCGGCGAAGGGCGCCTCGCCCGGATACGGGTGCCCACAGCAGGTGTTGGACCAGACACCGGGGGAGTGGTACTTGCCCAGGGCGCGCTGCTGCAACAGCAGCCGACCCTGCTCGTCGAAGAGGAACACCGAGAAGGCCCGGTGCAGTTGGCCGGGTGGCTGATGGGCGGCGAGCTTCTCCGCCGTGCCGATGGTATTGCCGTTCTCGTCGACCAGTTCGAGCATGATCTCTTCTGCTGCGCCGTTCGACGAGCTGTTCGCCGCGGTGGCTGGTGTGGTCGGCATACCCATCCTTCGCTGTGGTCCCGGCCCCGTGCGCCGGTCCCGTCGAGTCTGCTCAAGTCTGCCGTACAAAAGCCGCTTGTCCGCACTTCGGGTCCTGGCATGTCAG
The DNA here is from genome assembly GCF_042672475.1 of Streptomyces sp. NPDC127177. NCBI lineage: Bacteria > Bacillati > Actinomycetota > Actinomycetes > Kitasatosporales > Streptomycetaceae > Streptomyces > Streptomyces sp. NPDC127177. The sequence goes on from NZ_JBHXUW010000021.1 coordinate 95,418, forward strand.
GTGCCGCCGCGCCACGCGGGCGCGGCGGCACCTGACACACGCATCAGACCCCGAACGCCGCCGGGTACTGAATCGTGCCCTGCGGAACCGGCCCGGAGTCATCGAGGACCAGTGCCATCATCGCCTCGTCGGGCACCTCGAAGCCCGGCCGGATTCCGTACCGTGACGCGGGCACGAAGCCGAACCTCGGGTAGTACTCGGGGTGGCCGAGCACCAGGACCAGCGGTTCCCCGCGCAGCCGCGCCGCGTCGAGCAGCGCCCGCACCACGGCCCGGCCCGCGCCCCGGCGCTGGTGCTCCGGTGCCGTGGCCACCGGGGCCAGCGCCAGCGCCGGGGTGCCTGCGACCAGGCAGCGGGTCAGCAGGGCGTGGGCGGCAACGGATCCGTCCGGCGCCTCGGCGACGTAGGAGAGTCCGGGCAGCCAGGCGGCCGGGTCGCCGCGCAACGCGTCGACGAGCGCGGCCTCCGCGTCCGTCGGGAACGCCGCTGCGTTGACCGCGTACACCGCACGGGTGTCCGCGGCAGTTTCGGGGCGGGTTGTCCAGTGGGTGCCGTCGCCGGGCCGGGGCCGCTCGGGTGCGCGGTCCTGAGGGGAAACGGACGGTTCGTCGTGCCGGGAGTGATCGTTGTCGGTCAACGTGGGAAACCCTTGGGTGAGCGGGTCCCGGCCGACGTACCGACTCGGTGGGAGCCGGAGTGCTAGCCGGTGACCCTGGAGTTGCGTCGGGACCGGAGGTTGCGCCGGGCAGGCGCCGTCACGGCGGTCATCAACCCCAACTCCTCTCTCGGACACGGCTCTCACGCGGGCAGCGGTTCGTACGTATCTGCGAAAACCCTACACCGCCGTCCTTCCGCCCTGCCCGCCGGCGGCGGACGTCAGTGGCAGAGCTTCGCCTCGTGCTCGGCGTGCCCGCTCGGCTCCAGCTGGAAGGTGCAGTGCTCGACGTCGAAGTGGTCGCCGAGGCAGCCCTGCAGCTCGTGGAGGAGCTTCTCGTGGCCGATCGAGTCCAGCAGCTCCTGGTGCACCACCACATGGGCGGAGAGCACCGGCATGCCGGAGGTGATCGTCCAGGCGTGGAGGTCATGGACGTCCAGCACCCCGGGCAGGGCAGTGATGTGATCGCGCACCTCGCCCATGTCGACGCCCTTGGGCGCGGACTCCAGCAGGACGTTCAACGTCTCCCTCAGCAGCTTCACGGTACGGGGAACGATCATGAGGCCGATGGCCAGCGAGGCGATCGGGTCCGCGGCCTGCCAGCCGGTGGCCAGGATGATGCCGGCCGAGACCAGAACGGTCACCGAACCGAGCGTGTCCGCGAGCACCTCCAGATAGGCACCCCGCACGTTGAGGCTGTCCTTCTGCCCGCGCATCAGCAGCGACAGCGACACCATGTTCGCCACCAGGCCGACGAGGGCGAAGGCGATCGTGAGCCCGCCCCGGGTCTCGGCCGGGCTGACGAACCGCTCCACCGCCTCGAAGAGGAGATAGCCGCCGACCCCGAGCAGCAGCAGACAGTTCGCCAGTGCGGCGAGGATCTCGGCGCGGGCGTAGCCGAAGGTCCGGTTCGGCCCGGCCGGCCTGTTGGCGAAGTGGATCGCCAGCAGGGCCATGCCGAGCCCCAGCGCGTCCGTCGCCATATGGGCCGCGTCGGCGATCAGGGCCAGCGAGCCGGAGAGGAGCCCGCCGACGACCTCCATGACCGTCACGGTGAGCGTGATGCCCAGCGCGATCCGCAGCCGGCCCTTGTACGCGGCGGCCGCCGTGCCGGTGGGCGCGGGGCCGCCGTGCGTATGTCCGTGATCGTGCCCAGCCCCCATGGGGACGCCTCCCGGTCGTCTCGCGGACTCGGGCTATTGCGGCCCGAGCAATGCCAGTGAACTACGGGCGGGGGGTATCGGGCAACACGGCAGTGAACACCGTTGTCAACTGCTCTGACCTGCGGAAATGGCCGCAGGTCAGAGCAGTGCGCCGACCGGCCCGGGGGCTCATACGGTGGCTGCCTCGGGGTGGTGCAGCAGCCAGCCCTGCCAGGCGGACGTGACCATCTCGCGCGACCCGCGACGGGCCCTCCAGCCCAGCTCCCCGGTGATCCGGTCGCAGGACGCGACCGCCTTCGAGGCGTCCCCGGCCCTGCGGGCCTCGAACTCGGGCTTCCGGTCGAGGCCGGTGACCTCCGCCACCAGGGCGGCCAGCTCGCGGACCGAGACGCCCTCGCCGCGGCCGATGTTCACGGTCAGGTCCCCGGGCCCGTCCTGCTCGGCCAGCCGCCCGGCGACGGCCACGTGCGCGTCGGCCAGGTCGGCCACGTGGACGTAGTCACGGATGCAGGTGCCGTCAGGGGTGTCGTAGTCGTCACCGAAGATCCGCGGGGCCTCGCCGCGGGTCAGCCGGTCGAAGAACATCGGAATCACGTTGAACACACCGGTGTCCGACAGTTCCGGCCCGGCCGCGCCGGCCACGTTGAAGTAGCGCAGACAGCCGGTGGACAGTCCGTGCGCCTGCCCGGCCGCCCGCACCAGCCACTCGCCGGCGAGCTTTGTCTCCCCGTACGGGTTGATCGGGTGGCAGGGGGTCTCCTCGGAGATCAGCTCCGCCTCCGGTACGCCGTACACGGCAGCCGACGAGGAGAACAGGAAGCTCCGCACACCGGCGGCCACCACGGCCTCCAGGAGCACGGTCAGCCCGCCGATGTTCTCCCGGTAGTACAGAAGCGGCTTCTCGACGGATTCGCCGACCTGCTTCTTCGCTGCGAGATGGACCACACCGGTCACCGCGTGCTCCGCCAGCACCCGGTCCACCAGCGCGCGGTCGCCCACCGAGCCCCGGACCAGCGTGACCTGTGCGGGCAGCCGGTCCGGGTTGCCGGTCGAGAGGTCGTCGAGAACGACCACGCGCTCACCGGCCCCCTCCATGGCCCGCACCACATGTGACCCGATATATCCCGCTCCGCCTGTGATCAGCCATGTCATGCGGGTCACCCTAAGGGTCATTCCCGCCGCGTTTTGTCAGGCGAGGCGGCCATCGACGATGATGATCGCGGACGGCGCCGCATGATCCCGGTCCGCCCGGAACGGAGCATAAACGGGCGGTGAACTCCCGCTTCCGTTCATCCGATAGCCTCTGCCGACATGCCGCCGGCCCGCATCGGGGCCGTGCCGTCGCGCGCCGACCCGTGTCAGCACCAAGGAGTGAGTTCGTCTGTCGACCGCCATTCTCATAGGTGCTCCTGAGCCCGGATCGTCCGTCGAGGCCGATCTGCGCTCACTGGGCTTCGACGTACAGGCCGCCGCCGATGCCGGCGAGGCCGCACGGCTGCTGTCCGCCGTCCCCGCCGACCGCCGGGTCGCGCTCGTCGACCCCCGTTTCGTCGGCCATGTCCACGCCCTGCGGCTCGGGCTGACCGACCCCCGTTTCCCCGCCGCCGCCGTGCCCGGTGCGCTCACCGCGCAGCCCGAGGCGCGTCCGGCACTGGCCCGCGCGCTGCGCACCACCACCGAGGCGGTCGGCGCGAACGTGCCCACCGGCCCGGCCGAAAGCACTGTCGCGGTCGCCGACCGCACCGTGCCGGGCCGGCTCGCCGCCACGATGGAGGCCGAGGGCACCGAGGTCCAGCGCCCGGAACTCGGCTCGCTCGTCGCGGCCGTACCGGCGGACGGGACCGCACGCGGCATCGCGCTCTCCGACGTCGCCGCCGTCGACGACGAGGCGGTCAGGCTGCGCAGCGCGGTGAAGGCCCGCGACGGCTTCTTCACCACGTACTGCATCAGCCCGTACTCGCGCTACATCGCCCGCTGGTGCGCGCGCCGCGGGTTCACCCCGAACCAGGTCACCACCGCGTCACTGCTGACCGCACTGATCGCGGCCGGCTGCGCGGCCACCGGCACCCGGGGCGGATACGTCGCCGCCGGACTGCTGCTGCTGTTCTCCTTCGTCCTGGACTGCACCGACGGGCAGCTCGCCCGCTACTCGCTGCAGTACTCCACGATGGGCGCCTGGCTCGACGCCACCTTCGACCGCGCCAAGGAGTACGCCTACTACGCCGGCCTGGCCCTCGGCGCCGCCCGCGGCGGCGACGACGTGTGGGCGCTCGCGCTCGGGGCGATGGTGCTCCAGTCCTGCCGTCACGTCATCGACTTCTCGTTCAACGAGGCGAACCACGACGCGGTGGCGAACTCCAGTCCGACCGCTGCCCTCTCCGACAAGCTCGACAGCGTCGGCTGGACCGTCTGGCTCCGCCGGATGATCGTGCTCCCGATCGGTGAGCGCTGGGCGATGATCGCCGTACTGACCGCGGTCACCACCCCCCGGATCGTCTTCTACGCGCTCCTCGTCGGCTGTGCCTTCGCCGCCTGCTACACCACCGCCGGCCGGCTGCTGCGCTCCCTGACCCGAAAGGCCAGCCGCACCGACCGCGCCGCCCAGGCCCTGGCGGACCTCGCCGACTCCGGCCCGATCGCCCAGCTCGTCGCGGCCCGCGGCCCCCGGATCCCGGGCGCCTGGACCGCCCCCGCGGTAGCGGTCGTCGGCGCCGGAGCACTGGTCGCCGCCGCCCTGCAGCAGCCCTTCGGCAGCCGGCAGATGATCATCGCCGCGGTCTTCTACGCGGCCTGCTCCGGCGTAGCCGTCGCCCGCCCCCTCAAGGGCGCCCTCGACTGGCTCGTACCCCCGGTCTTCCGCGCCGCCGAGTACTGCACGGTTCTCGCCCTGGCGGCCCGCAGTGACATCGACGGAGCGCTTCCCGCGGCCTTCGGCCTCGTATCGGCCGTCGCCTACCATCACTACGACACGGTGTACCGCATCCGAGGCGGCACCGGCGCACCGCCCCAGTGGCTCGTGCGCACGATCGGCGGGCACGAGGGCCGGACCCTGGTGGTGGCCGTACTCGCCGCCGTACTCACCGGTGACTCCGGCTTCACCGTGGCACTCACCGCTCTCGCAGTGGCCGTCGCGCTGGTCGTGCTGGTGGAGTCCATCCGCTTCTGGGTGTCCTCCGGGGCACCCGCCGTTCACGACGAAGGAGAACCCGCATGATCGGCCTCGTACTGGCAGCCGGCGCAGGACGGCGCCTGCGCCCCTACACCGACACGCTTCCCAAGGCCCTCGTGCCGGTGGACGGCGAGAAGACCGTCCTCGATCTCACGCTGGCCAACTTCGCGGAGATCGGGCTCACCGAGGTCGCGATCGTCGTCGGCTACCGCAAGGAAGCCGTCTACGACCGCAAGGAGGAGCTGGAGGCCAAGTACGGCCTGAAGATCATCCTCGTCGACAACGACAAGGCCGAGGAGTGGAACAACGCCTACTCCCTGTGGTGCGCCCGTGAGGTCCTCAAGCGCGGTGTGATCCTCGCCAACGGCGACACCGTGCACCCGGTCTCCGTGGAGCGGACCCTGCTGGACGCCCGCGGCAAGGGACAGAAGATCATCCTCGCCCTCGACACGGTGAAGAACCTCGCCGACGAGGAGATGAAGGTCATCACCGAGGACGGCAAGGGTGTCCGGCGGATCACCAAGCTGATGGACCCGGCAACCGCCACCGGCGAGTACATCGGCGTCACCCTCATCGAGGCCGAGGCCGCCGAGGAGCTCGCAGACGCACTGAAGGCGACCTTCGAGCGCGACCCCGACCTCTACTACGAGGACGGCTACCAGGAGCTCGTCAACCGAGGCTTCACCGTCGACGTGGCCCCCATCGGGGAGGTCACCTGGGTCGAGATCGACAACCACGACGACCTCGCGAAGGGCAGGGAGATCGCGTGCCAGTACTGACCCGTCTCATCCCCTCCCCGGTCTTCGTCGACATCAGCCGGGGCGCCATGGACGACCTGGCCGGCCTCCTCGCCGACCAGCGGATCTCCGCCTCCGGCAAGCTCGCCATCGCGATCAGCGGCGGCTCCGGACAGGCCCTGCGCGAGACGCTGGCACCGGCCCTGCCCGGCGCCGACTGGTACTGCGTGGCGGGCGGCAACATCGACGCCGCGGTCCAGCTGGCCGACGACATCAAGGGCAAGCGGTACGACGCCGTGGTCGGCCTCGGCGGCGGAAAGATCATCGACGTGGCGAAGTACGCCGCGGCGCGGGTCGGCCTGCCGCTGGTCTCGGTCGCCACGAACCTCGCCCACGACGGCCTCTGCTCACCCGTCGCGACCCTGGACAACGACAACGGACGCGGCTCCTACGGTGTCCCGATGCCGATCGCCATGGTCATCGACCTCTCGGTGATCCGGGCGGCCCCGGACCGTTTCGTGCGCTCCGGCATCGGCGACGCCATCTCCAACATCTCCGCGATCGCCGACTGGGAGCTCTCGCACCAGGTCAACAACGAGCAGATCGACGGACTGGCCGCCGCCATGGCCCGGACCGCCGGCGAAGCCGTGCTGCGCCACCCCGGCACCGTCGCCGACGACGAGTTCCTCACGGTTCTCGCCGAGTCGCTGGTGCTCTCCGGCATCGCGATCTCGATCAGCGGCGACACCCGCCCCTCGTCCGGCGCCTGCCACGAGATCAGCCACGCCTTCGACCTGCTCTTCCCCAAGCGGGCCGCGAGCCACGGCGAGCAGGTCGGCCTCGGCGCCGCCTTCGCCATGCACCTGCGCGGCGCCCACGAGGAGTCCGGTCTCTTCGCCGAGGTCCTGCGCCGGCACGGCCTGCCCGTCACGCCCGAGGAGATCGGCTTCACCGCCGACGAATTCGTCCGGGCCGTCGACTACGCCCCGCAGACCCGTCCGGGACGCTTCACGGTCCTGGAACACCTCAGCCTCTCCACCGACCAGATCAGGGACGCGTACGCCGACTATGCCAAGACCATCAGTAGCTGAACTTCGCCCGGTCGTTCACCCCCCGGGCGTCAAGGACCGGCGCAGCGGCGAACACTGGGCGGGCCGGATCTACATGCGCGAGGTCTCGCTGCGTGTGGACCGGTACCTGGTGAACACCAAGGTCACGCCCAACCAGCTGACCTACCTGATGACCGTCGCCGGTGTGCTCGCCGCTCCGGCCCTGCTCGTTCCGGGGATTCCCGGCGCGCTGCTCGGCGTGCTCATGGTCCAGCTCTATCTGCTGCTCGACTGTGTCGACGGCGAGCTGGCCCGCTGGAAGAAGCAGTTCTCGCTGGGCGGGGTCTACCTGGACCGGGTCGGTGCCTACCTCTGCGACGCCGCCGTGCTGGTCGGTTTCGGCCTGCGCGCCGCCGACCTGTGGGGCAGCGGGCGGATCGACTGGCTGTGGGCCTTCCTGGGCACACTCGCGGCCCTGGGCGCCATCCTGATCAAGGCCGAGACCGACCTCGTCGGTGTGGCACGTCACCAGGGCGGGCTGCCTCCGGTCAAGGAGGCGGCGTCCGAGCCGCGCTCCTCCGGCATGGCGTTCGCCCGCCGGGCCGCCGGTGCGCTCAAGTTCCACCGGCTGATCCTGTGCGTCGAGGCATCGCTGGTGATCCTGGTCGCGGCCGTACTGGACGCGGTCCGGGACGACCTCTTCTTCAGCCGCCTCGCGGTCGCGGTGCTGGCCGGCATCGCCCTGCTGCAGACCCTCCTTCACCTCGTATCGGTCCTGGCATCGAGCAGGCTGAAGTGAGCGACCCCATGAAACTCGGCGCGGTCATCATCACGATGGGCAACCGTCCGGCCGAGCTGCGTGCCCTGCTCGATTCGGTCGCCGCGCAGAAGGGCGACCGGATCGAGGTGGTCGTCGTCGGCAACGGGTCTCCCGTGCCGGACGTCCCCGCGGGCGTGCGCACCGTCGAGCTGCCCGAGAACCTGGGCATCCCCGGCGGCCGCAACGTCGGCATCGAGGCCTTCGGGCCTTCGGGCGCCGATGTGGACGCGCTGCTCTTCCTGGACGACGACGGACTGCTCCCGCTCACCGACACCGCCGAGCTGTGCCGGCAGGCGTTCGAGGCCGATCCCAAGCTCGGCATCATCAGCTTCCGGATCGCCGACCCGGACACCGGCGAGACCCAGCGCCGCCATGTGCCGAGGCTGCGGGCCGCCGACCCGATGCGCTCCTCGCGGGTGACGACGTTCCTCGGCGGCGCCAACGCCGTACGCACCCGGGTCATCGCCGAGGTCGGGCCGCTGCCGGGCGACTTCTTCTACGCGCACGAGGAGACCGATCTCGCCTGGCGCGCGCTGGATGCCGGCTGGCTGATCGACTACCGCGCGGACATGGTGCTCAACCACCCCACCACCGCCCCCTCCCGGCACGCGGTCTACCACCGCATGGTGGCCCGCAACCGGGTCTGGCTGGCCCGTCGCAACCTGCCCGCGCCCCTGGTTCCCGTGTACCTCGGCGTGTGGCTGCTGCTGACCCTCCTGCGCAGGCCGTCCGGCCCGGCGCTGAAGGCGTGGTTCGCCGGTTTCCGCGAAGGCTGGTCGACGGCCTGCGGACCACGACGTCCGATGAAGTGGCGTACGGTGTGGCGGCTGACCAGACTAGGCCGCCCTCCGGTCATCTGAGAGGCTCGCCTCTGGGAGCATGAGGCGTATTTTTCTTTTCGGGACCTGTCCGCCCTGAGCCGCGCCCGCGACTGGCTGCGCATTTTGAATACGAGAGTTTCATCTGGTGAGTGACACAACCCATGATGGTGCGGTTGCGCTGAGCAAGCCGCCATCAGCCGACGACGGCCTGAGCGCGGCCGAGCTGGCCGCGAAATACGGTCTGACAGTCAGCGGTGCCCGGCCCGGACTCCTCGAGTACGTGAGCCAGCTCCGCGGGCGACGCCATTTCATCATGGCGTTCTCCCGGGCGAAGCTGACCGCGCAGTACAGCCAGGCCAAGCTGGGACAGCTGTGGCAGGTGGCGACCCCGCTCCTGAACGCCGCGGTCTACTTCATCATCTTCGGGCTGATCCTCGGCACGAAGCGGGGGATTCCCCAGGACGTCTTCATCCCGTTCCTGGTGACCGGGGTCTTCGTCTTCACCTTCACCCAGAGCTCCGTGATGGCGGGCGTCCGGGCCATCTCGGGCAACCTCGGCCTGGTCCGCGCGTTGCACTTCCCCCGTGCCTCGCTGCCGATCTCCTTCTCGCTGCAACAGCTCCAGCAGCTGCTGTACTCGCTGATCGTGCTGGTCGCGGTGACCGTGGCCTTCGGCAGCTATCCGCGGCTGTCGTGGCTGCTGGTGGTCCCCGCCCTGGTGATGCAGTTCTTCTTCAACACCGGCCTGGCGCTGATCATGGCGAGGCTCGGTTCCAAGACCCCCGACCTGGCTCAGCTGATGCCGTTCATCATGCGCACCTGGATGTACGCGTCGGGCGTCATGTTCTCCATCCCGGTGATGCTCGCGAACAAGCCGGCCTGGATCGGCGACGTGCTGCAGTACAACCCGGCGGCCATCTACATGGACCTGGTCCGGTTCGCGCTGATCGACGGATACGGCTCGGAGAACCTGCCCTCGCACGTCTGGGTGATCGGTCTCGCCTGGGCGCTCCTGGTGGGCGCGGCGGGCTTCGTGTACTTCTGGAAGGCAGAGGAACGGTACGGCCGTGGCTGAGGACAACACCGCGGGGCGCGTCCCCACCGTGATCGCCGACGACGTGCACATCGTGTACCGCGTCAACGGCGGCGGTGGCAAGGGCAGCGCCACCGCGGCACTGAACCGGATGCTGCGCCGCGGCAAGGGCGAGGAGCGCGGGGTCCGCAAGGTGCACGCCGTGCGCGGCGTGACCTTCACTTCCTACCGGGGCGAGGCGATCGGTCTCATCGGGACCAACGGTTCCGGGAAGTCGACGCTGCTGCGGGCCATCGCCGGTCTGCTCCCGACCGAGCGGGGCAAGGTCTACACCGACGGCCAGCCCTCGCTGCTCGGGGTGAACGCGGCCCTGATGAGCGATCTGACCGGCGAGCGCAACGTGGTCCTCGGCGGACTCGCCATGGGGATGAGCCGGGAGGAGATCCGGGAGCGGTACCAGGACATCGTCGACTTCTCCGGCATCAACGAGAAGGGCGACTTCATCACCCTTCCGATGCGGACGTACTCCTCCGGCATGGCCGCCCGGCTCCGGTTCTCGATCGCGGCCGCCAAGAACCACGACGTCCTCATGATCGACGAGGCGCTGGCGACCGGTGACCGGAAGTTCCAGATCCGCTCCGAGGCGCGCATCCGTGAGCTCCGCAAGGAGGCCGGCACCGTCTTCCTGGTCAGCCACAGCAACAAGTCGATCAGGGACACCTGTGACCGGGTGCTGTGGCTGGAGAAGGGCGAGCTGCTGATGGACGGTCCGACCGAAGAGGTCCTCAAGGCGTACGAGCGGGAGACCGGCAAGTAGCGTCCAGCCGACTTCCGTACAGCGGCGGCCCCTGCCGGAGCACTCCGGCCGGGGCCGTTCCCCTTGTCCGGGGCGTGGGCGGGACGCTGACGTCCACGGCTCGTCGTACGCCGCCCGACAAGATCTCCTCCCGCCGGATGACGTCAATCCAGTTGCACACGGGGAAAGTTGGCACGGCACGGCGCGCACCCGATACGCCTCCCGCACCCCGGCGCATCGATGAGCGTTGTACAACGTAAGCTGTACCGGTGCTGATTCGTTGCAAGTGGGGCGATACCGCCTGGCTGGAAGGGCCTTAGGGGTCCTCCGCACTGGGGACGGCGGGCGGCGTGTCCGGAATGGGTTGTTTTGGGTCAGCAGTGTAGAACGGGAGATGTGACGGCTATGACGGATTGTCTCCAGCTCCGAGGTGCTCACGCCGTCCCCGCGCAGGGCGGTCCGCAGTGACGCGTGCGGACCGGACGCGGCTTGATTCCGCCGTACCCGGAACACTTGACAAGGCCGCCGACGAGAATTTCCCGGTGGCTCCGTTCTTCCTGCCGCGCGCCTGGCGCGACGACCTGATGGCCGTCTACGGATTCGCCCGGCTCGTCGACGACATCGGCGACGGCGATCTCGCCCCCGGCGGCGCCGACGCCCGCCATCTCGGTCTCGACCCCGCACAGGGAGAGGACCGGCTCGCGATGCTGGACGCGCTCGAAACGGACCTGCGGCGGATCTACGCCACCACCGGCGAGACCCCGCGCCACCCCCTCCTGCAGGCACTGCGCCCCACCGTGCGGCGCTGCTCGCTCACCCCCGAACCCTTCCTCGGCCTCATCGAGGCCAACCGGCAGGACCAGAAGATCCGCCGCTACGGGACGTACGGGGAACTCCTCGCCTACTGCGAGCTCTCCGCCAACCCCGTGGGCCGCCTGGTCCTCCAGCTCACCGGGACCGCGAGCCCCGAACGGATCCGCCGCTCCGACGCCGTGTGCACCGCACTGCAGATCGTCGAGCACCTCCAGGACGTCACCGAGGACCTCGGCCGGGACCGCATCTACCTGCCCGCCGACGACATGGCAAGGTTCCATGTGGCCGAATCCGATCTGGCTGCCCCTTCCGGGGGCGCATCGGTGCGGGCGCTGGTCGCGTACGAGGCGGAACGCGCCGGGGATCTGCTGAATGAAGGCACCCCCCTGGTGGGTAGCGTCCACGGCAGGCTCAAGCTGCTTCTCGCCGGATTTGTGGGAGGGGGGCGTGCCGCCCTCACCGCGATCGCGGCCGCCGGGTTCGACGTACTGCCCGGACCGCCCAAACCCACCAAGCCCAGCCTGCTGCGCGAGGTGGGAGTTGTCTTGCGAAGAGCGCGTAGAGAGGGGTGAGCCGGACCGTGGAGGGACAGACGACGTACATGTCGGCACCGGTACAGGCCGCATACAGTTACTGCGAGGCGGTCACCGGACAGCAGGCGCGGAACTTCGCGTACGGCATCAGGCTGCTGCCGGCCGAGAAGCGACAGGCCATGTCGGCGCTGTACGCCTTCTCCCGTCGTGTCGACGACATCGGTGACGGCGAGCTGGAGCCGGAGACCAAGCGCGTCCGCCTGGAGAACACCCGCGCCCTCCTGGACCGGGTCCGGGACGGCGCGGTCGACGAGGACGACACCGATCCGGTGGCCGTCGCGCTCGCCGACGCCGCCCGCAGGTTCCCGCTGCCGCTGGAAGGGCTCGACGAGCTCATCGACGGTGTGCTGATGGATGTGCGCGGCGCGACCTACGAGACCTGGGACGACCTCAAGACATACTGCCGCTGCGTCGCCGGCGCGATCGGCCGCCTCAGCCTGGGCGTCTTCGGTACGGAGCCGGGCGCGCCCGGTGCCGAACGTGCCGCGGAGTACGCCGACACGCTCGGCCTCGCGCTCCAGCTGACCAACATCCTGCGTGACGTCCGCGAGGACGCGGGCAACGGGCGCACCTATCTGCCCGCCGACGACCTCGCCAAGTTCGGCTGTTCCGAGGGCTTCCACCGCACCACCCCGCCGCCCGGCTCGGACTTCGCGGGTCTGGTCCACTTCGAGGTCCGGCGCGCCCGCGCGCTGTTCGCCGAGGGCTACCGGCTGCTGCCGATGCTGGACCGGCGCAGCGGTGCGTGTGTGGCGGCGATGGCCGGTATCTACCGCAGGCTCCTCGACCGGATCGAGCGCGACCCCGAGGCGGTGCTGCGCGGCCGGGTCTCCCTTCCGGGGCACGAGAAGGCATATGTGGCGGTGCGCGGCCTGTCGGGTCTGGACGCCCGCTACATCTCGCGCCGGACGGCCAGGGGGCGTGTCTGAATGCGTCTCACGGACATCTCACGCACCATGAGCACCATGGATGATCAGTCCGTACGCCGGGCAACCCCCGGCCGTACCGCTGCGTCCCTGACGGGGAAGACCTGGCGAGAGGGGGACGCGTGACGGACGACAGCCCGCGTTCCTCCCGGGCCGTGGTGATCGGCGGGGGGCTCGCCGGCATCACGTCGGCCCTGCGCCTGGCCGACGCCGGGGTTGACGTGACCCTGCTCGAAGGCCGGCCCCGGCTCGGCGGCCTGGCCTTCTCCTTCCGGCGCGGCGAGCTGACGGTCGACAACGGACAGCACGTCTATCTGCGTTGCTGCACCGCCTACCGCTGGTTCCTCGACCGGATCGACGGCACCCGCCTGTCCCCCCTGCAAAACCGTTTGGACGTGCCCGTTCTCGACGTCGGACGGCCTTCGGGCCCCCGGCTCGGAAGGCTGCGCCGCAACGGGCTGCCGGTTCCGTTCCACCTCGCGGCCGGACTGGCCGGGTACCCGCACCTCTCGCTCGCCGAGCGGGCGGGCGTGGGGCGCGCCGCGCTGGCCCTGGGCCGGCTCGACCCGGACGATCCCGCCCTGGACGACATCGACTTCGGCAGCTGGCTCGCCCGGCACGGCCAGTCGCCGCGCACCATCGAGGCCCTCTGGGACCTCGTCGGCGTGGCCACGCTCAACGCCACCGCACCGAACTCCTCGCTCGCCCTCGCGGCGAAGGTCTTCAAGACGGGCCTGCTGTCCGAGCGCGGCGCCGCCGACATCGGCTGGGCGAGCGTGCCGCTCGGCGAGGTGCACGACACGCTCAGCCGCAAGGCGCTGGACTCGGCGGGCGTCCGTACGGAACTGCGGACGAAGGCCGGATCGCTCACCCGTACCGATGACGGGCGCTGGTGCGTCGACACCGGCACCGAGCGCATCGAGGCGGACACCGTCGTGCTGGCCGTGCCGCAGCGCGAGACCCACGACCTGCTCCCGCAGGGAGCGCTCGACGCCCCGGAGCGGCTGCTGGAGATCGGGACCTCACCGATCCTCAACGTGCATGTGGTCTACGACCGCAAGGTGCTGAAGCAGCCGTTCTTCGCCGCGCTCGGCTCGCCCGTCCAGTGGGTCTTCGACCGTACCGAGGCCTCCGGGCTCACCGGCCCCGGCCAGTACCTCGCGGTCTCCCAGTCCGCCGCGGACGAGGAGATCGACCTTCCGGTCGCCGAGCTGCGCGAGCGCTACCTGCCCGAGCTCGAGCGGCTTCTCCCGGCCGCCCGCGGCGCCGGGATCAGAGACTTCTTCGTCACCCGTGAGCGGACGGCGACCTTCGCGCCCGCGCCCGGAGTCGGCAGGCTGAGGCCGGGGACCCGTACCAGGGCTCCCGGCCTCTTCCTGGCCGGCGCATGGACCGCCACCGGCTGGCCCGCCACGATGGAGGGCGCCGTTCGCAGCGGTGCCGGCGCAGCGGACGCCGCACTCCTGGCACTCGGCCGCTCCCACGAACATCCGCTGCAGGAGGCGGCATGAGCAGTACCACCGGAACAAGAGGAGAGTCAGTGACCCCGGCGAATCCGGCTTCCGACACCGTGGCCGAGACCACGGACGTCACCGCGCTTCTGGAGCGCGGACGGGCCCTTTCCACGCCGGTGCTCCGAGCCGCCGTCGACCGGCTCGCACCGCCCATGGACACCGTGGCCGCCTACCACTTCGGCTGGATCGATGCCCAGGGCAGGCCCTCCGACGGCGACGGCGGCAAGGCCGTGCGACCGGCGCTGGCCCTGCTGTCCGCGGAGGCGGCCGGTGCCGCCGCCGAGGCCGGTGTCCCCGGCGCCGTGGCCGTCGAACTCGTGCACAACTTCTCGCTGCTGCACGACGACCTGATGGACGGCGACGAGCAGCGCCGCCACCGCGACACGGTGTGGAAGGTGCACGGACCGGCCCAGGCGATCCTGGTCGGCGACGCGCTCTTCGCGCTCGCCAACGAGGTCCTGCTGGAGCTCGGCACGGTCGAGGCGGGCCGGGCGGCCCGGCGGCTGACCTCGGCCACCCGCAAGCTCATCGACGGGCAGGCCCAGGACATCTCCTACGAGCACCGCGAGCGGGTCACCGTCGAGGAGTGCCTGGAGATGGAGGGCAACAAGACGGGCGCCCTGCTCGCCTGCGCCTGTTCCATCGGCGCGGTGCTCGGCGGCGCGGACGACCGTACCGCCGACGTCCTGGAGGCGTACGGCTACCACCTGGGCCTCGCCTTCCAGGCGGTCGACGACCTGCTCGGGATCTGGGGCGACCCGGAATCCACCGGAAAGCAGACGTGGAGCGATCTGCGCCAGCGCAAGAAGTCCCTGCCGGTCGTCGCCGCGCTCGCCGCCGGCGGACCGGCCTCGGAGCGTCTGGGCGAACTGCTCGCCGCCGACGCGAAGAGCAGCGACTTCGACAGCTTCTCCGAAGAGGAGTTCGCCGCCCGTGCGGCGCTCATCGAGGAGGCGGGCGGCCGTGAATGGACCGCTCAGGAGGCGCGTCGTCAGCATGCGGTGGCCATCGAGGCGCTGCACGGTGTCGACATGCCCGAGACCGTGCGGGCGCAGCTCACGGCGCTCGCTGACTTCGTCGTCGTACGAAAGAGATGATCACCATCTGCTCCATATGACTCGCAGTCGCCGGCCGGTGCCCGTCACGGGCGCCGGCCGACGGAGACCCCAGCACAGCAGAGGACCAAACTGCACGAAGGGGAAGCCATGACAGCGACGACCGACGGAAGCACCGGGGCTGTGGATCCCCGCGCAGCCTCGGCCAGTAGACCGACAACCGAATCAACCATCGCCGCGGACGACGTACTGGCCGCCGCGCGGCGGGCCGCGGAACGCTCGGTGGAGCATCTCCTCGGCAGACAGGACGAGCAGGGCTGGTGGAAGGGCGACCTCGCCACCAACGTCACCATGGACGCCGAGGACCTTCTGCTCCGTCAGTTCCTCGGCATCCAGGACCCCGACACGGTCCGCGCGGCCGGCCTCTTCATCCGGGGCGAGCAGCTCGGCGACGGGACGTGGGCCACCTTCCACGGTGGCCCGGGAGACCTCTCCGCCACCATCGAGGCGTACGTTGCACTGCGGCTGGCCGGCGACCGGCCACAGGACCCGCACATGCTCCGGGCCGCGGGATGGATCAGGGAACAGGGCGGAATCGCGGCGAGCCGGGTGTTCACCCGGATCTGGCTGGCCCTCTTCGGCTGGTGGAAATGGGACGACCTCCCGGAACTCCCGCCCGAACTCATGTTCTTTCCCAAGTGGGTTCCGCTCAACATCTACGACTTCGGCTGCTGGGCCCGGCAGACCATCGTGCCGCTCACGGTCGTATCGGCGAAGCGGCCGGTCCGGCCCGCCCCCTTCGCGCTCGACGAGCTGCACACCGACCCGGACGAACCCAACCCGCCCAGGCGCCCGGCACCGGCCGCCAGTTGGGACGGTCTCTTCCAGCGCCTCGACAAGGCCCTGCACCTCTACCACCGCATCGCCCCGCGCCGGGTGCGCCGGCTCGCCATGAACGCGGCCGCCCGCTGGATCATCGAGCGCCAGGAGAACGACGGCTGCTGGGGCGGTATCCAGCCGCCGGCCGTCTACTCCGTCATCGCCCTGCACCTGCTGGGCTACGACCTCGACCACCCGGTGATGCGGGCCGGGCTCGAATCGTTGGACCGGTTCGCGGTACGGCGCGAGGACGGTGCCCGCATGATCGAGGCATGCCAGTCCCCGGTCTGGGACACCTGCCTCGCCACCATCGCGCTCGCCGACGCCGGGCTCAGCCCCGACCACCCGGCCCTCGTGAAGGCTGCGGACTGGATGCTCGACGAGGAGATCGCCCGGCCCGGCGACTGGTCGGTGCGCAGGCCCCAACTCCCGCCGGGTGGCTGGGCGTTCGAGTTCCACAACGACAACTACCCGGATATCGACGACACCGCCGAGGTGGTCCTCGCGCTGCGCCGGGTCCGCCACCCGGACCCGGCGAGGCTCGAGGCGGCTATCGAGCGGGGGGTGCGCTGGAACGTCGGCATGCAGTCCCGCAACGGTGCCTGGGGGGCGTTCGACGCCGACAACACCAGCCCGTTCCCGAACCGGCTGCCCTTCTGCGACTTCGGTGAGGTCATCGACCCGCCGTCCGCGGACGTCACCGGGCACGTGGTGGAGATGCTCGCCATCGAGGGACACTCCAGGAACCCCGTGACCCGGCGCGGCATCGAATGGCTGCTCGCCGAACAGGACGCGGCCGGAGGCTGGTTCGGCCGCTGGGGCGTCAACTACGTATACGGGACCGGGTCGGTGGTGCCCGCCCTGGTCGCCGCCGGGCTGCCCGCGGCGCATCCCGCCATCCGGCGCGCGGTCGGCTGGCTGGAATCCGTCCAGAACGACGACGGCGGCTGGGGCGAGGACCTGCGCTCCTACAAGGAGGACAAGTGGATCGGCCACGGTGCCTCCACCGCCTCCCAGACGGCCTGGGCGCTGCTCGCCCTGCTGTCCGCCGGCCGGCGGGACAGCGTGGCCGTGGCGCGGGGTGTCGCCTGGCTCACCGAGACCCAGCAGGCCGACGGCTCCTGGGACGAGCCGTACTTCACCGGCACCGGGTTCCCCTGGGACTTCTCCATCAACTACCACCTCTACCGGCAGGTCTTCCCGCTGACCGCACTCGGACGGTACGTGCACGGCGACCCGTTCGCCGCCCGCACGGACGCCCGTGAGGGGGTCTGATGGGGGAGCCTGCGGGGCCACCCGGCCCCGCCGCCCCGCTGCTGATCGCCTGCGCGCTCGGCATCGAACACCTCGCCCTGCGCACCGGCAGGGGCAGGGCGGACAAGGCCCCGGGCCCGGTGACCGTACTCCGTACGGGTATGGGGCCCAAGGCGGCCGAGAGCGCCGTGGCACGGGCGCTCGGCGAGAGCCGGGCGTCCGGAGCGGCGGTCATCGCCTCGGGGTTCTGTGCCGGGCTGATGCCCGGCATGCACCCCGGAGATCTGGTCGTGGCCGACGAGACCCGGTTCGCCGGGGAGTCGGCCACCTGCACCGGCACCGAACTGCTTGCCGACGCACTGGCCAGAGCAGTACCGGGACGCACCGTCCACACCGGTCCGCTGACCGGCTCCGACCATGTCGTACGCGGGCATGAGCGGGCCGGGCTGCGGACCACGGGAGCGATCGCGGTGGACATGGAGTCCGCCGCCACTCTGCGCACCGCCCTGCGCTCCGGGCCACGCCCGGTTGCGGCCGTACGGGTGGTCGTGGACGCTCCAGAGCATGAGCTCGTCCGCATCGGCACGGTCCGCGGTGGAATATCGGCATTCCGTGTTCTCCGTGCCGTCCTTCCGGCTTTCTATGAATGGCACCGATCTTTGCTGCTCCCCAGGAGGTGAGCTAGATGGCCATGCCACTCCGTCAGACCATCAAGGTTGCGACGTACCTTGCTGAACAGAAGCTCCGCAGGCGGGACAAGTTCCCGCTGATTGTCGAGCTCGAGCCTCTGTTCGCCTGCAATCTCGCCTGCGAGGGCTGCGGGAAGATTCAGCATCCGGCCGGAGTACTCAAGCAGCGCATGCCGGTGGCCCAGGCCGTCGGCGCGGTGCTCGAATCCGGCGCCCCGATGGTCTCCATCGCGGGCGGCGAACCGCTGATGCACCCGCAGATCGACGAAATCGTCCGTCAGCTCGTGGCGAAGAGGAAGTACGTGTTCCTCTGCACCAACGCGATGCTGCTGCGGAAGAAGATCGAGAAGTTCACCCCGTCGCCCTACTTCGCCTTCGCCGTGCACATCGACGGGCTGCGCGAGCGGCACGACGAATCGGTCGCCAAGGAGGGAGTCTTCGACGAGGCGGTGGCCGCGATCAAGGAGGCCAAGCGGCGCGGCTTCCGGGTCACCACCAACTCCACCTTCTTCAACACCGACACCCCGCAGACCATCATCGAGGTACTCAACTATCTCAATGACGATCTGAAGGTCGACGAGATGATGATCTCGCCCGCCTACGCCTACGAGAAGGCGCCCGACCAGGAGCACTTCCTGGGAGTCGAGCAGACCCGCGAGCTGTTCAAGAAGTCCTTCGCGGGTGGCAACCGGGCCAAGTGGCGGCTCAACCACTCACCGCTCTTCCTGGACTTCCTGGAGGGCAAGGCCGATTTCCCGTGCACGGCGTGGGCCATCCCCAACTACTCGCTCTTCGGCTGGCAGCGACCCTGCTACCTGATGAGCGACGGGTACGTGCCGACGTACCGGGAGCTCATCGAGGAGACCGACTGGGACAAGTACGGCCGCGGCAAGGACCCGCGCTGCGCCAACTGCATGGCGCACTGCGGCTACGAGCCCACCGCCGTCCTCGCGACCATGGGGTCGCTGAAGGAATCCCTGCGTGCCGCGCGGGAGACAGTCGGCGGGAACCGGTGATGTGATGACCGCCGGAGAGCCAGTCGCACTGGGTCTCCCCGAGCTGCCGGCCCGGCCGCTCGCGATGCGCCGCCACTCGCGGCGCATCCAGGTCGGGTCGGTGGCGGTCGGTGGGGACGCGCCGGTTTCGGTGCAGTCGATGACGACGACGCGTACGTCGGACATCGGTGCGACGTTGCA
>NZ_JBHXUW010000022.1:0-112594 GCF_042672475.1 Streptomyces sp. NPDC127177
GAGCCGGGGCCGGCGTTCGTATGCGCTGCTCAGGTCGGGGGAAGCGGCATCGGGGGGACAAGCCGCTTCCCCCGATGAGGACAGGCCCTGCCGGCCTCGCCGCGATCGGGGGTACGGCGCGGCGAGAACCCCACAGAGGGGGCCCGTCCCTGGCCCCGCGGACCTTCTGCCACATCCGCCGGGCTCGTCGCCCATCCTCCCTCTTCGCAGAAGCCGCGAGGCCGGGCAAAGGGCCCCGATCGCCGGGCCCTTGGTCCTTAAAGACGGGATGAGTGATCGGAAACGGCACGTGGATACGGCCATTCGTGCGGATAGACTCGCCCGACTGCACAGGGGAACGAAGGGGAGTCAGGGGCAGATGGTGCAAGCGAAGAAGATCGCTCTCTACTTGATAGTCGTCTTCGTGCTCTACACGATCATCACGTCCCCGGCCAGGGCCGCAGATCTCGTACAGGTAGGGTTCGAAGGCGTTTCGAGTGCCGCTCAGGGCGTTGGTGACTTCATGTCCGAGCTCGTGAACTAGGAGTATCCCGTGATCCGCCATCTGGTCCTGTTCAAGCTGAACGACGGCGTCGAGCGGGACGATCCGCGGGTCGTCGCGGGGGCCCGGGCCTTCCAGGAGCTGGCGGACAAGGTCCCGGGCCTGGAGTTCTGGGAGTGCGCCTGGAACATCACCGACCGGCCGATCGCGTACGACTTCGCCATCAACTCGGCCGTCGCCGACGAGGCCGCGCTGAAGAACTACATCGAGCATCCGGCCCACCAGGCGGCCGCCGGTCAGTGGCGCGAATTCGCCACCTGGGTGATCGCCGACTACCCGTTCTGACCCCTTCGGCCCTGCGAGCCCCTCACCACGGCGGTGAGGGGCTTTTCTTTGTGTTTAAACCGATTCGAGGTCAACACGGCGCTATGGGGTGCTTGCACATAGTGGACATGTCTTGTGATGCTATGACCGCTTTTGACGGATGAGTTGACCGAAGTTGACCGCAAAGGGGTGGCGTCATCGTGCCGGCCAGTACAGCGCCTCAAGTGCCTCCCCAGACCGTCCAGACGGCGCAGGCCGCCCAGACGGCACCGGGTGCCCAGACGACGATCCCGTCGGCCCAACCGGCCCAGCAGGCGCAGCAGACGCAGCAGACGCAGCCCGCACAGCAGGCACAGTCGGTGCAGGCACAGTCCGTGCAGGCACAGTCCGTGCAGCCGCAGCCGCAGCCGGTGCAGACGCAGCCGGTGCAGACGATCGAGACCGAGACGCCCGACGACACCGTCGCGCCCGCCAGGACCCGGGGCGCGGACACCAGGGCGCTCACCCAGGTGCTGTTCGGGCAGCTCAAGGGGCTGGAGCCGGGCACCGCCGAGCACGGCCGGGTCCGGACCGCGCTGATCGAGGCCAACCTCCCCCTCGTGCGGTACGCCGCCGCGCGGTTCCGCAGCCGTAACGAGCCGATGGAGGACGTCGTCCAGGTCGGCACGATCGGCCTGATCAACGCCATCGACCGGTTCGACCCCGAACGCGGTGTCCAGTTCCCGACCTTCGCGATGCCGACCGTGGTCGGCGAGATCAAGCGGTACTTCCGGGACAACGTGCGGACCGTCCACGTGCCGCGCCGGCTGCACGAGCTCTGGGTCCAGGTCACAGGCGCCACCGAGGACCTGACGACCGCTCACGGCCGCTCACCCACCACCGCGGAGATCGCCGAACGGCTGAAGATCTCCGAGGACGAGGTGCTGGCCTGCATCGAGGCGGGGCGCTCGTACCACGCGACCTCGCTCGAAGCCGCCCAGGAGGGCGACGGGCTGCCCGGGCTGCTGGACCGCCTCGGATACGAGGACCCGGCCCTGGCCGGCGTCGAACACCGCGATCTGGTCCGGCACCTGCTGGTGCAACTCCCCGAGCGCGAGCAGCGGATCCTCCTGCTGCGCTACTACAGCAATCTGACGCAGTCCCAGATCAGCGCCGAACTGGGTGTCTCACAGATGCACGTGTCAAGGCTCCTCGCCAGAAGTTTCGCCCGACTTCGATCCGCAAACAGGATCGAGGCGTAACCGGATCGGGTAAACAGCTCCCAGGACCTTCTCGCCGGACCAAATGCGGCACACCCCTTGTTAACTGCACAGACTCCCCCAAGACTTGTCGACAAGTCACTACAGCGTGTTGCCGACATGTGACATTCTGCGGGAACCGCGTTTGCCGCCGCCTCCCCTCCGGTATTCAGGTGGAGGCTGCGTTCCTCCGATGGTCGCGGCCACCGCGACCGTCCGCGACCTCAAGGGGGTGGCATGTCCGCAGAACAGGGCAGCTCGAAGGTGCTCACGCTCACCAAGAGCGCACCCGCACCCGTTGTGCTCACCAGCTCGTCGGAAGCCATCGACACCCGCACGCTGTCCCGCTCGCTGTTCGTGCGGCTTGCCGCACTGGGTCCCGCACCGGGTCCCGAAGGTACGGACAGCCCTGAGCGTGCCTATGTGCGGGACACACTCATCGAGCTCAACCTGCCGCTGGTGCGTTATGCCGCGGCTCGGTTCCGCAGCCGTAACGAACCAATGGAGGACATCGTCCAGGTCGGAACGATCGGCCTGATCAAGGCGATCGACCGTTTCGACTGCGAACGCGGCGTGGAGTTCCCGACGTTCGCGATGCCCACCGTCGTCGGCGAGATCAAGCGCTTCTTCCGCGACACCTCGTGGTCGGTGCGGGTGCCCCGCCGGCTCCAGGAGCTGCGGCTCGCCCTCACCAAGACCAGTGACGAGCTCGCCCAGAAGCTCGACCGCTCGCCGACCGTGCCGGAACTCGCCAAGGCGCTCGGGGTCTCCGAGGAGGATGTCGTCGACGGCCTGGCCGTCGGCAACGCCTACACCGCCTCATCGCTGGACTCGCCCTCACCCGAGGACGATGGCGGCGAGGGCTCGCTGGCCGACCGGCTGGGATACGAGGACGCGGCGCTGGAGGGCGTCGAGTACCGCGAGTCCCTCAAGCCGCTGCTGGCCAAACTCCCGCCCAGGGAACGGCAGATCATCATGCTGCGGTTCTTCGCCAACATGACCCAGTCGCAGATCGGCGAGGAGGTCGGCATCTCGCAGATGCACGTCTCGCGCCTGCTGACCCGCACGCTCGCCCAGCTCAGGGAGGGTCTCATCGCCGACTGACCCGTGCGCAGCCGCGCAGGGGTTCCGAATTGACGGACCGTCAGCCACACTGGCGCGATGCGACGTCAGACATTCGGCCCGCCCGGCCGCCGGGGCACCGCTATCGCCGCCTCGGCGGCGGTGCTGTGCCTGGGCGGGGCGCTGGCGGGCTGCGGCGCCGGGGCGGGCGGCGGCTACACGGCCGTCGGCGCGGTCCGGGCGACCCCCGGGAAGGCCCCGTCGGGCGCGGTCGCGCCCTCGGGGAAGGTCACGCTGGTCCCGCTGGACGGGGCCGGGCGCGGGAGCGACGACGGCGCCGGGAACGGCAGACGCGAGGGCGCCTCGCCCTCGCCGGGCTCCTCGGATGCGACCCGCGGGAAGAGCGGCGCGAAGGCAGGCGGTACCGGTGGTTCCGGCGCTGCCGACGGCGCGGGTTCCGGCGCCGCTGTCGGCGCGGGAGGCGATGCCGGGCGGCCGGGTACGCCCGGTCGTACGTCGAGCGGCTCCGGCGCATCGGGCAGTCCGTCCGGCGGCTCCACGGGCGGCACGGGCCCCACCGCCGGCAGCGGCGGTGGCTCCGGGGAGGGCTCCGGCAGCGGCCCCACCGGCCCGACGACGCCTTCCGAGCCCGGATCCTCCACGCCCGCAGGGCCGGCCGTGCTGAAGGTCGGCTCCCCGGGGCGTGCGGCGGCGGACGAGCGGTGGTGCGAGAAGGTGACCGTGGAGTTCCGCAACACCGGTGGTTCACCGGTTCGTTCGGGCACCGTCACCTTCGCCACGCACATCATCGGCGGGCTGGGCATCGACTGGGCGACCCGGAAATCGACAGCGCCGCTGCCCGCACCGATCGGCGCGGAAGCGGCGCGGAAGAAGACGTACACGGTCTGTGTGGACGCCTGGCGGGTGCCCCTGGGCATGCATATCGAGACCCGGGACGTCACCGCCGTCTGGAAGTGACGGATGGGGACGGGCCGGCCGGAGGGCCGGTCAGCCGAGCGCGAGCCAGGCGACCGCGCCGAGTACGACGATCACCGCGACGACCGCGGCGATAAGACCGGTCCTCGGTCCGGACGACACGGCCGCCGGCTGCTGCCGGCGCTGCGGCTCGCCCTCGTCGACGAAGGCGCGGAACATCTGAGTGTTGCCTGCCGGGTCGCCGGTGCCCTCGGGACCCTGCGGTGCGTGGGGATTGTGTGCCATGGGCCAGGACCCTAGCGAACTCGGCACAAACGCCCAACCCCCGGGGCGGTGAAGGCGCGAGACCACGGCGGGGGGATCCGGTGAGTGACCACGGACGACGGGGCGGGTGAGCAGCGGGGAACCCTCCGGGCCGGCCGGCCCCTGCCCTTACCTCCGCCAGACAACACCCCCGGGCCACGGGCCAGTTGAGGTTCGCTCCCGATCCCGTCCGCTCTCCCGTCTGCCCTCTCGTCCATCCTCCCGCCCTCTCTTCCGTCCTCCCGCCCTCCCGTCCTCCCGTATAGATGCGCGAACGGCCGCTCGACTCACGAGGAGCGGTCGGCCACCGCTCGCGGAGACTCGAAGCCGTACGACCGGACGCGCGAAACCGTACGACCGGACCCAGGAACCCGTACGACCGGACGCGCGAAACCGTACGAAGGGTGAACCCGGCCCACCCGGAGCTTGCCGCCTCGCCCCCTCACCCCCCTCGCCCTTCGAAGCCCTCGGGCCGGCTCGCCCCTCGGAGGCGCCCCTCGGAGGCGCCCCCAACGGCACGCCACCCGCGTCACGAGGTGTGGCACGAGACACATCCGCCTCCCGCGCATCCCACACGCTGGGGGTTTGACCCACACCCTACGGAGCCTTTTGGGTTCCTTTACTTATGCAAGCCCCTTTTCGTTTGCCTGCAGCAACCAACGGCTTCTATGGTTGCCCTAAGCAACAAGATGACCGGTGTGAGATGTCTGGGGGTCCCGTGGCCGCACGGAGTCAGTACGAAGAACTGGCCCGGCAGCTCAGCGCCATCGGCGCCGTGAAGCGGGGACTCGGCCGCATCCTTCCGGTGGAATGCCCGGCGGGCTCCGCGGCCGTGCTGGCCCTGCTGAGTCAGCACGGTGAGATGCGGATCAGCGGACTGGCCGAGCTGCTCGATGTCGATATGTCGGTGACCAGCCGGCACGTCGCTCACGTGGCGGAACGCGGCTGGATCGAACGGTCTCCGGACCCGGCTGACAAGCGCTCACGGATCCTGCGGCTGACCGCCGCGGGCAAGGACGTGCTGGCCGACCTGAACAGCCGGACCACCGAAATGTTCGCCCACCATCTCCAGGACTGGTCCGACGAAGAGGTCGGGCAGCTGACCACGCTGCTGGCCCGGCTGCGCGACAGTTTCTCCTGTCGCGGTCCCGGCGGATGCGCCCCCGGGAAGCACAGCGGCGACTGCCGCTCCCGGCCGGCCGACAGTTCCAACGGCTCGTACACCCGTACACCCGTGTAACAGAAGCAAAGACAAGGATTTAAATGGCTACGACCACACCAACCGGTGTGCGGGGCGGCCACGCCAAGCACGGAGGGAACGACTCCTCCGACGGCACGCCGATGACACACCGGCAGATCATGGAAGCACTCACCGGGCTGCTGCTCGGCATGTTCGTCGCGATTCTGTCGTCCACCGTCGTCTCCAACGCCCTGCCGGAGATCATCTCCGACCTCGGCGGCAGCCAGAGCTCGTACACCTGGGTCGTCACGGCCTCGCTGCTGGCCATGACGGCGACCACCCCCCTGTGGGGCAAGCTCTCCGACCTGTTCAGCAAGAAGCTGCTGGTCCAGATAGCACTGATCATCTACGTCCTCGGCTCCGTCGTCGCCGGTCTGTCGACCAGCAGCGGCATGCTGATCGCCTGCCGTGTGGTGCAGGGCATAGGCGTCGGCGGTCTCTCCGCCCTCGCCCAGATCGTGATGGCCGCGATGATCGCCCCGCGCGAGCGCGGTCGCTACAGCGGCTACCTCGGCGCGGTCTTCGCCGTCGCCACCGTCGGCGGCCCGCTGCTCGGCGGTGTCATCACCGACACCAGCTGGATGGGCTGGCGCTGGTGCTTCTACGTGGGCGTGCCGTTCGCGATCATCGCCCTCATCGTGCTCCAGAAGACCCTGAAGCTCCCGGTCGTCAAGCGCGAGGTCAAGGTCGACTGGACCGGTGCCTTCTTCATCAGCGCCGCCGTCTCGCTGCTGCTCCTCTGGGTGACCTTCGCGGGCGACAAGTACGACTGGATGTCCTGGCAGACCGGTGCGATGCTGGCCGGCTCCCTGGTGCTGGCCCTGCTCTTCGTCTTCACCGAGTCCCGGGCCAGCGAGCCGATCATCCCGCTGCGGCTCTTCCGCAACCGCACCATCACGCTGGCCTCGCTGGCCTCGCTGTTCGTCGGTATCGGGATGTTCGCGGGCACCGTCTTCTTCAGCCAGTACTTCCAGCTGGCGCGCGGCAAGTCGCCGACGATGTCCGGTGTGATGACGATCCCGATGATCGCGGGTCTGTTCCTCTCCTCGACCCTCTCGGGCCAGATCATCACCAAGACGGGCCGCTGGAAGGTCTGGCTGGTCAGCGGCGGTTTCCTGCTCACGGCAGGTCTCGGCATGCTCGGCACCATCCGGTACGACACCACGTACTGGCACATCGCGATCTTCATGTTCGTGATGGGTCTCGGCATCGGCATGATGATGCAGAACCTGGTGCTCGCCACCCAGAACCAGGTCGACCCCTCGGACCTCGGCTCCGCCAGTTCCGTCGTCACCTTCTTCCGTTCCCTCGGTGGTGCCATCGGTGTCTCGGCACTGGGCGCCGTCCTGGCGAACCGCGTCACCCACTACGTCAAGGACGGCCTCACGGACCTCGGTCCCCAGGGCGCGTCCATGGGCACCGGCGGCGGGGGCATCCCCGACCTGGACAAGCTGCCCGCGCCGATCCGTACGGTCGTGGAAGGCGCCTACGGGCACGGCGTCGGTGACGTCTTCCTGTACGCGGCTCCGGCGGCGCTGCTCGCCTTCCTGATCACGATCTTCATCAAGGAGGTCGCGCTGAGGACGAGGGCGGCGAACGACGCCCCGGTCGAGGCGGAGACACTCGCCGAGGTCCCGGGCGGCACCACCGCGCTGGTCTCCGAGGGTTCGGCCGGCGTCACCGCCGTCGACACCCCCGTCGACACCGTCAAGGCCGCTCCGGTGGCGACCCTGCAGGGCACCGCCGTACGCGGTGTGGTGCGCGGCTCCGAGGGCGCGCCCGTCGGACAGGCCGCCGTCACCCTGATCTCGCTGGGCGGCCGGCAGCTGGGCATCTCGGTCGCGCAGGCCGACGGCAGCTACGGACTGGACGCCCCGGGCGCCGGCTCGTACGTGCTGATCGCCTCCGCCGACGGCTTCCAGCCGCAGGCGTCCACCGTGGTCGTCGGCGAGGAGACACTCGCCTACGACATCCTGCTCGCCGGTACGAGCGGGCTGGCCGGAACCGTGCGGGCCGCCGAGACCGGCGCGCCGGTCGAGGGCGCCATGATCATCGTGACCGATGTGCGCGGCGACGTGCTGGCCACCGGCAAGTCCGGTGAAGCCGGCGAGTTCACCTTCGGTGAGCTGGTCCCCGGTTCGGTGACCGTCGCGGTGAACGCCGCCGGGTTCCGCCCGATGGCGCTCCCGGTGGAGATCGGCGGCCAGGGTGTCACCCGCGTCGACGCGGCACTGCGCTCCGGCGCACTGGTGCAGGGCGTCGTGCGGGCCGGTTCCGACCGGCGGCCGCTGGCGGACGCCCGCGTCACGCTGATCGACGCGGCGGGCAATGTGATCGCCAACTCGACGACCGGGGAGGACGGGGCGTACGCCTTCACCGACCTGGACGCGGGCGAGTACTCGGTCATCGCGACCGGTTACCCGCCGGTGGCGGGCGCACTGACCGTGGCCGGTCGCGGGGTCGACGGCCACGACATCGAGCTCGCCCACCCCGGCGAGTAGTCAAGACCCCTGGCGGGACGGCGCTTCGAGCGGAGAGGCTGTCCGGGCCGGTGGAAATGGGCCCCGGTGGCGGGGACGGCAGGCAGGGGACGGCCTGCCGTCCCCGCCCCGGGGCCCGACTCATTGAGTGACCTGTTCCATGAGCGGACGGGTCATTGAGCAAGGAGAGAAAACGGGATGGGACTTCGCGCACAGGTACGCACGCGGGACGGCTGGGCCGTCCAGCACGCGGTCGTGACGGTCACCGACATGACCGGTACGCAGGTGCTGCGCGCCGCCGCCGACGAGGACGGGGCGGTGTGGACGGACACCCCGCTGTCCGCGGGCGCGTACACCGTCATCGTGACGGCGGTCGGATACGCCCCCGCCGCATCGACCGCCCTCGTCACGGCGAGCGGCCGGGTCGAGGCCGGCACGGTGGTACTGGCCCGCCAGGGCGGTGTGGAACTGCCGCCGCCGGGCGCCTGGTCGCTGGACCCGGCGCACTCCTCGGTGGGCGCGGTCGCCCAGCACCTGGGGATCTCCAGCGTGCACGGCCGGTTCACCGAGTTCGGCGGCCGGATCGAGATCTCCGAGGACGTACAGCGCTCCCGGGTGGACGCGGTCATCGGCGCCGCCAGCATCGACACCGGCAACGGCATGCGGGACAAGCACCTGCGCTCCCCGGACTTCCTCGACACGGACCGGTTCCCGGAGATCACCTACCGCTCCAACGGGCTGACCCCGGCCGGCCCCGACCGGTGGACCGTGCACGGTGACCTCTCGCTGCACGGGGTGGAGCGCCCAGTCGACCTCGACCTGAGCTACCTCGGCACCGGCCCCGACCCGTGGGGCGGCGTGCGCGCCGCGTTCCGGGCCACGGCCGAGCTGCGCCGCGAGGACTTCGCCATGAACTACAACCAGGTGGTCCAGGCGGGCATCTCGGCGATCGGGACGACGCTGCGGGTGGAGCTCGACATCCAGGCCGTGCAGGGCGACGCCCTTCCGGCGGTCTGACCCACCGCGGTCGTAGGGTCTGTTCCATGGCACCCAACATCGCGACCAACACAGCCGTGGAACTCGACGAGTTGCTGGCATTCGTACGGCCCAGGCACCGGGCGATCCTGCTGACCACCCGGTCCGACGGGCGTCCCCAGGGCTCCCCGCTCACCTGCGGCGTCGACGAGGCGGGCCGGATCGTCGTCTCGACCTACCCCGAACGGGCCAAGACCCGTAACGCCAAGCGGGACGAACGGGTGAGCCTGATCGTCCTGTCCGACGAGTGGAACGGGCCGTGGGTGCAGGTCGACGGCTCGGCCGAGGTGATCGACTCACCGGATTCGGTCGAGCCGCTCGTCGAGTACTTCCGGAGCATCTCGGGCGAGCACCCGGACTGGGACGAGTACCGGGCGGCGATGGTGAAGCAGGGCAAGTCGATCATCCGGGTCACTCCGGAGCGGTGGAGCCCCGTCGCCACCGGCGGCTTCCCGGCGCATCTGGCTCCGAAGGCCTGATTCCGTGACCGTTCCCCCGCCCGGTGCCGAACTCCTCGCACGGGCGCGGCTGCTGGCCGCGCCCGGCCTCACCGCGCCCGTGGTCCGCTCGCTGGAGCGGATCGCCGGGCGCCCGGTGGAGCGGCTGGGCGAAGGCGCTGCCGCGCCGGACGGCCCCTGTGTCTACGTGGGGGCCACGCTGCCGGAAGCGCTGCGCGGGGACGGGCTGCTCTGGTTCCACAGCGTCAACGCCGGTACGGACGCCCTGCTGGGTTCCGGGCCGTGGCCGCCCGGCGCGCTACTCACCCGGACGGTGGGCCGGATGGGCGAGCGGATCGCGCAGTACGTGCTGGCCTGGGTGCTGGCCGGCTGCCAGTCCGTCCCGGAGTTCGCCGCACAGCACGGGCGGGCCGAGTGGCGCCGCATCCCCTCCGAACTCGCGGCCGGGCAGACGGCCGTGGTCCATGGCACCGGCCGGATCGGCTCGGCCGTCGGCGGGCTGCTGCGGGCCTGCGGCATCCGGACGGTGGGTGTGGCGCGCACCCCGCGCGAGGTCCCGCCCGGCTTCGACGCGATGGCGGGTCCGGACGAGCCGGTTGCCGCCCGCTGGGTGATCGCCGCGCTTCCGCTGACCGGGGCGACCGGGGGCTACTTCGGGGCGGACCGGTTCGCGGCGATGGGCGGCGCCACGTTCATCAACGTGGGCCGGGGCGCCACCGTGGACCTGGTGGCGCTGGAGGCAGCGCTGCGCTCGGGGGCGGTGGGGAGCGCGGTGCTCGACGTGCTGCCCGAGGAGCCCGCCGGGCCCGGTGCCCCCTGCTGGCGGCTGCCCCGGACGGTGGTCACCTCGCACTCCGCGGGCATCACGGCGGACGACGACATCGTCACGGACTTCGCGGCCTGCCTGCGGGAGCTCGCGGCGGGCCGTGTACCGGCACTCGCCGTGGACCCGGCACGCGGCTACTGAGCGGACCCGGAACCCTCCGCGCGCTCACGCATCGCCTCGATGCCCGCGATCAGCAGGTCGAGGGCGAAGCCGAAGTCCCGCTCCCGCATCTCCTCGACGGTGTCACCGCCGCGCGCCTCCATCAGGCTCTGCGAGGCCTCCAGCAGCTCCTTCAGCTGAGGCTGGGCGCTGATCGTGCCAAGCGCCTCCCGGTAGAAGTCGTCCTGGCTGAGCCCCGCCGCCGCGGAGCGCTGCACGACATGCCCCTCGATGGTGCCGAACCCGTACACGAACTGGAAGACCGCCGACATCCCGCCCGGCTGGTGCCTCAGGGGCAGTCCGGTGGCCCGGATGATGTCCTGGACGGCGTAGGAGAACAGCAGCGAGTGCGGGCCGATGTTCAGGAAGCTCCCGGCCAGCGCGGAGGCCCAGGTGTGCCCGACGAGCATGCTCCGGTAGCTGGTGGCCAGTTCGCGCAGCCGGTCGCGCCAGTCGGCGTCCTTGCCCGGGGTCGCGATCTCGGCGTGGACCGCGTCCAGGGCCAGCTCCAGCAGATCGTCCTTGGTGTCGACGTACCAGTACAGGGACATCGCCGTGACGTTCAGCTCGGCGGCGAGGCGGCGCATGGAGAATCTGGCGAGCCCCTCGGCGTCCAGCAGCCGGACCGACGCGGCCGTGATCCGCTCCCGGTCGAGCCCGGCCGGCTGGTGGGATCTACGGCTGCGCGTCGGCACCCTGCTGTCCAGCCAGACGCTGGTCCTGGCGGGGTTCTTCACGCGGTCGGCCGCGGACACCATGGCGCACTCCCTCGTCTCGCCGGCGGGACGAACCGGATACCTACGCGTACTCCTTGCCCGGAAACCGGAGTCGCGGACGAACCGGATACGTACACGTACCCCTTGCCCGGAAACCGGAGTCGTACGGTCCGGTACGTCCCACCCGATGCTATGCCGCTGCCGCGGCCTGGTCAGCCCGAGCCGATTCTGCCTGCTCCGCCCGGCGCAGCAGTACGGCGGCCAGCAGTCCGCCCAGCAGCACGGCCGTGGCCCCGACCAGTTGGCTCGTCTCTAGACCCGAGGCGAAGGCGTCCGTGATCCGAAGGCGTTCCCCCTCGCCGCTCGCCGCGGCCAGTGCGGCGGGCAGCGAGGCGGCGCCGACGGCCGCCGGGACGAGCGCCGCGAACCGTGAGTTCAGCACCGCGCCGAGCACCGCGACCCCGAGGCCGTTGCCGCATTCGGCGAGGGTGCCGTTGACCCCGGCGCCGACACCCGCCTTCTCCGGCGGGATCGCGCTCATGATCGCGTTGGCCATGGCGGGCATGGCGAGCGCGATGCCCGCCCCCATCACGACCAGGCCGAGCAGCATGCCGCCGTAGCCGTTCCCGCCCAGCAGCGCGATCGCGGCCAGACCGGCGGCGAGCAGCCCCATTCCGGCGGCGATGGTGACGGGCGTGCCGAGCCGGGACACCAGCCGCGCGCCCAGTCCGGTGAGGTTGAGCGCGACGACGCTGAGCGCCAGCGGGGCCGTCCGCAGACCGGCCTCCAGCGGACCGTAGCCGAGGACGAACTGCAACTGCTGGGTGAGCAGGAAGAGCGAGCCGCCCATCCCGAAGGCGACCAGGACGGCGCCCGCGACCGCGCCGATGAACCTCTGGTTCCGGAAGAAGTGCATGTCCAGCATCGGATACGGGATGTGCAGCTCCCACAGCACGAATCCGGTGAGGACGGCGGCCCCGGTGAAGGCCGTCAGCAACACCTGTCCGGAGGTCCAGCCGTGTGCCGGTCCGGAGATGATCGCGTAGACGACCGCGGCCATACCGATGGTGGAGAGCAGGGCGCCCAGCAGGTCGGGGCGTTCCCCGGCCCGGCTGCTGGACTCGGGCACCAGCCGGGCCACGGCGATCAGCGCGATGACGGCGACCGGGATGTTGATCAGGAAGATCGCCCCCCACCAGAAGTGGTCGAGCATGACCCCGCCGATCAGCGGACCGACGGCGAAGCCGACCGAGTTGACGGTCGACCAGATACCGATCGCCTTCACCCGGTCGCTCTCGTCGAAGATCTGGACGACGACGGCGAGGGTGGTGGTGATCAGCAGCGCGCCCCCGATGCCCATTCCGGCCCGTGCGGCGATCAGTTGGGCGGCCGACTGGGCGAGCCCGGCCGCTAGCGAGCCGATGCCGAAGAGAGCGAGCCCCGCGATGAGCATCTTCTTGCGGCCGTAGCGGTCGGCCGAGCTGCCGGCGGTCAGCAGCAGCCCCGACTGGACGAGCGAGTAGGCGTTGATCATCCACTGCACATCGGCCGTGGAGGCGTCCAGCTCCCGGGTGAGGGAGGGGATCGCGACGTTGAGCACGGTGTTGTCGAGCAGCACGGTGAGCTGCGCGAGGCAGATGACGCCGAGGATCAGCCAGCGCTGGGGATGGCTCGTCGGCGAGAGACGGTTCTGCTCGGCGGCGGTCGCCGTCATTCGGACTCCCGGGTCGGCCTGGCCCCTATACGGCGTACAGGGAATCGACGTACACCGTATAGCTGCTCCGGCCGGGCCTACAACCGGCTTTTCCCGCGGTACGGTGCCGGTCGCTGATCCGACAAGGGCTGGAGTGGTATGTCACTGCGTCGTCGTACGGTGGAAGTCCTTCTCGCGGCAGGGCTGTTGGGGACGGCGCTCGCGCCTCCGGCTTCGGCGTCCGGGCACGGCCCGCGGCCGCCGGTGCCGCTGCGCGTGGCCACGTACAACATCCACGCGGGCGCCGGCATGGACAACGTCTTCGATCTCGACCGGCAGGTGGCCGAGCTCC
This sequence comes from Streptomyces sp. NPDC127177, assembly GCF_042672475.1. Classification (NCBI taxonomy): domain Bacteria; kingdom Bacillati; phylum Actinomycetota; class Actinomycetes; order Kitasatosporales; family Streptomycetaceae; genus Streptomyces; species Streptomyces sp. NPDC127177. The sequence continues at coordinate 13,304 of NZ_JBHXUW010000022.1, forward strand.
GCTCGCTGCACGCCGATGTGATCGGGCTCCAGGAGGTCGACGTCCACTGGGACGCCCGCAGCGAGTGGCGGGACCTGGCGGGCGAGCTGGGCCGGCGGCTCGGCATGCGGGTGTCGTTCGCCCCGATCTACAGCCTCGATCCGGCGACGCCCGGTGCGCCGCGGCGTGAGTTCGGGGTCGCGGTGCTGTCCCGGTACCGGATAGCCGGCGCCGAGAACCATGACATCACCCGGCTCTCCACCCAGGACCCGGATCCGGTACCGGCGCCCGCGCCCGGCTTCGGCGAGGTGGTCCTGCGGGTGAAGGGCCTGCCCGTGCACGTCTACGCCACGCACCTCGACTACCGCGGTGACCCGTCCGTACGGACCGCCCAGGTGGCCGACACCCGCCGGATCATGGCCGAGGACCGGAAGTCGGAGCGCGGGCCCGTGCGGCAGATCCTGCTCGGCGACTTCAACGCGCCGCCGGCCGCCCCCGAACTGGCCCCGCTCTGGGAGAACCTGACGGACGCCGAGCCGGGCGCCCTGACGTTCCCCGCGCAGGACCCCGTCCAGCGGATCGACTACGTGGCGGTGTCCAAGGACACCGTGCGGGTACGCGACGCGGCGGTGGCCGAGACGCTCGCCTCGGACCACCGCCCCGTCGTCGCGGACCTGTTGCTGCGGCGCTGAGCCTCAGCCGCTCGTCGGCCGGGTCAGGTCGTAGAACGTGGCGCTGCCCGCCGTGACCTTCTTGAAGTTGGCCTCCACCCAGGCGGAGATCTTCGACGAGGTCCCGCTGCTGCCGCCCATGCCGCCACCGCCGCCCTCTCCGCTGGAGATGAAGTAGTGGATGCGGCCGTCCTCGACGTACTTCTTGAACTGGGCGAGCGTCGGGGACGGGTCGCTTCCGTTGAAGCCGCCGATCGCCATCACCGGGTCGCCGGTGGCGAGCTGGTAACTGGCGGCGTTCTGCGAGCCGATGGCCGCGGCGCTCCAGGTGTAGTCGTCGGCGTTCGCCGTCAGGAGCTTCCTGGCCGCGGCGTCGACGGACGCGCCGTTGAGCAGTCCGCCCATGCCGCCACCGCCGCCGCCCCTGGTGCGTTCTCCCGTGCCGGGCATCCCGCCGGGCTGCTGCCCCTGGGCCTGTCCCTGCTGCGACGTACCGGGGCCGCCCTGGGTCCGGCCCTGGCCCTGGCCCTGCTGGTTACCGGTCGGCGGCTGTCCGCCCCGGCCGCCGGTCGGGGGCTGTCCCATGCCTCCGCCCTGCTTGCCGGTCGGCGGCTGCATGCCACCGCCGCGGCCACCACCGCCACCGGGCCCGCCCATCCCGCCGGAGGACGGTCCCGCCGTGACGATCGAGCCCTGGTGCCCGGTGTTCAGCGTGTTCAACGTGTACGCGACCGGCCCGGCCAGTGAGGCGGCGAACCCGAGACCCACGGCGGCGAGGGCCAGTTGGCGTCCCAGCCGGGCCGCGAACAGCAGTCCCACCGCGCCCAGGAGCCCGGCGACCAGGACGGCCTGACGCAGCCACGGCAGGTAGTCCGGGGTCCGCCCCAGCAGCACGAACGCCCAGTACGCCGTCACGGCGACCGTGAGCGCGAGCGTGGCCCCCGCCCACCAGCGGGACCGCTCCTCCCACAGGACCGTGACGCCCATACCGATCAGGGCGGCGATGTAGGGGACCAGTGCCACCGTGTAGTACTGGTGGAAGATCCCGGCCATGAAGCTGAACACGCCCGCGGTCATCAGCAGCGAGCCGCCCCAGGCGAGGAAGGCCGCGCGTGCCAGTCCCGTCGTACCCCGGCGCTCGACGCCGGGGCGGTGCCCGCCTGTCCGCCAGGTCAGCCAGACTCCCGCGACCAGCAGGATCAGCGCGGCGGGCAGCAGCCAGGAGATCTGGCTGCCGATCTCGGAGTTGAACATCCGGCCGATGCCGGTCTCGCCCCACTGACCGCCGGACCCGCCGCCGGGACCGCCCCCGCCGCCGACGCTGCCGGTCTCGTCGCCGTTGATCCGGCCGAGCCCGTTGTAGCCGAAGGTCAGCTCGAGGAAGGAGTTGTTCTGCGAACCGCCGATGTACGGGCGCGAGGAGGCGGGCCACAGCTCGACGATCGCCACCCACCAGCCGCCGGCGACGACCATCGCGAGGGCCGAGAGTCCCAGCTGGCCGAAGCGCCGGCGCACGGAGACCGGGGCGAACACCGCGTACAGGACCGCCAGCGGCGGCAGGATCAGGAACGCCTGGAGCGTCTTGGACAGGAACGCGAGTCCGACCGCGACACCCGCCCACACCAGCCACTTGGTGCGGCCGTTCTCCATCGCGCGCAGTACACAGTAGACCGTGACGGTCATCAGCAGCGCGAGCAGCGCGTCCGGGTTGTTGAAGCGGAACATCAGCGCGGCGACGGGCGTCAGCGCGAACACCGCCATGGTGATCAGCCCTGCGGCGACGCTGAATCGGCGGCGTACGGCGGCGTAGAGCACCCCGGCCGTGGCCGCACCCATCAGCACCTGCGGGAGCAGGATCGCCCACGAGCTGAGGCCGAGTACGCGCACCGACAGGGCCATCGGCCACAGGGTGGCCGGGGGCTTGTCGACGGTGATGGCGTTGGCCGAGTCCAGCGAGCCGAAGAAGAACGCCTTCCAGCTCTGGCTGCCGGCCTGCGCAGCCGCTGAGTAGAAGGAGTTGGCGTAGCCGGAGGCGCTGAGGTTCCACAGGTAGGCCAGCGTGATGACCAGCAGCATGCCGAGGAAGGCCGGGCGCGCCCAGCGGGGATCCTCGGGCCTGCCGCGCCACAGGCGGTGCGGCAGCGACCGGCCGGGGCGCCCGTGGGCCGCGGGGGCGCCCGGCGGGGGCGCGTCCGGCGGGGCCGGGAGGTGGTCGGGGTGCAGCGTGGTCATCGGGCGTTCCTCAGTTCGTGGTGGGTGTCGTCGGCCGTCTCGGCGGACGGGCGGGGTGGCGGGGTGTGCGCCGGGCCGCCCACGTCACCGCCCCGGTCGCGGTCCGGGAAGACCCAGGCGCGGAAGAGCAGGAAGCGCAGCACCGTCGCCGCGAGGTTGGCCGCGATCAGCACGGCGAGCTCGGTGCCGTGCGAGGGCGATCCGGACGCCGCCCCCAGCGCGGCCAGCGAACCGCTCGTCAGCGCAAGGCCGATGGCGAACACCACGAGCCCCTGCGCCTGGTGGCGTACGGCCCCGCCCCGGCCGCGTACACCGAAGGTGAGCCGCCGGTTGGCCGACGTATTGGCGACGGCCGACACCAGCAGCGCGCCACCGTTGGCGAGCTGTGGGCCGACGCCCAGCCGGAAGAGCGAGTACAGCGCCAGGTAGAAGAGGGTCGAGAGGGCGCCCACGACACAGAACCCGACGAGCTGGCGGGCCAGTCCGCCCGGCACCCCGCCGATCCCGCGGTCGCGCGGATCGTCACCGAAGGGCCGGGCCAGCCGGTCCAGCGGCAGCGCGCCGACGGCCAGCGCGCGCCCCACCCGCCAGACGCCCTTCAGGTCCTCGGTCGCCGTCCGCACGATGTGGACGGTCGAGTCCGGGTCGTCGACCCAGTCGACGGGCACCTCGTGGATGCGCAGCCCGGCCCGCTCGGCGAGCACCAGCAGCTCGGTGTCGAAGAACCAGCCGGTGTCCTCGACCATCGGCAGCAGCCGCTGCGCCACATCGCGGCGGATCGCCTTGAACCCGCACTGCGCGTCGCTGAACCGGGCGGCCAGCGACGAGCGCAGGATGATGTTGTACGCCCGGGAGATGAACTCCCGCTTCGTCCCCCGCACCACCCGTGAACTGCGGGCGAGACGCGAGCCGATGGCCAGGTCGGAGTGGCCGGAGATCAGCGGTGCCACCAGCGGGAGCAGCGCGTTCAGATCGGTGGAGAGGTCCACGTCCATGTAGGCGAGGACCGGGGCGTCCGAGTGCGACCAGACGGTTCGCAGCGCCCGGCCGCGGCCCTTCTCCTCCAGCCGGAAGGACCGCACCCGCGGAAGCGTCTGCGCGAGCCGCCGCGCCACCTGCGGTGTCCGGTCGGTGCTCGCGTTGTCCGCGACGGTGATCCGGAAGGCGTACGGGAAGGTGCGTGCCAGATGGTCGTGCAGTCTCAGCACACACGGTTCGAGGTCCTTCTCCTCGTTGTAGACGGGTACCACCACATCGAGTACGGGGGCACCCGCCATATCGCCCGCGCCGGCCAGCAGGTGTTCCCGGGCCGGCAGGGTGCCCCAAGGAGTGTCGGTTCGCATGACATCGACACTCGCCAACCGCGCTGTCACACCCTTGTGCTGAGCCTGTGGTCCCCCTGTGAGTGGAAGAGGCCTCCCGCGCCCGGCTCTCCCGGGTGGCCGGCGTCCGCCGGCAGATGGACGGCGAACACCGTGTCCCCGGGCACCGAACGCACCTCGACGACACCGTCGTGCGCGGCGACGACGGCCTGCACGATGGCGAGGCCGAGCCCCGTCGACCCGGCGTGCCGGGAGCGCGAGGCGTCCCCGCGCGCGAACCGTTCGAAGACGTGCGGCAGCAGCTCGGGCGGGATGCCCGGCCCGTCGTCCCGGACCTCCAACGTCACCCAGGGATGCCCGGCCCCGGCCCGCACCCGGGCCGTGACCGTCGTCCCGGGCGGGGTGTGCGTACGGGCGTTGGCCAGCAGGTTGACCAGCACCTGCTGGATCCTGGTCGGGTCGGCCCGTACGGTCGCGGGCGCCTCGGGCAGCTCGAGCCGCCAGTGGTGGGTGGACGCGGGCCCGTCGGGCGAGGCGGACCGGCCCGCGACGCGGGCGTCGCTCACCGCGTCTATGACGAGCGGTGACAGATCGGTGCTCTCGTAACTGAGCGGCCGGCCGGCGTCCAGCCGGGCGAGCAGCAGCAGGTCCTCCACCATGCCCGTCATGCGCTCCGCCTCGGACTCGATGCGTCCCAGGGCGTGCCGGGTGTCGGGTCCGGTGTTCTCCCGGCCGCGCCTGGTCAGTTCGGCGTACCCGCGGATCGAGGAGAGCGGGGTGCGCAGCTCGTGGCTGGCGTCGGCGACGAACTGCCGGACCCGCATCTCGCTCTTCTGGCGGGCGTCCAGGGCCGAACCGACATGCCCCAGCATCCGGTTGAGGGCAGCGCCGACCTGGCCGACCTCGGTACGCGGATCGGCCTCCGTCTCCGGGACGCGTTCGAACAGGGCCACTTCGCCGCTGTGCAACGGGATCTCGGAGACCCGTGTCGCGGTGGCGGCGACCCGGCGCAGCGGACGCAGGGCGACCGTGACCATGGCGGCGCCCGCGATCCCGGCGGCGACGAGCCCGGCCCCGGTCACGCACACCTCGACGAGGATCAGGGTGCTGAGGGCCGTGCTTACCTCGGTGGTGGGGATGCCGACGAGTACGGTCCTGCCGTCGCTCGCCGGGACGGCCTCGACCCGGTAGCCGCCGAGTCCGGGCAGTTCGACGTCGTGCGCGCTCCGGTCCACCGGGACGTGGGCCGTCTCCAGGGCCTCCTGCTGGGCTTCGGTGAGCGGTTCGTTGCTCGGCTGGACACCCGGCCCGTCGGCCTTCACCACCAGGGAGGAGGTGACGGCACTGTCCGTGAGCACGGCGCCGAACGTCTTGAGGGGCTGGCCTCCACCGCCTATGAACCCCAGGGGCTCCTTGTCCTTGCGCCCGTCGGGGCCGGGCGTCCCGGGCATCCCCTCGGCCCGGACGGCGATATCGCGCAGCTGGTCGTCCAGCTTCCCGTACATGTAACTGTGGAAGGCGATGGCGGTGACCGTGCCGATCACCGCCGCGACGACCGCGATCAGCGTCACGGCGGAGACGACGAGCCGGGTCCGCAGGGTCCACGGCCCCCTGCCCAGCCGTCGCACGCGGCTACTCACCGGGCTTGATGAGATACCCCGCCCCGCGCCGGGTGTGGATCATCGACGTCCGGCCGGCGTCGATCTTCTTGCGCAGATACGAGATGTAGAGCTCGACGACGTTGGCCTGGCCGCCGAAGTCGTAGTTCCAGACACGGTCCAGGATCTGCGCCTTGCTGAGCACCCGGCGCGGGTTGCGCATCAGGAATCGCAGCAGCTCGAACTCGGTCGCGGTGAGGTGGATGCCGACGCCGCCCCTGCTCACCTCGTGGCTGTCCTCGTCCAGCATCAGGTCGCCGACGACGAGCGTCGACTCGCTGCGCACCGCCGCCGTGCCGGAGCGCCGGATCAGGCCGCGCAGCCGCGCCACGACCTCCTCCAGGCTGAACGGCTTCGTGACGTAGTCGTCGCCGCCGGCCGTGAGCCCGGCGATCCGGTCCTCGACGGAGTCCCGCGCGGTCAGGAACAGCACGGGTACGTCGGAGAGCTCCCGGCGCAGCCTGCTCAGGACGGCGAGGCCGTCCATGTCGGGCAGCATCACGTCCAGGACCACCGCGTCGGGCCGGAAGTCCCGGGCGGTACGGACGGCACCGGCCCCGTCCCCGGCACTGCGCACGTCCCAGCCCTCGTAACGCAGGGCCATGGAGAGCAGCTCCGCCAGCGGGGCCTCGTCGTCCACGACCAGGACCCGGACGGGGCTGCGGTCCGGCCTGAGCAGTTCGGTGCGCCCCTGGGGCGAGGTCGTCGTCGTCATGCCTCAACCCTGTGAGACGCCCCTGAGAGAGTTCTTTCCCGATTCTGTGAATTCCCTGAGAAAGCCCCTGCGGGCCGGAACGACGAGCGCCTCACCACCGCCTGCCGCCTCACGAGCGGCCTCACGAGCCGCCGCCTCACGAGCCGCCTCAGTCGAACAAAGCCTTCGCGTTGTCGTGACAGACGGCCCGCAGCCAGTCGTCGCCGAGCTCCAGCCGTTCCAGGGCGTGCAACTGGTGGGCGTACGGGTACGGAATGTTCGGGAAGTCCGTCCCCAGCAGGATCCGGTCCCCGAGCGCCGCGAGCCGCCCCCGCTCCGCCACCGGGAAGGGAGTGAAGTCCTCCACGAAGTCGGTGAACGCCATCGTCGTGTCGAGCCGCACCTGCGGGTACGTCTCCGCGAGCGCCAGGAACTCCGCGTACTCGGGCATGCCCATGTGCGCCACGATCAGCCGCAGCCGGGGATGCCGGGCGAGCAGCCGGCCGACCGGTTCGGGGCCGGTGTGCTTCCCGGGGGCGGGCCCGGACCCGCAGTGCATGACGACCGGGACGCCGGCCTCGGCCAGCAGCCCCCACACGGGCTCCAGCAGCGGATCGTTCGGGTCGTACGCCCCGACCTGGAGGTGCGATTTGAAAACCCGCGCGCCCGTCTCGACGGCCTCGGTCACATACGCCTCCACGCCCTCCTCCGGGAAGAAGGTCGCGGTGTGCAGACAGTCGGGCACCCGCTCGGCGAACCCGGCCGCCCAGCCGTTCAGCCAGGCCGCCATGCCCGCCTTGTGCGGGTAGAGCATCGAGGTGAACCGGAGCACACCGAACGACCGCAGCAGCGCGAGCCGTTCGTCCTCGTCCCGCCGGTAGGTGATCGGCCACTCCATCCCGGTCAGTGGACCGGCGGCGTCGAAGTAGGCCCAGACCTTGCGCAGTACCTGCTCCGGCATGAAGTGCGTATGGACGTCGATGAGCCCCGGCAGCCCGAGCCGCTGCGTGAACCGCAGGACGTCGTCGCGCTCGCCACCCACGGGTTCGTCCCGCACCCGCCCGCCGGAGACGTGCCCGCACCCCGCACGCTCGTCAGGCGCGGGTTCGTGCCCCGCACGCTCGCCAGGCGGCCGCTCGTCGGACACGCGCTCGCATCCCGCGCGCCCGCCAGGCGGCTGCTCGTCAGGCGCGTGTTCGTACCCCACACGCTCGCCAGGCACGCGCTCGTCACGCACCCGCCCGTCACGCAAGCGTTCACCAGGCACGCGCTCGTCAGCCATACGCCGCTCCTCCTTCGATCGCCCCGACGATCTCAGAACAACCCGCCCTGCGACGCGCCGCCCCCGGCATCCACGGTCGGCACACTCACCCCGGCGTCAGGGCCGGCCGCAGCGAGCGTCCAGCCCGTCATCAGCCGGGTGTCCACCACGACGACACCGTCCGTACCGGTCTTCAGATGCAGATCCGGCCCGGCGGCAGCGACCAGCCGCCCCGCGACCGCACCCCCGTCCACCAGCCCGGTCACCGCCCGCAGAGCCCCGGCCCGCCCGCACGCCTCACCGGGGCCACGGGACTCACCGAGACGTGACTCGCTGATGCCACCGACCTCACCGATGCCACCGCTCGCGGCGGTCCCAGCGATCCCGAAGAGGCCCGCGTGGTCGACGGCCTCGAAGGGCAGCCGCTCCAGCGCCTCCGGCCAGCCGCCCCCGTCGAGCGCCACGGCGCGCCCGTACAGCTCCGCCACCTCACCGGCCCGCTCGGCCGCCACCGGAAGCCCGGCCCGCACCGCCCGCTTCCGCGCGTACGGGATCCGGTCCGGAACCCCGAACGCCGCCCGTAGCAGCTCCTCGGCCCGCCGCGCCGCCATCAACGGCCCGCGCCCCAGCCAGCTGAAGACCACCGCTCCCTGCTCCCGCAGCCGGGCGGCGCCCCGCGCCTCGGCCGTGATCCCGACCTTCACCATCCCGGGCCCGAACCAGGCCAGGTACACGCGGTACGTCCGTGGGTCATCGGGGATCGTGTCGGCAGCCACCGAGTGCGCACGGTCCAGCCGCCCGCACTCCGGACACCGCCCCCCGGTGCTCCGCGCGGACACCACGGCCCCCAGCGGGCACACGTTTCCCCGGGCGCCGGAACAGCTCCGCACCCCCGTGGCCCGGAACCCGAACTCCGTCCCGTACGTCAGCGCGCTCCCCCGGACCTCCCGCCCCCTCCGCCACCCGAGCACGGGCCCACCCCGCTCCTCGGGCCACCGCAGGCCGGTGCACTGCCAGTCCATGCGCGAACCCTACGACCGGGCACTGACATTGATGCTGATACTCAGGTTCCGGTGGCCGTGGCTCGGGCACTGACTGACGCCCTGCTGGGCTGTCCTCAAGTTGTTCTGTCCGGCCGCCGGGACCTGTTCTCATGGCTCCGGCCGGGCGGAACATGACCTGATAGGAGCTTGGTCAGAAGCCCCCTCAATGTCCTGTCTGCGCCACCCGGCCGGCGCCCACCTTCGGCTGGGAAGGCAGTATCAGCATGACATCAGAGGTTGTGGAGGGCGCCGCGGACCAGGTCGTGTTCGGCGGGGCCGACTCCCATGCCGACACCATTCACGTCGCAGTGATCAGCGACAACGGCGGCCACCTCGCGGACGCCGAGTTCGCCACCACCGCCGCCGTCGCCCGTCACTTCGGCGTCTGGCCCGCCACCATCTCCACCCTCGAACGCGGAATCCGCCGGGACGCCAACCTCACCCACGCCTACCGCGACTGGCTCCACGCGGCCTGACCGTTAGACGCGAACACTTCACTCATAGACAGTGGCGGCCTGAAGCGCTCTGGCCAGGAAGGTCCAGTCCCCGCCTTCTGGGAGCTCCTTCCCAACGTTCTGGTACCAGCCCGGCGAGTCATGCATCCATGCCGCAAGAGCCTCAAGGAAGCGGTCGAGGCTCTGGTTCTCCCATTCGTGTCCCCTGCGGAGGTAGTCCTGACGCAGTTCTCGAACGAAGGAGACCAGTTCGTCGCGACTGCGGACTTCGTCGTCGGGAGTCAGTGACATGCAGCGAAAGTACCTTGCGCCTCGTGCCTCAGAACGCTTGACGAGCAATAGGAGCATCAACGAGCTCGGGACTAGGATTCGGGGCATGGACCTGACCGTGCAGGACGTGGACCGGTTCGAGGCGTCCAGGCCGCGTCTGGAGGCCATCGCCTACCGTCTCCTCGGCTCGGCGAGCGAAGCCGAGGACGCCGTGCAGGACACGTTCCTGCGCCTGCACGCCGCCGACGTCGACCGGATCGAGGTCCCCGAGGCCTGGCTGACGAAGGTCCTCACCAACATCTGCCTCAACCAGCTGACGTCGGCCCGCGCCCGGCGCGAGACCTATGTGGGCCAGTGGCTGCCCGAACCGCTGCTCGCCGGGGACACGATGCTCGGCCCCGCCGACACCGCCGAACAGCGCGAATCGGTCTCGTACGCGGTGCTCACCCTCATGGAACGCCTCTCGCCCAACGAGCGGGCGGTGTACGTGCTGCGCGAGGCGTTCGGCCACTCGCACCGGGAGATCGCCGAGATCCTCGACATCAGCGAGTCCGCCGGCCAGCAGATCTTCCACCGCGCCAAGAAGCACATCGCGGAGGGCAAGCCCCGTGCGGAGGTCGACGAGGCCGCCACCCGGCGGATCGTCGAGGAGTTCCTCGCCGCCGCCACCAGTGGCCGGACCGAGCCGCTCGTACGGCTGCTCACCGAAGACGTGGTCTCCGTCGGCGACGGCGGCGGCAAGGTCCCGGCGAGGGCCAAGGCGTTCGGCGGCGCACTCGCGGTCTCGAAGTTCCTCCGGGGACTGTTCAAACCCAGCGAGGCCAAGCGCACCCTGGCCGGCGGGTCCCCCGCGCTCTACGCGACGACAGCCAACGCAGCCCCCGCCGTCGTCGCGGTCGTCGAGGACCGGGTCGTCGGCATCATGTGCCTGGAGATCACCGACGAGGGCATCGCCGCGTTCCGCAACCAGGTCAACCCCGACAAGCTCGAACGCGCGACGCGGCTGTGGGCGGCGGCCGACGACCACGGAGACCCCCTGCTCCACGCCTTCTGACATCAATGTGACTCACGTCACATTCCACTCCTGTCAGGAAACGCCCGGCTGTCCGGTTCAAGGGGCGAACCCGCGCGAGACAGGAGCAGGGAAATGCAGCACCGAATCATCATCCTCGGAGCCGGATACGCCGGAGCCACCGCCGCCGGGCGCCTCGCCAGGCGACTGCACCGCGAAGATGTCGCCATCACCGTCGTCAACGCCGAGACCGACTTCGTCGAGCGGGTCCGGATGCACCAGCTCGCCGTCGGCCAGGATCTCAGGCCCAGGCCCTTCAGCAAGATGTTCGCGGGCACCGGCGTCGAACTGAGGCGCGCGGAGGTCACCGGCATCGACGTCGACCGCAAGACCGTCACCGTCCGGGACGCGGACAGCGGCAGCGGCAACCGCAACGGCAACCGCAACCGCAACGACGGCGTCGGCTCCGGCTCCGGGCACCAGGAGCTGGAGCTGGAGTACGACAGCCTGGTGTACGCGCTGGGCAGCGGCTGGAACAGCCAGGGCGTCCCCGGCACCGCCGAGCACGCCCACGAGATCGCCGGCCGCCCGGGGGCCCTCCGTCTGCGCGAGCGCCTGGCGCGCCTGGAAGCCGGACAGCCCGTGGTCGTCGTCGGCGGCGGGCTCACCGGCCTGGAGGCCGCCACCGAGGTGGCCGAGGCCCGCCCGGACCTCGACGTCTCCCTCGCCGCCCGCGGCGGACTCGGCGACTGGCTCTCCCCCAAGGGCCGCCGGCACCTGCGCCACGTCTTCGACAAGCTCGGCATCACGGTGCACGAGGACACCGCCGTCACCGGAGTCGGAACCGACCACGTCACCACCGCGGACGGCACGTCCATCCCGGGCGCGGTCACCGTGTGGACCGCGGGTTTCGCCGTCCACCCGATCGCGAAGGCCACCGCCCTGGAAGTCACCGGCACCGGCCAGATCGTGGTCGACGGGGCCATGCGCTCGGTCTCGCACCCGGACGTGTACGCCATCGGCGACGCGGCCATGGTGATGGGCCCCGGCGACAAGCCACTGCGGATGTCGTGCGCCTCGGGCATCCCCACGGCCTGGCAGGCCGCCGACGGCATCGCGGCCCGCCTGACGGGCACCAAGCCCCCGCACACACCGCTCCGCTACTTCAACCAGTGCATCTCACTGGGCCGTAAGGAGGGCGTGATCCAGTACGTCACCGCCGACGACCGCGCGGTCCGGGCGGCCGTGACGGGCCGGTTCGCCGCGTTCTACAAGGAACTGGTCTGCAAGGGCGCGGCCTGGGGCGTAGCCAACCCGACCTTCGGCGTGCCGACCCGCCGCCGCCGAGTCGTCCGGGCGGGCGCCCAGGAGCCTGCAACCGTCAACGCCGTCAACGCCGAGGCCTGACCCACCGCAGCGCGCCGGGCCCTGGCCCGTGCCGGGCACAGCTGCTCAGCGCTTCTGTGCCCGGTACCTCTTGAGCAGCGCGGTGAGCTGCGTGTGGTCGGCACCACGGTTCAACGCCGCGAGGAGGTCATCGGGGCAGAGCTCATAGTGATCGCCCCACCATCGGCCGCCTCTGTTGTCCCAGATGCGATATCCGCCCGGCACTCCTCTGGCCACATACCGTCGTCGGCTCATGCCGCGTAACCACCCGCCCCCCGCGCTTCCTTAAGAGGCAGCACCGTACCGGCCGCAACTGCCACCAGGGACTACGCACCGGCGCGCTTCATTCACGCCGGACGGCGATCGGGCGCACGCCCAAAAACCACCACCGGCGCTGCCGCGAGGAGATGGAGACCAAGACGTTCCCCGAACACGACGGGCGACCACACGGGCGACCACACCCGTTATGCCGGTGAGCCGTAGCTGTCGGCGACAATCGCCCCATGCGCGCACTCCTGACCACCGGCACACCGCCCGCGTGGACCGTGACCGAAATCGAGCCGCCTGTCGTTGCCCCCGACCAGGTGCTGGTAGAGGTCGCCAACGCGGGGCTGAACCGCGCCGACCTACTGATGCGCGAAGGCGCTTACGTCCCGTCCAGCGCCGACTGGAACGTCGCACCGGACCGCGTCGGGTTCGAGATGGCGGGTCGAGTGCGGGCGGTCGGTGCCCATGTCACCGGCATCGCGGCCGGTCAGTACGTCATGGCACAGACGGGCGGCGCCTGCGCCGAGTTGGTCGCCGTCGACCACCGGCTCCTCCTGCCGGCGCCCGACCTCCTGGACCTCGTCGCCGCCGCCGGCCTGCCCAGCGCACTCCTCACCGAATACGACGCCCTGACCGGGGCAGCGCAGTTCCGGCCCGGCGACCGCGTCCTCATCACCGGTGGCACCAGCGGCGTCGGTCACATCGGCGTTCAGCTCGCCCGCGCCCTCGGCGCCCGCACGGTCATCACGACCACCCGCTCCGAGGCCAAGGCGGGCCTTCTGCGCGAGCTGGGCGCCACCCGGGTCATCAACACGGATTCCGAGGACATCGCCCAGGCGCTCGGTCCGGACGCCTTCGACGTATGCCTCGACCACCTGGGCGGACCCGTCCTCGCCGGCCTCATCGGCGCCGCCGCTCCCCGCGCCAGGATCGTGCAGATCGGACGGCTCGCCGGGACGCACGCCCACCTCGACCTCGAAACGCTCGCCGCCCGCCGGATACAGCTGATCGGCACCACCTTCCGCGGCCGCGGGGCCGACGAACTGCACGCCCTCACCGCCCGGCTGCGCGAAGCCCTGCCCGGCCTACTGCGAACCCACGACGTGCGCCCCGTCATCGACTCGGTCCTCGACCTCAGCGAGGCAGAACGTGCGGGGCAACTCCTCGACCGGCCCGGACTCACCGGCAAGGTGATCCTGCGTATCGCCTGACCCGGCCACACGGCCCTCCCGGGCGGTGGCTTCGGACCCTCCTCGTGCGGCCGGGACGACGCGATCGCGCCCCGGGCTGGTCTTGCGGCCGGGCATGCGACCGCGCCGGAACGGCAGGACAGGCCAAACAGTGCCCCAACTCGAAGAGTGAGTGCCGACGCTTACGGGACAGCCCCTCAGGCCGATGAGGCGCCGACGCTCAACATGTAGTCCACGTCGACGGAGAAGTCGCCCGACTGACCATGGATTTTCAGCAGGTGCTGGCCGGGAGCCAGGGACGGAAGCTGCGCCCAAAGACCGCACCCCGTAGCTGTGAAGCGCCCTTCCTCCCCGGTGACCTGGTTGCCTTGAACGCCTTCCACCGTGATCGGGTCACCTTCGTAGGTCTCCGGTTTCACCGGCTTGCCGTCGAGTGCCAGGGTCCCTTGCGCGCTCCCCATGAAGGCCGCACAGCTCCGGTGGTCTCCGACCAGATTGACGACAGGCACAGCGATCGGACGACCGGAGGGAATGTCGCACGCTCGTACGGCCCGACCGCCGGGGGTGCCGGCCAGAAACCACACATCGGGCGGTTGGTTGCGCCCGCACATCTTCCCGCTCGCGTCAGCCACAGGGCTGGTCGCCTTGGGCTCCGAGGCAGCCCATGTCCACCATCGGCCCTGCAACTCCGCGGAAGGGAGCTTCCCGTTCTCCGCCACCGGCGCGGTGCTCGCCGATGCCGGCCCCACCGTGTGCCCCGAGCCTCCGGCTGCCCGTGACCCGCACCCCGCCGTCGCCGCCAGCACAACAGCTGTCAGGCCCGCCGCCCCAACTCTGAACCACATATAGCCCCCTCCGGCCGTACACGCCGCCTCGGCATCACCGCCGACGCGACGTGAGCGGACACCCTATCCACGAGTTTGGGACCGGGCCCGCTTCGAGCCCGTTGCTGCACCTCGCCGCCGTCCGGGCAACGCGGCCGTCCGGGCAACGCGAGAGGCCCCCAGGATTTCTCCTGGGGGCCTCTCGCCTGCTGTGCACTCGGCAGGATTCGAACCTGCAACCTTCTGATCCGTAGTCAGATGCTCTATCCGTTAAGCTACGAGTGCTTGGCGTCCTGGACTTTTCTGCCCCGTCGGCGTTGCGAGAACAACATTACATGACCTGCGGCGTCAGGCGAAATCCATTAGCCCTACCGCTGCTGAGCTGTGGAAACACCCGTTCGGCGGCGTCCGGACGCAGACCTGTCCCCGCCCGTTCCACGCCTGCTCACGCCCCCTGCCCCGGACCGGTCCAGGACGAGCGCGCGCCGGGCCGGACGACCCGGGCGCGGATACGACCGAAGCCCCGGCCAGTGGCTCGGGGCTTCGGTGATCACGCGGAGGCGGAGGGATTTGAACCCTCGATGGGCTTTAAGACCCAAACCGCATTAGCAGTGCGGCGCCATAGACCGGACTAGGCGACGCCTCCAGCACACCCCGCGCCAGCGCGGGTGGTGCGTGCAGATGATGACACAGCTGCTCGCCGCGCCACCAATCGACGCCTACGGTACTAGGCAGTCGGCCGCCAGAGCAAAGTGCCCGCGGTTGCGCAACGCCGTGGCGTGCGGAGCGTTAGTGATGTGGGGGCGCCGCCCCCGCCGTTCCCCTCCGTCGGCGGCCATGGTCGCCGACGTGCACGAGCACAGGAGCTCGCATGCTGCGTCGCCTCGCCTTCACCGCTGTCGTGTCCTTCGCCGCGCTTTCCGCCACCGTCCCCGCCGCGACGGCGTCCGGCGGTCCCCTGCCGGTGCTCCCGCTACCGCTGTCGCTGCCCGTGCTCCAGGGTGACGACGGCCGGACGCATCTGACGGTCGTCGTCACCGGATCGGGGAACCCGGAGGCGGACGGCAGCTACGAGCTGGAGTGCGAGCCGGCGGGTGGCAGCCACCCCGTGGCGCAGCAGGCGTGCGACCGGCTGGCGCAGCTTCCGCGCGAGGGCGCGGACCCGTTCGCGCCGGTGCCGGGGGACGCGATGTGCACCCAGCAGTTCGGCGGGCCGGCCACCGCCCGGGTCACCGGTAGCTGGCAGGGGCGAAGCGTCGATGCCACGTTCGACCGGACCAACGGGTGCGAGATCGCCCGCTGGAACGGGCTGCGCCCGGTGCTGCCGAACCTGCGCTGAGCAGCGGCTGCGCCCTCCAGGGGGCGGCGCAAGGGGCACGTAATGGGCCAGAGTCGTACACCGTATGCACAGAACCTTGGTGAGAGCTCCCCCTCATCCGCCGCCCCTTGCCCCTCCCCTGCCTTTAGACTCCTCCAGTGACAGCCTGAGGCCCGAGGGGCAAGATGGGGCCGCTGTCGGCAAGGTGCAGTAATCAGGGAGGAAGCGTCGTCGTGAGCAGCAGGCCATCCCGAGGCGCTGCTCGCCTCGCAGCCATACTCGACGCCCTTCCGGACGGGCTTCTGCTCGTCAACTGCAACGGTACGGTCGTCAACGCCAACACCATCGCCCTCGAAATGTTCGAGACGCCGGGCACCGCGCTCGTCGGACGCGGACTGCTCGATCTGCTGCCGGAGTTCGACTCCAAGCTGATCCCGGGGTCGATGCGGAGGCCGGAGGCTGCGGACGAGCGGGGCCGGACCAAGCCCACGCGCATGACCGCGCGGCGGACCGACGGCAACGAGTACCCCGTCGAGGTGACCAGCGCCAGCCTGGAGGACGGGCAGGCCGCCTACAGCGACGTCCAGACGAGCTACAACGGCACCTATACGGGTGACGAGCTGCTGATGCTCGTCGTACGCGATCTGTCGGGCACCGTCGACACCGAGGCCGAGCTGGCCCGGTCGCAGCGGCAGACCGAGATGATCCTGCGGGCGGCGTCCGAGGGTGTCGTCGGTACGGACACGGACGGCCGGGTCGTCCTGGTCAACCCCGCCGCCGCCCAGATCCTCGGTTTCCGCGCCACCGACCTCGGCGGCCAGGAGCTGCACCCCCTGATCCTGCACTCGCGCGGCGAGGGCGAGCCGTTCCCGTACGAGGAGTCGCCGCTCGCCGACACCCTCAGGTCGGGGCGCAAGCACCGGGTGCGCGGGCAGGTCCTGTGGTCCAAGAGCGGCGCGCAGGTGCCGGTCGACCTGACCACGGCGCCCGTGCGCGACGGTGACCAGCTGGTCGGCGCGGTCATGACGTTCACCGACCGCAGGCCCTACGAGGAACTCGGCGAGCAGCACTCGACCGAGGTCTCCGATCTGACCGCGAACCACACCGCCGCCGTCGCCGAGCTGACCGCGAACCACTCCGCGGAGATCGCCGGGCTGACGGACCTGCACGCTGCCGAGCTGGCCGACCGGACAGAGCGGTACGCCTCCGCGATCGAGGAGCAGACCGAGCGGATGGAGGAACAGGCCGGGCAACTCGCCGACCTGTCCGCTCGGCACAGCCAGCTGACCGCCGTGCTCGGCGAATCGCTGCGCGGGCCGCTGGAGGAGCTGCGCGGCGAGCTGTCCACCCTCGCCGCCGATCCCGCGGGCCAGCTGTGGCCCGAGGCCAACCAGATCCTGCACCACCTGGCCGCGGGCTACGCGCGGATGACGACCCTCGTCGACAACGTGCTGAGCTACCAGCGTCTGGACGGCGGTTCCGAGGCACTCGTCAAGACGAACGTGCTGCTCGACGGCGTGGTGACGGCCGGTATCGACGCTGCCGTCGAGTTGATCGGCCCCGGCCGCGCCCAGTTCGCGGTGCACGCGCCGCCGATCGAGGCCGAGGTCGACGCGGGACGGCTGGTGACGGCGCTCGCGCACCTGGTCGCGGATGTCGCCGGCGTCGATTCCACCGGCAAGGCCCGGCTCGTGCCTGGCGGCGGCTATGTC
The DNA here is from genome assembly GCF_042672475.1 of Streptomyces sp. NPDC127177. NCBI lineage: Bacteria > Bacillati > Actinomycetota > Actinomycetes > Kitasatosporales > Streptomycetaceae > Streptomyces > Streptomyces sp. NPDC127177. Next base: position 30,598 of record NZ_JBHXUW010000022.1, read on the forward strand.
GACTCCACGGTCGTCGTCGCCGCGGCGCAGCGCGGTGATGTCGTACGGATCGAGGTGCGCGGGCCGTTCGCCGGGGGAGACCCGGTGCACGAGCCGATCGTGCGCGGGATCGTAAGGGCGCACGGCGGCGTGCTCCAGACACATGAGATGCCGGGGATGAGCGGCAGCGCGTACGTCCTCGAAGTACCGCTGGGCGCGGGCTCGGGGACCGTGATGCCGCCGATGGCCCCGGACGCTCCGGTAGGGATGGCTCCGCCGGGTCCGGGTGCTCCGATGGGTCCGGAGGGTGCGCCGGCTTCGGGAGACGGACAGGCCCTGGGGCTTCCTCACGCTCCTCAAGCTCCTCAAGTCGAGCAGGTCGAGCAGGTCGCTCCGGTTGAGGGGGTTCCTCAGGGTGAACAGGTCCCTCAGGTCCCTCAGGTTCATCAGACGGAAGGGACCGGCGGGGGGCGGCGCCGGGCGCGCAGGTCGTCCACGGATGCCTTCCTGGAGAGCCCTGTGGGCGGTTCAGAGGGTGGGGACCGGCCCGAGGACACCGGGGCCGCCGAACCGACCGGGCGACGCCGTGCCAGGCGCCAGTCCGCCCCCGGCGCTGTCACCGAGTCCGTGGAGCCGTCCGCGGCCGCGGCTGCCGACGAGCACCCGGGGCCGAACCCGCACGAGCCGGTTCCGGCCCAGCAGGGGGAGGGTTCCGGGCGCAGGCGCGGCCGGCCCAGCCCGGCGGAGACCGGTGCCCGGGGCGCCGAGGCCCAACAGGGGCCGGGACAGGCCCTGGCGCTGCCCGCCGCGGCTCCGTCCGAGGGTTCCGTGGTGACGGCGGCCGAGGGCGCTGCCGGAGGCCGCCGGCAGCGCGGGCAGACCGTACCGCCGCAGGGCGTTCCGGCCGAGAGCCCGATGCCGGTGCCGGCCGCCGGTCACCGGGCGCAGCACGGCGGCGAGGGCCGGCTGGCCCTTCCCGCCGCCATGCCGTCGGTGAACGCCGTGGAATCCGCGGGCCCCGCGGCCTACTCCGACCTCGACGACGCCGCTCGGACGCAGACCAGGGCTCACGGGTCCCGCGCCGGCGCGTCCGCTCCCGAATCCGCGCCCGCGCGGCAGCAGCCGACCGGGCGACGGGCCCGGCGCGCGCTCTCCGCCGCACAGGACCGGGCCGCTCAGGCCGAGCCGTCCGGACCCAGGGTGCCCTTCGCGCTGCCGCCCGCCGACGCCGACCGGCTGCCGCCCGCCGCCGATGCCGACGCCTCGCTCCCGGGGCGTCACGACTCCGTTTCCGGTGCGCCGGACCAGGACCACACCCCGCCGCAGGCACACCCGCTCCCGACCGGAAGGCGCCGGGCCCGGCGCGCGGACGCGCACGCGGCACCGCCGCGGCCGGGGACACCCGGCCGGCCCGAGCAGGCCGTCCCCTTCGCGATGCCCGAACAGGCCGTCCCGTCCGCGCCCGCTCACCCGTCCACGCCGCCGGCACCGTCCGCGATGCCCGGCGCCTGGGAGCAGGAGGACGAGGGGGACTGGGCCCAGGACGGCGTACCGGACCCGGACCGGGTTCCGGCCGGGGCTGCGATGACCGGACCCGCCGGTGAGCAGCCCGACGAGGGGACGGAGTGGCCGGAGGCAGGCCACACCACCCACACCACAGGCACGGCGTCGGCCGGCAACGCCCGCGGCTCCGGCCGTGCCGAGGGCCCGACCGGCCCCTCCGGATCCGAAGGCCCCGCGGGCCCCGACGAGACCCGTCCGCGGACGCTGGTTCCCGGGCCGGACGCGCGGAGGCAGCCGCTGCCCGCCGAGGCACCCATGCCCGGAGGGTCCTCGGACTCGACGCAGGGGCGGGCGTTCAGCGTGCGGACGCTCGGGCAGGGCGTGCCGTTCGCCCAGCACATCGCGCACCAGCAGAACCAGACGCTCGGCGGCGCGGGCCGACGCCGCAAGCTATCCGCCCCGCCGGGGATCGATCCGGCCGACCGGACCGCCCCGCAGGCGCCCGCGACACCGCAGCCGGTGGACCCGCGGTCAAGTGACCCGCAGCCGGTGGACCAGCAGCCGAGTGATCCGCAGCCGAGTGACCGGCAGCCGGGGGGACCGCAGCCTGCCGACGGCGGCACCGGGCCCGGCGGCACGGGCGGCACCGTGCAGGGCTCGGGCTCCGGGCAGTTGATGTCCGCTCCGGCCGCCGAAGGACGCGCGTACGCCATAGGCGCACCCGACGAGGGCGCCGCCGAGGGGCCGGAGCTGCTGGACGGTCCCGGAGGCGCGGTCGAGGTCGCCAACCGCCCCTCACCGCAGCCCGTCGACGACGAGCTGCCGCCGGAACCGCTGGACAACCCGCGCCGACTGCTCGTCTGGCCGGCACCCGATGTCTCCACCCAGCAGGCGCTCAGCGACCGCGGCTACCGGCCGGTGATCGTGCACTCGCGCGAGGAGGTCGACTCACAGATCGCGGCGTTCCCCGCCGCGCTGTTCGTGGACCCGCTGACGGGCCCCATCACCCGCAAGGCGCTCCAGTCGCTGCGCCAGGCGGCGGTGGCGGCCGAGGTGCCGGTCCTGGTGACGGCCGGTCTGGGACAGGCGTCACGGGAGGCGGCGTACGGCGCCGACCCCGCCGTACTCCTGAAGGCACTCGCCCCGCGCGACAGCGAACAGCACCCGCCCCGGGTCCTCCTGATCGAGGAGCACGAGGACATCGCGTACGCGCTGACGCAGACGCTGGAACGCCGCGGCATGCAGGTCGCCTGTGCCGCGACCGACAGCGAGGCGGTCGCGCTCGCGACCCGCATGCGGCCCAACCTGGTGGTGATGGACCTGATGCAGGTACGCCGCCGCCGGGCCGGGATCGTCGACTGGCTGCGCGCCAACGGCCAGCTGAACCGCACGCCCCTGGTCGTCTACACCTCCGCCGACATGAGCCAGTCGGACCTGCCCAAGCTCAGCTCGGGCGAGACCGTGCTCTTCCTCGCGGAGCGCTCGACGAGCGACGAGGTGCAGGCCCGCATCGTCGACCTGCTCGCGAAGATCGGCACGAACTGACCGCTCGCGGAACGGATGCGGGCGTACCGTGCGGGGACGTGGAGAGGGCGGTACGGGGCCCCTTCCCGTACCGCCCTCTTCACGTCCTCGGTCCCGGCGAGCCCGGCCGGATCAGGTCGGGTCAGGTCGGGTCAGAGCTGGGTGATGTCCAGCCCGCCCTCCGCGTACTGCTTGCGGATCACCTTCTTGTCGAACTTCCCGACGCTCGTCTTCGGTACGGACGCGATCACCGACCAGCGCTCGGGCAGCTGCCACTTGGCGATGCCCTGCTCCGCGAGGAACGCCTTCAGCGCCTGGTAGTCGGCGCTCGCACCCTCCTTGAGGACCACGGTCGCCAGCGGGCGCTCGCCCCACTTGTCGTCCGGGACGGCCACGACGGCCGCCTCGGCCACATCCGGGTGCGCCATCAAGGCGTTCTCGAGCTCGACGCTGGAGATCCACTCGCCACCCGACTTGATGACGTCCTTGGCGCGGTCGGTGAGCGTGAGGAAGCCGTCGTCGCTGATCACCCCGACGTCACCGGTCTTCAGCCAGCCGTCCTCGCTGAACTTGTCCTCGGGCCGCAGCGCCTCGCCGCCCGCACCGCCGTAGTACGCACCGGCGATCCAGGAGCCGCGCACCTCCAGCTCACCGGCCGACTTCCCGTCCCACGGGAGGTGTTCGCCACCGGGGCCGACCAGCCGCGCCTCGACACCGGCCGGGAAGCGGCCCTGCGTGATGCGGTAGGGCCACTCCTGCTCCTCGGTCAGTCCGGCGGGCGGGTTGGCCATCGTGCCGAGCGGCGAGGTCTCCGTCATGCCCCAGGCGTGACAGAGGCGGACACCGAGCTTGTCGTACGCCGCCATGAGGGAGGGCGGGCAGGCTGCGCCGCCGATGGTGACGCGCGCCATGGAGGTGAGGTCGCGCGGATGGGCGGTGACCTCGGCCAGCAGCCCCTGCCAGATGGTGGGGACCGCGGCGGCGTGGGTCGGCCTCTCCCGCTCGATCATGTCTGCGAGCGGAGCGGGCTGGAGGAAACGGTCCGGCATCAGCATGTTGACGCCGGCCATGAACGTCGCGTGCGGCAGGCCCCAGGCGTTGACGTGGAACTGCGGGACGACCACCAGGGTGGTGTCCTTGTCGGTCAGGCCCATCGACTCGGTCATGTTGACCTGCATGGAGTGCAGGTAGATCGAACGGTGGGAGTAGACGACGCCCTTCGGGTCCCCGGTGGTGCCGGAGGTGTAACACATGGCGGCGGCCTGGCGTTCGTCCAGCTCCGGCCAGTCGTAGCCGGTGGAACGGCCGGCGATCAGCTCCTCGTAGTCGTGGACCCGGGGCGCGAAGCCGTCGAGAGGGGAACGGTCACCGGGCCCCACGACGACCACGTGCTCCAGCGACGTCAGCTGGGGGAGCAGCGGCGCGAGGAGCGGCAGCACGGAGCCGTTGGCGATGAGGACCTTGTCGTCGGCGTGCTTGACGATCCAGACCAGCTGCTCGGCGGGGAGCCGGAGGTTGAGGGTGTGGAGCACGGCGCCCATGGACGGGATGGCGAGGTACGCCTCCACGTGCTCGGCGTTGTTCCACATCAGTGTGGCGACACGCTGGTCCCCGTCGACGCCGAGTTCGTCCCGCAGGGCGTGGGCGAGCTGGTTGGCCCGCCGGCCGATCTCGGCGAAACTGCGCCGCTGCGGCTCGGGCTCTCCGGTCCAGGTCGTGACCTGCGACTTCCCGTGAATCGTCATCCCGTGGTTCAGGATGCGGGTGACAGTCAGCGGTACGTCCTGCATGGTGCTGAGCACGGCGTCCTCCCGGTGGGCGCTACGCGGCAGTAAGGTTCCGCTGATTCTGCGCACATACCGAGTGGTATGTCACTACTCCCGGGCGTACGAATCGGTGGCGTCCGGCAAAATCACACCAGACGGGCACAAGGGTCGAACCTACCTCCGTCATGTCCATGACCAGGGGCGACGCGCTCCGCCGGGCCGGGGACTCACCTGACCGGGGTCAGCTCCGGGTCCTGCCGCAGCTTGCCGAGCGCCCGGGACACGGCGCTCTTGACCGTGCCGATGGATACGCCGAGCACCTCGGCGGTCTGTGCCTCGCTGAGGTCCTCGTAGTAGCGAAGGACGACCATCGCCCGCTGCCGGTCGGGAAGCTTCAGCACGGCCCGCCACATCGCGTCGTGCAGCGACTGCTGCTCGGCCGGGTCGGGCCCGGGAACCGTCTCCTGCTCGGGCAGCTCGTCGCAGGCGTACTCGTCGATCTTGCGCTTGCGCCACTGCGAGGTCCGCGTGTTCAGCAGGGCGCGGCGGACATAGCCGTCGAGGGCCCGGTGGTCCTCGATCCGCTCCCAGGCGACGTAGGTCTTGGTGAGGGCCGTCTGCAGCAGGTCCTCGGCATCGCTGGGATTCGCGGTGAGCGAGCGCGCCGCGCGCAGCAGCACCGGCCCGCGTGCCTTCACGAACGACGTGAACGACGGGTACGGGACGTACGGCGCACGTGCGCCGTACGGAGTGCGCGTGGCGGACGGCGTGCGCGTGGCGGACGGCGTGCGCGGCACCGCGACCGGCGAGTGCGGAGCGCCCGGTGTGTGCGGAGCGACCGATGTATGCCGTGCGGGTGTCGGCCCGTGCGGCGGGTGCCCGGCGGGCGGCGCGTGTGGGGTCAGCGGCGCATGCGAGGTGTGCGGCGTGCGTCCGGCGTTGGCAACGGCTCCCCTGGAGGTGTCCGTGCAGACTGGCGTGGTCATGCCTCCACGCTAGGAGCGGGCGCCCCCTCGGGGATCGCCCCCAGGTCCCGAAACCGCGTCCGCCTCAGGGTGTAGGGCCGGTCCCCCTTCCACCTCCTGTAGGTGGAGGGGCTGTACCGGAGGACTCAGGGTCGCCCCGAGGGCTGTGCCGGGGCCGGACGGATGGGCCGGTGGGCGGATGGACGGATGGACGGACCGGCCCCCGGACCCGGGCACACCCGGCGCCGACCGCCTGGGTTCACCCGTCAGCACCCGGCCGCCCCGCTCTTCCGCCCAGCACCACCCGACGACCCCGTTCATTCCGCCCGGCCCAGCACGAGGCCGGACGTGGGTACCCCCGTGCCGGCCGTGACCAGGGACCGGGCCGCCCCGGATACCTGGTTCACCGAAGTGCCCCGGATCTGCCGGACGGCCTCCGCTATGCCGTTCATCCCGTGCAGGTACGCCTCCCCCAGCTGGCCGCCATGGGTGTTCACGGGCAGTGCGTCGGCCGCCATGAAATCGGCTGCCTCACCGGGTCCGCAGAATCCGAACTCCTCCAGTTGCATCAGCACGAACGGGGTGAAGTGGTCGTACAGGATCGCCACATCGATATCGGCGGGGGAGAGGCCGGAGTTCCGCCAGAGCTGGCGGGCGACGACATCCATCTCCGGCAGTCCCGTCAGCCCGTCACGGTAGAAGCTGGTCATCTGCTCCTGCGCCCGCCCGGCGCCCTGAGCGGCGGCGACGATCACCGCGGGCGGCTGCCGCAGGTCCTTCGCCCGCTCCGCACTCGTCACGACGACCGCCTGTCCGCCATCGGTCTCCTGGCAGCAGTCCAGCAGCCGCAGGGGCTCGACGATCCAGCGGGACGCCGCGTGGTCGGCCAGGGTGATCGGCTTCTCGTAGAAGTACGCCGCCGGGTTGCGCGCGGCATGGCGCCGGTCGGTGACCGCGACATGGCCGAAGGCCTCCGGCGTCAGCCCGTAGGAGTGCAGGTACCGCTGTGCCGCCATGGCCACCCAGGAGGCGGGCGTGAGCAGCCCGAAGGGCAGATTCCAGCCGAGCGCCGCACCCTCGGCCGTGGGTTCCCGCTGCTGCACCCCGGAGCCGAAACGCCGGCCCGACCTCTCGTTGAACGCGCGGTAGCAGACGACCACGTCGGCCACCCCGCAGGCCACGGCGAGGGCCGCCTGCTGGACGGTGGCGCAGGCCGCCCCGCCGCCGTAGTGGACGCGGGAGAAGAACGACAGCTCGCCGATGCCGGCCGCCTGGGCGACGGTGATCTCCGGACTGGTGTCCATGGTGAAGGTGACCAGTCCGTCGACATCGGCGGGGCCGAGCCCCGCGTCGTCAAGCGCAGCGTGGACGGCCTCGACGGCGAGCTTGAGTTCGCTGCGGCCGGAGTCCTTGGAGAACTCGGTCGCCCCGATGCCGGCCACGGCCGCCCGCCCGCCGAGTGAATCGGCCCTGCGCACGCTCATGCGGATCCCTCCGGGACGCCGATGGTCACCGTGCCGGTGACATGTCTGCCGAGCCCGTTGGCGCCGACCACCGACACCTCGGCCGTCCCGTCGTCACCGACGGCGGTCACCTTGCCGCTCAGCACCATGGTGTCGCCGGGGTAGTTGGGGGCGCCCAGCCTGATGGCGACCCTTCTGAGCACGGCCGAGGGCCCGAAGTGGTCGGTGACGTACCGCCCGACCAGGCCGTTGGTCGTCAGGATGTTCATGAAGATGTCCGGCGACCCCTTCTGGCGTGCCAGCTCCGCGTCATGGTGCACGTCCTGGTAGTCGCGGGAGGCGACCGCGCCCGCGACGATCAGGGTGCGGGTCACCGCGATCTCCAGCGGTGCCAGCTCCTCGCCGACCTTCACCACGGCCCCGATCCCTCCTCCACCAGTAGTCCGCCGAGTTCCTGAAGCACTTCGCTGCCGCAGCCGAGATGGGCGTCGAGCTGACGTCCCCAGAGGAAGTGCCGGTGCACGGGATGGTCGAGATCGGCCCCCGTACCTCCGTGCAGATGCTGCGCCGCGTGCACGACCCGCTTGCCCGCCTCCGACGCCCACCACGCGGCGGTCAGCGCCTGCGCCGCGTAAGGCAGCGCCCGGTCGCGGCGCCACGCCGCCTCGTACGCCGTGACACGTATCGCCTCTGTGTCCATATGGGCGTCGGCCGCTCGCAGCAGCACGCCCTGGTTGGTCGAGAGCGGTCGTCCGAACTGTTCGCGTGTGCCGGTGTGTTCGACAGCACGGGCCACCGAACCGGCGCACACTCCCGCCTGCAGCCCCGCGAACGCCGTCCGGGCCATGGCCAGCACCTCCCCGTACGCCTTCGGTCCGCCCAGCCGTTCCCCCGGAGCGCCGGTGAGCACGAGCCGCCCCGCCGACCACGGGGCGGTGGTCTCCACGGGCGCGGTCAGTACACCGGTATCCGCGGTCCGCACGATCCACAGCGACCGGTCCGCGGCAACGACCAGGACATGGGTGGCCTCCCTGAGCCACGGCACCAGCGGCACCGTGCCACTCAGCCGGCCCTCCGGATCCGCCCGTACGGAACAGCGTGCCGGGAACGCCCCCGCCGCCACCGCCGTGCCGTCCCGGAGCGGGGGCAGCAGCCGCTCGCGCTGCTCGTCCGTACCGTGCTCTGCGACGGCGAGCAGCCCGTACACACAGCTCGCTGCGAAGGGCACCTGCGCGGTCGTCCGGCCCTGTTCCTCCAGGAGGAGCACCAGCCCCAGGAGGCCGATCTCCTCCACCGCTCCGGGCAGCCCGGCGGCGCAGAGCTCCTTCCACAACTCGGCGTCCGTGCCGGTGCCGGCCGCGGCCAAGCGGTCATGCGTCGACAGATCCCCGAAGATCCGCGCGGCGAGCCCCTGTGCCGCTGCCTGCTCCTCAGTGGGTGCGAAATCCATGTCAGCCCTCACTCCCCCGGAAGACCGGAAGCTCCAACTCGGTGTCCGTGCGCAGGAACTCCAGCCTCACCGGCATGCCCACCCGCACCTTGTCGTAGGGCACCCCGATCACGTTGCTGACCATGCGGACGCCCTCAGCGAGCTCTATCAGCGCCACCGCGTACGGTCCGGCCTCATCGGACGTGCTGAACGCGGGGAAGGGCGGGTGATGCATCACGACGTACGAGAAGACGGTGCCGTCGCCGGATGCCTCGACCGTGTCCCACTCGGACGATCCGCACGGGTTGCAGCCGGGCAGCCAGGGGAAGCGCAGAGTGCCGCACGCCCCGCAGCGCTGGATCAGCAGCTGGTGGTCGGCGACGCCCTGCCAGAATCCGGCGTTGTCCCGGTTGACCACCGGCCGGGGCCGCAGGTTCCCGCGGCCCCGTCGCTCCTCCGGCTTCCCGGCGCTCTTCGCCTGCGCCGGCCGGTACTTGAGGATCCGGAAGCGGTGCGTCCCGGCCGGCTCGTCCTGTGCCCTGACGTCCATGCGTGTGGTGATGAAGTAGCCCGTGCCCAGCTTCGTCGTCTTCCGCTCGGACACCGCCTCGATCATCGCGTCGAACGTGATGCGGTCGCCGGGCCGCAGGGGCCGCAGGTACTCCTGCTCGCAGTCGGTCGCGACCACCGACCCGTACCCCGCACCGTCGAGCAGGGCGAACAGTTCGTCGTACGCCGCTCCCCGGTCCGTGTGCCCCGACAGGCCGCCCATCGTCCACGCCTGCAGCATGGTCGGCGGTGCAACGGCGTCCGGACCGGTGTACGCCGGATTCGTATCCCCCACGGCCTCGCACCAGTGCCTGATCATCGCCTCGTTGACCAGGTCCTTTCCGCTGCCTGCGGCGGCGGCCGCCCGGCCCTCGTACGCCCTGAGCCGCTCGTACAGCTCGTCCGGCGCGCCCTGCCCGTCCGTCACCGTTTCCCCCTCCTCATGCCGAGACGCATCGTCGCGACGATCTCCCGCTGCACCTCGCTCACCCCGCCCCCGAAGGTGTTGATCTGCGCCGCCCGGTTCATCCGCTCCAGCTCCCCGTCCCCGAAGGAGCCGGGTGAACCGCCGCGGATCAGCCCCGCGTCGCCGGTGATTTCCTGGCACATTCGATACACCTCTACGGCGCTTTCGGTGCCTACGAATTTCACGCCGCTCGCATCGCCGGGGGCCAGCGCACCGGCGCCGACATCCCCGACCAGACGCCAGTTGAGCAAGCGTGTCGCCGCCAGCCGGGCATAGGCCTCGGCCAGCCTGGAACGAATCCAGGGCTCATCGACGGGACGCCGACCGGTCAACGGATCGGGCGTACGGGCGAAGTCGAGCGCCGCGTCGTAGAAGTCCTCGGCCTGCATGCCGATGGCGGCCAGCGCCACCCGCTCGTGGTTCAGCTGGTTGGTGATCAGCCCCCAGCCCTCGTTCTCCGCGCCGACCAGCCCGGCGGCGGGAACCTGAACGCCGTCGTAGTACGTGGCGGTCGTCGTCAGCCCGCCCACGGTCTCGATGGGCGTCCAGGAGAAGCCGGGCGCGTCCGTCGGCACGAGGATGATGGAGATGCCCCGGTGTTTGGGCGCCTCGGGATCCGTGCGGCAGGCGAGCCAGATCCAGTCCGCGTTCTGCGCGTTGCTGGTGAAGATCTTCTGCCCGTCGATGACCCAGGAATCGCCCTGCCGCACGGCTCTGGTGCGCAGAGCGGCCAGGTCGGTGCCGGCCTCCGGCTCGCTGTAGCCGATGGCGAAGACGATCTCCCCGGCGAGGATCCGCGGCAGGAAGTACTCCTTCTGCGCCGCCGTCCCGTACTTCATGAGGGTGGGGCCCACCGTGTTGAGGGTGACCATCGAGACGGGGGCACCCGCCCGGTACGCCTCGTCGAAGAACACGAACTGTTCGTCGGCGCCCCGCCCCTGCCCGCCGTACTCGACCGGCCATCCGAGCCCCAGCATCCCGTCCGCGCCGATGCGGCGCAGGAGCCGCCGCTGTTCGGCCGGGCTTTCGGCCCCCGGGCCGGGGCGGCCAGCCGGGTCAGGCATCACATCGCGGAAGTAGGCGCGGAGTTCGGCGCGCAGCTGTAGCTGGCGCTCCGTCGGGGCCAGGTGCACGACGACTGCCTCCCGGGACGTGGCTGCGGATCAGTCTCCTGACTGAGTTTCTGACTGTCCGTCAGTTCCCGTACGACTGTCAAGGCACCCGACAGCACCCTCTCGCCCGCACCCGCGTCCCATCCCACGTCTCCCGCCTCCCGTCACCTCCCGTGCGAGAACGACAACGGCCTCCGCGAGAACGACGACGGCCCGCGCGCCGCCACCGAAGTGGCGCCGCGCAGGCCGTCGTTCCCCCAACTGCGACCCGGCCCCCCGACCGGCCGCAGCAGGCACTGGATCACCAGAGATTGGTGAAGTTCACCGCGACGTCGTGGCTGGACTGGTCGATGGCGGTGAACGCCGAGCCGCTCACCTGGGCGGACGTGCTCGTGTTCGACGCCCCGTCACCGACGGCCTGCTGCTGCGAGGTGGACGAATTGCCGAGGTTGGCCCCGCCGACACCACTGCCACTGATCGTCGCCACACCCGCGTTCGATCCGTCGTTCGCGAACGAGCCGTTGTCGGCCTGGGCCACTCCGCTCAAGAGAACGGCGGCGAGGGGCAGAGCGGCAACAACGGCGAGGGCGCGAGCGGTACGGATGCTTGCCATGTCTATTCCTCCAGGAACCGAAAGTAAGGCTGATCCCGGGCCAGTTGGCCGACCGTCCGGGTGGTGGTGCGACGTCGCGAGATCAAGGTTGCCCACGGCCACCCCGGCGAACCGCCCATGGATTTCGATTCCCTCGCAAGCGTGAGGAAGCGCCGATAAACCCCCAGACATCACAAAGTCCCAGGTCAGCCTCGCGTACATACACAACCCTTGCGGCGCGCGAGGAGAAGCGTTACGCCACATCACTCCGCACACCACCTTCGAACCCCTCTCCCTCTTCCCATATTCGAACGTTAGTACGAACATAGAGTCATGGCCATCACAGACCGGCGAACCTCCACCCTGGCCCTGGCCCACGCACTGTCCGCGGCCGAACACGGGCTCCCCGTCATCCCGTTGTCCGCGAGCAAGCTCCCCGCCCTGCGCTCCCCGCACCACGGCGAGGACCGCCCGAGCAGTTGCCGGGGCGCCTGCGGCCTGCCCGGACACGGCGTCCACGACGCCACCACCGACCCCGCCGCCGTACGTGCCCTCTTCGCCGCCGCGCCCTGGGCCACCGGCTACGGCATCGCCTGCGGCCGCGCTCCGCACCACCTCATCGGCATCGACCTCGACATCGACACCACCGGCCGGAACGACTCTCCGGCAGCCCTCCGCGGACTGGGCGTCCAGCACGCCTTCACCATCCCGCCCACCGTCACGGTGCTCACCCCCAGCGGCGGCCGCCACATCTGGTTGGCCGGCCCGCCCGGAGTGGCCGTACCGAACTCCGCCGGCCGCCTGGCCCCCGGCATCGACGTCCGGGGCACCGGCGGCTACCTGGTCGGCCCCGGCTCGGTGACCGCCCACGGCAGCTACCGACTCCTCCCAGGCACCGGCAGCCTCCCCCCGGCCCCCTGCCCCCGCCCCCTGCTCGAGCTGCTGACACCTCCCGCCCGCCACCACCGGCACCCGACCCACCCCGACGAACGAGGCAGGGGGCTGATCCGGTTCGTCCTCGCGGCGGACGAGGGCCAGCGCAACACCCGGCTCTTCTGGGCAGCCTGCCGCGCCTACGAACACGGCTTCGGCGAAACCCTGGCGAACGACCTCACCGAGGCCGCCATCAGCACCGGCCTCCCCGAACACGAGGCCCGCGCCACCATCGCCTCCGCGGCCCGCCTCACCACAACCCGCTGCCAACCGCCGCACTGACGCCGTCACGGGCCGGACCGATGCGATTCGATGCGGGCCCGTGCCGATGCGTGCCGATGCGAGCCGGGCAGGCCGATGCGAGCCGGGCATGCGAACGGCCCCCGACCGATTCACCTGGTCAGGGGCCGTTCATCTGCGGTGGGTGTGGGATTTGAACCCACGGTGACATCGCTGCCACGACGGTTTTCAAGACCGTTCCCTTAGGCCGCTCGGGCAACCCACCCCGCGCCGACGGTCGAGGACCTGCTTTCGACGCGAGGACAGCCTAGCCGGTCAGCTGTCGCCCTTGCGCTCCCCCAGGGTGACTTCGGCGGTGGACGTCTTCCCGTCGCGCTTGTAGGTCAGCTTGACCTTGTCGCCCGGCTTGTGGGTCCAGATCTCACCGATCAGGGTCGGACCGCTGTCGACCACCGTGTCGTTGAACTTCGTGATGACGTCCCCCGACTTGAGACCGGCCCGGCCCGCGGGGCTGTCCTTCGGTACCGCCTCCGTGCCGCCCGAGCCCTGGTCGGAGATGACCGCGCCGCCCGTCTTGTCGTCCATCGTCACCGTGGCGCCGATGACCGGGTAGACCGGCTGGCCCGTCTTGATCAGCTGTCGGGCGACGTTCTCCGCCTGGTTGATCGGGATCGCGAAGCCGAGGCCGATGGAGCCCGCCTGGCTCTGGCCGGTGCTGCTGCCGGTCGACTGGATCGCCGAGTTGATCCCGATGACCGCGCCGCCCGCGCTCAGCAGGGGGCCGCCGGAGTTGCCCGGGTTGATCGAGGCGTCGGTCTGCAGGGCGCTCATGTACGAGCTGCTGCCGCCGGAGCCGTCACCGGAGGCGACCGGGCGGTTCTTGGCGCTGATGATGCCCGTGGTGACCGTGTTGGACAGGCCGAAGGGGGCGCCGATCGCGATCGTCGAATCGCCCACTGCCACCTGGTCCGAGTTGCCCAGTTCCAGCGGGGTGAGGCCCTGCGGCGGGTCCTTCAGCTTCAGGACCGCGACGTCGTAGCCCTCGGCCCGCCCGACCACCTCGGCGTCGTACTTCTTGCCGTTCGAGAACGTCGCCGTGAGCTGGCCGTTGTCCGCCGCGGATGCCACCACGTGGTTGTTCGTGAGGATGTGGCCTTCCTTGTCGTACACGAAGCCGGTGCCGGTGCCGCCCTCGCCGTCACCGCCCTGCGCGTCGATGGTGACCACACTGGGCAGCGCCTTGGCGGCCACACCCGCCACCGTGCCCGGGTCGCGCTTGAGGTCCTGCGGGTTGGCCGACGCCGCGACCGTCGTCGAACCGGCCGAACCGGAGCTGTCGTTGCTGTCCGCGGCCCAGTAGCCGAGCGCTCCGCCCACTCCGCCCGCGACGAGCGCCGCCACGGCCACCGCTGCCACCAGCCCGCCGGCGCCCCGCTTGCGGGGGGCACCCGGCGCGTGCAGCTGGCCGGGCGGCCCCCATGCCGGGCCGCCGCCCTGCGCCCCATGGGCGTAGGCGGGAACGGCGGGCGGGGGCGGCGGCCAGCCGGCGTCTGCCGCCGACTGGGGGGCGGGAGGGGGCGTGTGGGGCTGCTGCGCCCCCGGGACCTGCGCCATCGGCGCGGTCGCCGGGTCGTGCGCCGGGGGGACCTGCGGCTGCGCGGCCGTCACATCCGGCTGCGGCGGGGCCGGAGGCGTGCTTCCAGGGGAGCCCTGGGGAGCATCGGCCGGCACTGGAGGTGCGGACGGAACGGACGGGGCGGCCTCGGCCGCGGTGCCCTCGTTGCCCTCGTTCTCTGTGCTCACAGCTCTGTACTCCTCGGTTCCACATCATGATTCGGCAAGAGATCCGCTGTGTACGTGTCTGGAGTCAGCTTTTCCCACAGCACGTCAGACCACTGTAAGCAGGACCTGTGCATCTGTGCACGGGTCTTTACATCGGGCAAAACGGTCCGGCGTCGCAAGGTACGCGCACCCCGGGGCTCACCCGGTGACACCATGACGCGGTGACCCAAGCACGGCAGCAGCACAGCACGCAGCATCCCATCCAGGTCATCGCACACCGAGGTGCGTCCGACGACGCCCCCGAACACACCCTGGCCGCATACCGGAAGGCGATCGAGGACGGCGCCGACGCCTTGGAGTGCGACGTACGACTCACAGCCGACGGCCATCTCGTATGCGTACACGACCGACGGGTGAACCGCACGTCCAACGGCCGCGGCGCGGTCTCCACCCTGGAGCTCTCCGAGCTCGCCGCCCTCGACTTCGGCTCTTGGAAGGACCGGGAGGAGTCGGAGTCCCCGGACTGGGACCCGGTGCCGGGCGAGCTCACCTCCGTACTCACCCTGGAGCGACTGCTCGAACTGCTGGTCGAGACGAGGGCCGCCGGGCGTCCGCTCCAGCTGGCCATCGAGACCAAACACCCCACCCGTTGGGCGGGCCAGGTCGAGGAGCGCCTGCTGCACCTGCTGAAGCGCTTCGAGCTCGACGCGCCACCGTCCGACGGGCCCTCACCGGTCCGCATCATGAGTTTTTCGGCCCGCTCCCTGCACCGCATCCAGGAGGCGTCACCGGATCTGCCCACCGTCTACCTGATGCAGTTCGTATCGCCGCGACTGCGCGACGGACGGTTGCCGGCCGGCGCCAGGATCGCCGGCCCCGGGATGCGGATCGTGCGCAGCCACCCCGGCTACATCGACCGCCTGCACCGCGCCGGCCACCGGGCCCACGTCTGGACGGTCAACGAACCTGAGGACGTCGACCTCTGCGTCCGGCTCGGGGTGGAGGCAATCATCACGAATCGCCCGAAGCAGGTCTTGGCGCAACTTGGACGCTCTTCATATCAGTAACAGGGTGTACACCGGCGCATTCGGGCTGTGTTCGATCGTTACGAGTGCGTCACTGGCAGACCATTGGCCGGTTTCCGGCCCATCCCAGGGGGGCATCCACACCGTGGCGTGGGGCAAAGGAGGTCTCGGGGGTGGCGTTGGTGGTGGCACAGGAAGTGCCCACGTCGTCGAGCATGGCCGTACCCCATGGCCCTGCGGGCGTGGGCCAGGCAAGGCACCGGATGCGTGAGCAGTTGCGCAGCCACGGAGTGCCGGATTCGGTCGTCGACGATGCTGTATTGATCCTTTCCGAACTGCTCAGCAATGCCTGCCGGCACGGCAGGCCGCTGGGTCGGCAGAGCGATATGGGAGAAGGCGACGTGCGCGCCGCCTGGCGCGTGGACAGCACGGGCGGCCTGACCGTCGAGGTGACTGACGGCGGCGGTCCGACCCGACCAGTTCCGGCCACTCCATCAGTGACCGCCCGCGGCGGCCGAGGGCTCAACATCATCAGTGCGCTCGCCAAGAAATGGGGCGTACGTGACGACTCGTCCGGCGAGGTCACGGTCTGGGTGCTGGTGAACGAGGGACCGGGCCGCGCGGGTGGCCGACCTGGCGGGCGGGCCAACGGACGGACATCGGGCACGACCGGTCTGTCGGGCACGGCCGGGGTGTCGGCCGCACCTGCTGTACCGGGCGTACCTGCTGTACCGGGCGTACCGGGGCTCGACGGACTGGATCTCGCCGCCTTCGGCGACGCCTTCGACGACGCGGGCTGAGGCCACGGACGGACCGGCGGCCACGGGCGGGCCGGCGGGCAGGCAGGTGGGCGGGGTACGGACCGCCTGGGTATGGATGGACCGCCTGGGCGCATGGACCGGCCGGACCGGCTGGGTACGGACCCAGCCTGGGCACGCACCGGCTGGAGTGACCAGGCGGACAGGCAGACAGGCAGGCCGGACAGAGAGGCCGATCCGCTTCCCGGGCCCGCCACTCGTCCACGCTCTCCCGGCCCTCGTCCGCGGACTTCCCGGCCCCGCGTCCGCAGGCTTCCGGGGCCCGTGCCCACAGGCAGCGAGGCCCCGTGCCCGCAGGCAGCGAGGGCAGCTGCGCCCCGGACACCGCACGGGCGGCTAGGCTCGCGGCCCAGACCGCACTGTCGCAACCGGGAGAAAGCCCACCATGGCCAAGAAGCGCCCTCAGACCAAGGCCGGGAAGCAGCAACTCAAGGACGGCGAGATCCCGGTCGTCGGGGCTCGCGAGCCCTGCCCGTGCGGTTCGGGCCGCCGGTACAAGGCCTGTCACGGCCGCGCTGCGGCCCAGGCCGTGACCGAGCTGGTCCAGCGCCCCTTCGAAGGGCTGGCAGGCGAATGCGACTGGGTCGCGCTGCGCGAGCTGGTCCCCGCCGCCACGGTCGAACTGACGCTGAAGGGCGGGCTGCCGGACGGCGTACCGTCCGTGACGCTCGCGACCGTGCTTCCGATGGCCTGGCCCGCGCTGCGCCGCGACGACGGCTCGGTCCTGCTCGCCCTGCAGAACGACACCTCTTCCGGCGACCTCAGCCGGGACCTCGCCGACACCCTGCAGCGCGCGCTGGAGACCGAGCCCGGCTCGCCCGTCGCCGCCCGCCGCGTTCCGGCCGACGGCCCCCGGCTGCAGGACTTCCTGGACCCGGATGCGCCGTTCGCGCCCGTCGTGCACTCCGGCTTCGAGTTCTGGGTGCCGGACGCGGAGAACGCCACGGCCGAGGTGTCCGCATCCCTGGAGCGCGCGAACGACGCGGCGATCCCGACCGTCCTGCTCACCGGGGTGGACGCCGCCTACTGGTGCGAGACCCCCGACAAGAACCACCTCCGGTGGGTCATGCCGCATCCCGAGGAGCAGCTCCTCGACGCTCTCGCCCGGCTGCACGCCGCCGGTGTCTCCTCGCTCGGCGAGGGCACCCGGCTGGTCGGCTCCTTCCGGGCGCACGGCCTGATGGTTCCCGTCTGGGATCTGCCGAGCGCTATGGGGGCCGAGGAGTGCGAGAAGCCCGCCGCCGTGTTCGCGGAGCGGCTGGCGACGGCGCTCGCTTCGGACGCGCCCCTCACCCCCGAGGAGCGGCGGGCGCGTGGCGGGCTCACCAACCGACAGGTGACGCTCAGCTGACAGTGACGACCACCCGGCCCGTACGGTGACTCCCGTCACAACTCACCGTACTGACAGGTAAATCGCTGTCCGAATACGCGAGATCGAATTTGCGAACGGCAGATCTCTTGTTACCGTTCTAGAAGCCCGGTCGCTGGTGCATCCCCCGTCGCCAGCGATCGGGCATCCTCATTTCCGGGTACGGCGCCCACGGCGCACCGCACGGCGCACGAGCCGCGCAGAGACCTGACGCAGGCCCCCGGACGAGCCCTCGGTGACACACAGGCCCCATCCGCTCCGGGCCGGTCCCGCCGCTCCTGCTCTCGACGGCTCGGGAGCAGCGTCCACCGCCCTGCATCAACCCGAGGCAGCCGGAACCCGGTTGAATCCGGCCCCGTCGCGGCCCCTCCGCCGCCCCGTCACGGCCCCGTTGCGCGCCGCACAGCCGCGGCTCCGTCGGCATCGGGCGGCGGGGGCGACAGGAGCCGGTCATTCCGATGCCGGACGGCCGCAAAGCACCAGCCAAGCACCAGCCAGGCACCAGCCAGGCACCAGTCAGGCGCCCTCCGAGCCCGGCCGAGCACCGACCGAGCACCCGGAGAGCACCCGCGGAGCACCGGCCGAGCGCCGAGTCGGCGCCGGCTGAGCACCCGGCGGAAAGCAACGAAAAGGCGCCACGAGGGCTTCCGGACAACACCCGATGAGATCTTCGGACCTGCCTCGAACCTGCTTCGAACGCGTTTCGGAGGGTGCATCAGAAAGCCGACCGTCGAGGGACTTTGCACCGGCAGACTTTGCACAGTCCGCATGAGCCCTGCCGATGGCGGCGGGCCGGAAGATCCAGCGGCCTGCGATTCGGTATTTCCGGTGACTCTCAGCTGCCCGGCATGAAGCAATTCCTGACGGTGCGCCGAATTCCGGCGCTATGGCGCCGGCCGCCTGCGACTTCCGTCACCGACCACCGTGGCCGCCGCCCCCACTGCCCGCCGGGCGGCCGCCACCGCCCTTTCAGTAGGCGAGCCGGCTTCCGCCGTCCGGGGCGCTGTTGCTCGCCTCGACCAGCGCGTCCACAACCGCCCCCACGTCCGGCAGCCAGGGCGAGGCGGCCGCCGCGACGTCCCCTCCACTGCTCAGCCGCAGCCGGGAGATCCGGTCCGGCGCCCGCTCCCAGCGCACCTGGCCCGTGCCGGTCTCGGACGGCGGAAGCATGAGATAGCCCCCCTCGCCGTGGAACCGCAGCGAGCTGGGGACCCAGTCCTGCGCGTGCAGCAGCTCACCGAGCCGTTCGAGGGTGTACGGGGCGACCAGCAGCGACCAGCGGGTCGGCGTGGCGACCACCGGACCCAGCCGCATGCCCATCCGGTCGAGTTCGGCCAGTGCGCCGGCTCCGGCCGCGGCCGGCAGGCTCAGTGCGCACGGCGCCCGCCCGCCGGTGGCCAGTACGACCGGCGCGGTGGGCCGGTTCGTCCACCACCAGCGCACCATGCGCGGGTCGGTGGTCGCCGCGAGCAGTCCGGGATCGAAGGGGTGCGCGCCGGGTACGGCGCACTCGGGATCGGGGCAGGCGCAGCCGCGCTCACCGCGGCTGTCGGCCGTCTGCAGCCCCACTCCCGGGAGTACGGGCCACTGCCACTCGGTGGCACAGGTCAGGGCCGCGTCGAGCTGGGCGGGCCTGTCCCGGAACCGGAGCCTGCGTCGCCTTCCGAGGATCTCGCGCATGAGCGCTCGTTCCTTTCCGTTGAACGCCGAGGGTCCACATCACACCACGCGTGCGTCACACCGCGTGTGCGGAATTTCACTGTGTGTACATGCTCGTCGAGCCTGCGGTACGGGTTGGTCGTCGCTACCGAGCGTGAGCTGTGCTGAGCCGAATCGAGCCGGTTCCAGTCGAAATCATGGCCAGGTGCAGGGCGTGTGTCGCGCCTGCCGTCCGTGCGTACAACCTCGCCACTCGGGGGTGGGGCGTGGCCGTCACAGATGAGGACGTCCGGGCCCGCTGCCAGGTTCCGGGGCGGTCGGAACCGCTCCTGGTCATCCAAGGACTACGTACCCAGCATGCCCGGAATGACGCTCCCCCGGGACTTCCCCGCGAGCGCATCCCCTGCCCGAGCAGACCCAGTCGACCGCAAATACCTGCCACAGGGTGCATTTTTTGGCCAAGTTAGTAGCCCCTTGGACACCACAAATCCCGTTGGGACAATGCTGGACATCGGCTTACTTGTGCGTGTACATGTGGATGCACTGATAGCGGCGCAGAATGACATGGGGGTTTGCGATGCTATTCGACGAAACACACCAGTCGGAAAGCGGACGACCATGAGCGCCCCGCACCTGCCGAAAGTGGCTGGAATCGATCCCACAGATCCGGTTTCGGCGCAAACTGCCGGGCCTCTCTCCGAAGTACCCGCCGCGCCCGGCGCCTTCATCCAGGACCGTCTGGCGGGCTGGGTCTCCGACCTCACCACGCTCCACGAGCTCACCGAGCGGCTGGCCGGAACCAACACCCTGGACGACGCCCTGCACGAACTCCTCGATGCCGGAGCCGCTCTCGTCGGTGCCCGCCGCGGGCTGATCGCCTTCGAACCGTCCGACCGTCGCGGCCCCGTCAGCACGATCGGCCTCGGACTGGCCCACGCGGAGCTCGGCCAGATCGAGACGGTGCCGCGCAGCGCCACGTCCTACGGCCGCATCCTCGAAGGTCTGCCCAACCCCGAAGGCCCGCTGACCACCCCCGATCTGCTCGGTGACACCAGCCTGGACCCCCGCAGGCGCGAGGTCGCCGCCCGGCTCGGCTACGCGGCCAGCTACGCGCTGCCGATCACCACCGACCGGACAGGCCGCCTCGCCGCCGCAGTCTGGCTCTACGACGAGCCCGCCGAGCCGCTGGAGCGCCAGCGCCACCTGGCCGGCCTGTACGTCGGATACGCCGCCGAACACCTCGCCCGGCTCCTGGAACTGGAACGGGCCAGGACCGACGTCGCCACCGTCACCGAGGAGCTGCTGCCCAGCCGGCTGCCCCGGATCCCCGGCGTGGAACTGGCCGTGCGGCATCACTCCGCGCCGCAGGGCGGCAACGACTGGTACGACGCGCTGGCCCTCCCCGAGGGTGCGCTCGGCCTCGCCGTCGGGTCGGTGAGCGGCTCCGGGCCGAGCGCCCTCGCCGCGACGGGGCGTCTGCGCGCCAGTCTGCGGGCGTACGCGGTGATGGAGGGCGAGGACCCCGTCGCCGTACTCTCCGATCTCGAACTCCTGCTGCGGCTGACCGAGCCCGCCCGATCCGCGACCGCGCTCTTCGCCTACTGCGAGCCCGCCCGCCGCAAGATCCTGCTGGCCGGTGCCGGGCACACCCCGCCGTTGATCATCGGCGACCGGCGTACCGAATTCGTCGAGACGACCCTGTCAGCACCCCTGGGCATGCTCGCCTGCTGGGAGGCGCCGAGCGTGGAGATCGCCCCGGCGCCCGGCGAGACCGTGCTGCTGTACACCGACGGACTCCTGCACCGGGCCGGTGACTCCATGGACCGGGCGTTCGCACGGCTCCACTCGGCGGCGGCGAGCGTCCCCAAGGCGCTTCGCCACGACGCCGCGTCCGTCGCCGACCACGTTCTGCGGACCGTCCTGCCCGACGGGCCCGAGCAGAGCGACGAGACCGAGGACGTGGTCCTGCTGGCGGCACGCTTCGACTGAGCCGCCCTCCGCACCCGCGCACCCCAGGACTGCACGGCCGCCGGGCCCCCCGCCCGGCTTTCCGGATGATCCGGGCGCTCACGATCCCGGCGAGCGAGGTGATCCGAGCGATCGAGGTAAGAGGTCTTCCGGCCCTGGGCCCCCTTCCGTACGCCCGTACGATGGAGGGGGCCCAGTGTCGTATCAAGGAGAGACAAATCGTGTCTGAGGAGCTCACCCCGGAGAACCCGGAGACCGAGACCGAAGAGGCAGAGCCGGTCAAGCAGCGGAAGAACGGCCTGTACCCGGGCGTCTCCGACGAGCTCGCCGCGAGCATGAAGTCCGGTTGGGCCGACACCGAACTGCACGGGCTGGAGCCGATCCCCCAGGCCCCGCACACCGCCGACCGCCGCGCCGCGCTCTCCGCGCGCTTCCCCGGCGAGCGGCTGGTCGTTCCGGCGGGCCGGCTGAAGACCCGTTCCAATGACACCGAGTACGCCTTCCGCGCCTCGACCGAGTACGCGTACCTCACCGGCGACCAGACCCAGGACGGCGTGCTCGTCCTGGAGCCGAAGGACGACGGCCACGAGGCGACGGTCTACCTGCTGCCGCGCTCGGACCGGGAGAACGGCGAATTCTGGCTCGACGGCCAGGGCGAGCTGTGGGTCGGCCGCCGCCACTCCCTCACCGAGGCCGAGCAGCTGCTCGGCATCCCGGCGAAGGACGTGCGGGAGCTGCCCGCCGCACTGGCCGAGGCCACCGGCCCGGTCCGTAACGTCCGCGGCCACGACGCCGGCATCGAGGCCGCGCTGACCGACAAGGTCACCGCGGAGCGCGACGAGGAGCTCCGGGTCTTCCTCTCCGAGGCCCGCCTGGTCAAGGACGCCTTCGAGATCGCCGAGCTGGCGAAGGCCTGCGACATCACCGCGCGGGGCTTCGAGGACGTCGTGAAGGTCCTCGACAAGGCCGAGGCCACCAGCGAGCGCTACATCGAGGGAACGTTCTTCCTGCGCGCCCGCATCGAGGGCAACGACATCGGCTACGGCTCGATCTGCGCCGCCGGCCCGCACGCCACCACCCTGCACTGGGTCCGCAACGACGGCGCGGTGCGCTCGGGCGAGCTGCTGCTGCTCGACGCCGGCGTGGAGACCAACGACCTCTACACCGCCGATGTGACCCGCACCCTTCCCATCAACGGCACGTTCACGCCGCTCCAGCGGAAGATCTATGACGCGGTGTACGAGGCGCAGGTGGCCGGTATCGCCGCGGTGAAGCCCGGCGCCGGTTTCCGTGACTTCCACGACGCCGCTCAGCGCGTCCTCACCGAGAAGCTCGTCGAGTGGGGTCTGCTCGGCGACCTGACCGTGGACAAGGTCCTGGAGCTGGGGCTGCAGCGTCGCTGGACCCTGCACGGCACCGGCCACATGCTCGGTATGGACGTCCACGACTGCGCAGCCGCGCGGACGGAGTCGTACGTCAACGGAACGCTCGAGCCCGGGGTGTGCCTCACCGTCGAGCCCGGCCTCTACTTCCAGGCCGACGACCTGACCGTTCCCGAGGAGTACCGCGGCATCGGCGTCCGGATCGAGGACGACATCCTCGTCACCGAGGACGGCAACCGGAACCTTTCAGACAAACTGCCCCGTCAGGCCGACGAGGTCGAGGCGTGGATGGCCCTGCTCAAGGGCTGATCGTCCGCCCCGTCACCGGCGCCCGGGGGCGCCCTGCTCAGGACACCATGAGCAGGGCGCCCTCCCGCCATTTCAGGACCTTGTCGAAGCTCACCACCGCGCCGCCGCGCCCCGGCCTGTTGCCGAAGTGGACGTGGTCGGCGAGCTGCTCGATCAGGCAGAGTCCGCGCCCGCTCTCGGCGGCGAGCGGCGGATGCGCAGGCCCCGCCGGTGGCGCCCGGAACGCCCGCTTCTCGTAGGGATCATGGTTCTGTGCGGCATCGCGAAGCGTGCGCCGCGCGGGGAAGCCGGGACCCGAATCGGCGACTTCGATACGGCATTTCTCGCCGTCCAGATACGCCGTGACCCGGTACTGCCCGCAGGCCGTACCGGACGGCTCCTCCCGCACGTCCCAGCTCTCCCCGGCATCGTCCGGGCCGCCATGGGCCCCACCGTGCTCGACGGCGTTGGCGCAGGCCTCGCTGAGCGCGACCGACAGATCGAAGGAGATGTCCGGGTCCACGCCCGCGGTCTCCATCGTGCCGAGCAGGAAACGACGGGCGAGCGGAACGCTCGCAGCTTCGCGCCGCAGATGGAGTGACCACCAAATGCTCATGCTCCAGCCTCCTGGCTGCGGCTCGACATACCGATACGTATTGCCGCCCTGTGCCGTTCGTAAGCACTGACGGCATGTGAGACCGCTCATTCGGCGGATACCCGGGCTCGCCACACGTGTGCATGCCCGACCCACAGGGCGTCTCCTACCCCGTCCGCAACCATCCCCAACAGCCCGGCTCGCAGCCAATCGGGCGGAAGGTGACCTTCCGGACCTGCCGTACGGCGGCCGGGGGCGCAGTGCGATGATGGCCCGGCCATGTCTACGTCTGTGGGACGCGCCGGAGCCGGTCTGCGGCTGCTGAGGGCCGCGGTGTTCGCCGCGGTCTGCGTCGCGTTGTCCGCGGCCGGACACGCGATGGCCTCCTGCGCGATGGTGCCCGGGTGGTCCCTGCTCGCCGGATTCCTCGGCGTTCTCGCGGTGGCGGTGGCACTGGCGGGACGCGAACGCTCGCTGCCGTCGATCGCCGCGGCCCTGGCCGGCGGCCAGATCCTCCTGCACACGCTCTTCGGTGTCGGTACCCACACCGCCACGCAACAGCCAGCGGCCGGCGAGGACGCGCTGACCCGGTTCGCCGCGAGCCTCGTCTGCGGTGCGGGCCCCGCTCAGTTGAACGCCGCCGACGCCCATCGCATCGTCACCGACGCGGGCATCGACCCGGCATCGGTCACCGCGCAGGCGCACCAGCACATGGCCGCCACCCCCTCCGGCGGCATGTCCGGCACCGGGATGACCGGCCTCGCCGGAATGTTCCCCAGCCTGCCCATGCTGCTCGGTCACCTGCTGGCCGCCGTGGCCACCGGCTGGCTGCTGCGGCGCGGCGAGGTCGCCCTGTTCCGGCTCGCCCGGCTCTCGGCGCACGGCGCCCAGCAGGTCGCGGCCGGGGCCCGGCTGCGGGCGCTTCGAGCGGCGCTCGTCCTCGTCTCCGCCCTGCGCGCCGGCCTTCCGGGCGGGCCGGCCACCGGCCCCCGCACCCTCCGCACGGCTGCGGACGCGCCCTCCCCGGTCACCGGGGATCCCTTGCAGCACATGGTGATCAGGCGCGGGCCACCACCCGTACTCACCCTCGCAGCCTGACGCGACGCCCTCCACGCGATGCACGCGCGGCCCCCGCGGGCACCTTTCCGGTGCCGGCACGGGCCGGCGCACCCACGCCGCTCGTGAGGAAGAGGTGTCGCGATGCCGTCGCGCACCCGCGCGGCGGAGCACCTCTCCTACGTGCTTTGTGGAGTGATTCCTGACATGAACGTTTCCCGCATCGCCCTCGCCGGCGGCGTCGCCGCGTCCACCGTGCTGATCCTCGCCGGTACCGCCTCCGCCCACGTCAGCGTCCAGCCGCAGGGCGAAGCCGCCAAGGGCGGTTACGCCGTCATCAACTTCAAGGTCCCCAACGAGCGGGACGACGCCGCGACCTCCAAGCTCGAGGTCAGCTTCCCGACCGACCACCCGCTGGCCTCCGTACAGCCGCAGGCGGTCCCCGGCTGGAAGATCGACGTCACCACCAGCAAGCTGGCCAAGCCGCTCGACATGCACGGCAAGAAGATCAACGAGGCCGTCTCCAAGGTGACCTGGACGGCGGACGGCGGCAAGATCGAGCCCGGCCGCTTCCAGCAGTTCCCGCTCTCGATCGGCCAGCTCCCCGAGGACGCCGACCAGCTGGTGTTCAAGGCCATCCAGACCTACGACAACAAGGAAGTCGTCCGCTGGATCGAGGAGCAGAAGGCCGGGGCCGAAGAGCCCGAGAACCCCGCTCCGGTCCTCGAGCTGACGGCCGCCGCGGATGATGCGCACGGCGCCGCCGCGGCCGCCGGCTCCAGTGACAAGAGCGGCTCCGCGGACCATGCGAAGGACTCGGAGACGACGGCTTCGGCGGCCTCCTCCAGTGACACCACGGCCCGCGTCCTCGGCATCGTCGGCATCGTCATCGGCGTGGCGGGTGTCGCCTTCGGTGTCCTGGCCGGCCGTCGACGTACCGCCTGACCAACACAAGTCCCACCCGCCACACCGACCCATCAGGAAACAGTGCTCCATGGTTAAGAAGTCTGTGCTGGCCGCGGCGCTCGTCGCCGCGGCCGCACTCACCCTGTCCGCCTGCGGCGGCAGTGACAACGACAGCAAGAAGCCGGTCGCGGACGTCTCGATGGAGGCGAACACCAAGGCCGCGACGGTGCTCGACCAGCCGTTCACCAAGCCGAACCTCGTCCTCACCGACACCCACGGCAAGAAGTTCGACCTGCGCGAGGAGACCAAGGGCAAGCCGACACTCATCTACTTCGGCTACACCAACTGCCCCGACGTCTGCCCGCTCATCATGAGCAACATCGCGATCGCCAGGAAGTCCCTCCCCGAGGCCGACCGGGACAAGCTCCAGGTCGTCTTCGTCACCACCGACCCGGAACGGGACACCCCGTCGTCGCTGGGCAGCTGGCTCAAGGCCCAGGACCCCTCCTTCATCGGTCTCACCGGCGACTTCCCGACCATCCAGGCCGGTGCCCGGCAGATCGGCATCGGGATCGACGCGCCGAAGAAGGAGAAGGACGGCACCATCGTCTCGATGCACGGCTCTCAGGTCATGGCGTTCTCGCCGAAGACCGACCAGGGGTACGTGCTGTACAGCGAGGACACCACGCCCGACGACTACACCAAGGACCTCCCCAAGATCATCAAGGGGGAGAAGCCGTGAACCACCGCACCGCCCTCGCCGGCGTCCTGGCCCTCTCCACGGGCCTGACGCTGGCGGGGTGCTCCTCCTCGGACAGCAAACCGGAGCTGAAGGTCAGCGGCGCGTTCATGCCGCAGCCAGTCAACGACATGGCCGCCGCCTTCCTCGTCGTGCGGAACAGCGGCGGCAGCTCCGACCGGCTCACCTCCGTCACCAGCCCGCTCTCGGACGACGTCACGATCCACGAGACGAAGAACCAGGCGATGCGGATGGTGACATCCTTCTCCGTGCCCGCGGGCGGTGAGCTGGATCTGGAACGCGGTGGAAACCACATCATGTTCATGAAGCTCAAGCAGCAGCCCAGGCAGGGCGAGAAGGTGTCCGTGGAACTGCACTTCGAGAAGGCCGACCCCATCAAGGTCGACCTTCCCGTGAAGGAGACCACCCACAACCCGAAGAAGCAGTGAGGGACTGACAGACCATGACAGCCACCGCCCCGCACTTCGGGCCGCCCCCGTCCGTATCCGCCATACGCAGGCCGCTCGCCGCGGCCGGACTCCTCGCCGCTCTCGTCGGTGTGGTGTTCGGTCTGCTGCTGGCGGTCGCGGGTCCCGCGTCGGCTCACGCCGCGCTCACCGGGAGTGATCCGCAGGACGGGGCGGTGGTCGACACCGCACCCAAGCAGGTCGTGCTGACCTTCTCCGAGCAGGTCGCCGTGGGAGGGGGCTCGATCCGGGTCCTCGATCCCAACGGCAAGCGCGCCGACACCGAGGCCGCCCCGCTCGATCTGCACAGCGGCTCCACCGTGAAATACGGCGTCGCCCTGCACACCGGCCTGCCCGACGGCACGTACACCGTCGCCTGGCAGGCCGTCTCCGCCGACAGCCACCCGGTCTCCGGCGCCTTCACCTTCTCCATCGGCGCACCCTCCGAGACCAGCGTCGCCCTTCCGGACAACGAGGCCGGGGGCGGACTCGTCGGCACTCTCTACGGCATCGCGCGGTACGCCGCGTACGCCGGATTCATCGTGCTCGCGGGCGGTGCCGCCTTCGTGCTCGCCTGCTGGCAGCGCGGGGCGGGGGCACGTCCGCTGCAACGCCTCGTGGTGCGCGGCTGGATGACCCTCACCGCGGCGACGCTGGTCATGCTGCTGCTGCGCAACCCCTACACGGGCTCCGGGAAACTCGCGGACGCCTTCGACCTCGACGGGCTGAAGGCGGTCCTCGACACCAAGCCGGGCGCCGCGCTCGTGTCCCGGCTGCTGCTGCTCGGTGCCAGCGCCCTGTTCATCGCCGTGCTGTTCGGCGCGTACGCGAAGCGCGAGGACGAACGAGAGAAGAAGGACCTCACCTTCGGGCTCGCCGTCGGCGGCGCGGTCATCGCCGCCGGGATCGCGGGGACGTGGGCGCTCGCCGAGCACGCGTCGGTCGGTCTCCAGCCGGGCATCGCCATGCCGGTCGACGTACTCCACCTGCTCGCGGTGGCGGCCTGGCTGGGCGGGCTCGCGGCCCTGCTGGTCGCGCTGTACCGCACGCCCGATGTCACGGCCACCGCGGTACGACGCTTCTCCCGCATCGCGTTCGTCAGCGTCGTCGTGCTCGCGGCCACCGGGATCTACCAGTCCTGGCGTCAGCTCGGCTCCTGGTCCGCGCTGACCGGCACCGGGTACGGGCAGCTGCTGCTCGTGAAGGTGGGCCTCGTCGCGGTCCTCGTGGGGATCGCCTCGGTCTCCCGCCGGTGGACGGCACGGCTGGCGGTCGGCGGAGGCGCAGCTGCGGCCGTAGCGGCGGACGCGGAAACAGAGACAGTCACCGCGGACACGGAAACGGGGGCCGAGACCGTAGCGGCGGACGCGGAAACGGAGACAGTCACCGGGGACGCGGAGGCGGGGGCCGAGACCGTGGCAGTGGCCGAAGCCGGATCCGCGGCGGACACAGCCGGGGAGAGCCACACGGGCCGGGCGGGCCATACGGACCAGGCGGCCTCGTCGGCCGACCCGGCGCGTGCCGCGCAACTGGCGCGGCAGCAGGCCGCCGTGGCGACCGCCGAGAAGAAGCGCGTACGCGACGCAGACCCCGACCGCTCCGGCCTCCGCCGCTCCGTGCTGGCCGAAGTCGGCGTCGCGGTGGCCCTGCTGGCGGTGACCACCATCCTGACCTCGACCGAGCCCGGCCGGACCGAGGAGGAGGCGGCGCGCGCGTCGACCGCGGCTGCCGCACCCGCCGCGAGCGGTCCCGTCAACGTGAAGCTGCCGTTCGACACCGGCGGCAAGAACGGCAAGGGCACGCTCCGGATGGACATCGACCCGGGCCATGTCGGCGCCAACGTGCTCCACATCTGGATCGACGACATCAACGGGAAGGCCATGGACGTCCCCGAGGTGAAGCTCGCCCTCACCCTGAAGTCCAAGGACATCGGCCCCCTTCCGGTGGTTCCGGTCCGGCTGACCGAGGGGCACTGGACGTCCAGCGGCGTCCAGATCCCGATCGCCGGCGACTGGAACGTCTCGGCGACCGTGCGGACGTCGGACATCGACCAGACGACGGTCGACAAGAACGTGAAGATCGGCTGAGCAGGATCGTGAACGGAAACAGCTCAAAGACCGGAAACAGTGCGACCAGCAGGACCGGCGGCGCGAACGGTTCAGGCACCGGCACCGGCGGCGCCCTGTCCCGGCGGAGGCTCCTGGGCACCGCGGGTGCGGCCGGGGCCACCGGACTGGTGCTCGGAGGCGCCGGCGGTGCGGCCGGCTATGCCGCGACGCGGGACGAGGCGCCGACCGGACTGACCACCGTCGGCTCCACCGAGGTGATGTTTCACGGGAAACATCAACCGGGGATCACCACTCCGCTTCAGGCCAGTGGCCATCTGATCGCCTTCGATCTGGCCCCCGGTGCCGGACGGAAGGAAGCGGCCGCCCTGATGCGGCGCTGGTCAGCCGTGGCGCGGCGGCTGATGGCCGGCGAACCCACCGCCGGCGGGGCGGCAGACGGTACGGGGCACGACACCGGTATCGCGTTGGACGCCGGGCCGTCCTCGCTGACCGTCACCTTCGGCTTCGGCGCGACCTTCTTCGAACGGACGGGCCTGGTCGCCCACCGGCCGCCGGGTCTCGACCCGCTGCCGCCGTTCTCCTCCGACCACCTCGACAGCGCCCGCTCGAACGGCGATCTCTGGGTGCAGATCGGCGCGGACGACTCGCTCGTCGCCTTCCACGCACTGCGAGCCGTGCAGAAGGAGGCGGGTTCGACGGCCGCCGTGCGCTGGCACATGAATGGCTTCAACCGCACGCCCGGCGCCACCGCCAAGCCGATGACCGCCCGCAATCTGATGGGCCAGATCGACGGCACCGGCAACCCGAAGCCGGCCGACAGCGACTTCGACCGGCGCGTGTTCGTCCCGGCCGGCACCGGCGACGCGGCACACGAGTGGCTGGCCGGCGGCTCGTACGCGGTGGTCCGCAGGATCAGGATGCTGCTCGACGACTGGGAGAAGCTGTCGGTGGAGCGTCAGGAACGGGTCATCGGCAGACGCAAGGCGGACGGTGCACCGCTGAGCGGCGGCACCGAGACCACGGAGATGGACCTCGACAAGGCCGGCCCCGACGGCAAGCTCCTGATCCCCGACAACGCCCACGCCCGGATCTCCTCGCCCGAGCGCAACAGCGGGGCGGCCATGCTCCGCCGACCGTTCTCCTACAACGACGGCATCGCCACGGACGGCACCCCGGACGCCGGGCTGCTCTTCATCTGCTGGCAGGCGGATCCGCTGCGCGGCTTCGTGACGGTGCAGCGCAAACTCGACCGGGGCGACGCCCTCTCACCCTTCATCCGGCACGAGACGAGCGGCCTCTTCGCGGTGCCGGGCGGCGCCGCGGCCGGGGAGTACGTGGGGCAGCGCTTGCTGGAATCCTGAGCCACCACAGCGCATTAGGGTGACGCTATGTCCGCCACGCGCTACGCCTATCTCGGTCCCGAGGGCACCTTCACCGAGGTCGCCCTCCGTACGCTCCCGGAAGCAGCCACCCGCGAACTCGTCCCGATGGTCTCCGTTCCGGCGGCCCTGGACGCGGTGCGCAACGGCACGGCCGCCGCGGCACTCGTACCGATCGAGAACTCCGTCGAGGGCGGTATCACCACCACCCTCGACCAGTTGACCAGCGGTGAACCGCTGATGATCTACCGCGAGGTGCTGCTCTCCATCACCTTCGCGCTGCTCGTACGCCCCGGCACCAAGCTGTCCGACGTCAAAACCGTCACCGCGCACCCGGCCGCGCAGCCGCAGGTGCGCAACTGGATGGCAGCCCATCTCCCGCAGGCCGTCTGGGAGTCGGCGGCATCCAACGCGGACGGTGCCCGGCTCGTGCAGGAGGGCCGGTACGACGCCGCGTTCGCCGGTGAGTTCGCGGCGGCGACCTACGGGCTCGAACCGCTGGTGACGGAGATCCACGACGCGGAGAACGCCCAGACCCGTTTCGTGCTGGTGGGCCGCCCGGCCCGGCCGGCTGCGCCGACCGGTGCGGACAAGACGTCGGTGGTCATCTGGCTGGGCGACGACCATCCCGGCGCACTGCTCGAACTGCTCCAGGAGTTCGCGGTGCGCGGGGTGAACCTCATGCTGATCCAGTCCCGGCCGACGGGCGCGGGTATCGGGAACTACTGCTTCGCCGTGGACGCCGAGGGCCACATCTCCGACCGGCGGGTGGGCGAGGCTCTGATGGGGCTGAAGCGGATCTGCCCGAACGTCCGCTTCCTGGGCTCCTACCCGAGAGCCGGTGTGACTCCTGCGGACGTACGCCCACTGCGTGCGGGTACGTCGGACGCGGAGTTCACGGTGGCCTCCGACTGGCTGGCCCGGATTCAGGACGGGCGGAGCTGAGGGTCACTGTCCGGCTGCGGTGTCTTCGCTTCCGCGCACCCGCAGTTCCGGTGGGATCAGCAGATTGTCATCATCCGGAAAGTTATCCACAGGCGCACGCCTCGACCTGGGGACAAGTCGACACCACAATGCGACATGGTCGACAAATCTCCTCAGTCCACCCAGATCCATCCACAGACCGTCAGGGCATCCGGTGTCACACCAATTCCGTTGATCAACTCTTCAAGGCGAGCAATTCCCACCCGAACGAGCGTACAAGGCGGGTTTGAAGCGGGAATCCATGACCCTTCGAGCCGCTTTCGGAATGATCTCCTCCGTGTCCACAGATCTTCCTCACAGCCTGTGGATAACTTTTCCCAACCAGCTCTCCCTGTGGACAAGTGGCACCCAACTCCCCCTCCGGACAAGGGTGGTACGTCAAGACGCCTGAACCCTTCTGCCCCATTTAGGGGAATAGCGCCTCTTTATTGACGATGACACTCGCACGCCCGGCGGGGATTTCCTCCAGCATTACCAATACCGGCAATTCGGGCAAAGCGACACACTTGTCAATATCGGTTCGAGCTACGGAAGCCGACACCGGTAGCCTGGAGAGGTGATTGACCTTCGCCTGCTTCGTGAGGACCCCGACCGTGTTCGCGCCTCCCAGCGCGCCCGTGGAGAGGACGTCGCGCTCGTCGACGCCCTTCTCTCCGCCGACGAGCGGCGCAGGTCGTCCGGGGTTCGGTTCGACGAACTCCGTTCCGAGCAGAAGTCGCTCGGCAAGCTCATCCCCAAGGCCTCTCCGGAGGAGCGCACCGAGCTCCTGAAGAAGGCCGAACAGCTCAAGGTCGACGTCAAGGCGGCCGACGCGGCGCAGGGCGAGGCCGACGAGGAGACCAAGCGCCTGCTCCTGCGGCTCGGCAACATCGTCCACGAGGACGTGCCGGTCGGCGGCGAGGAGGACTTCGTCGTCCTGGAGACGCACGGCACCATCCGCGACTTCGGCGCCGAGGGCTTCGCGCCCAAGGACCACCTGGAGCTCGGCGAGGCGCTCGGCGCGATCGACATGGAGCGCGGCGCCAAGGTGTCCGGCTCGCGCTTCTACTACCTGACGGGCGTCGGCGCACTGCTGGAGCTCGCCCTCGTCAACGCCGCGATCGCCCAGGCCACCGAGGCCGGCTTCATCCCGATGCTCACCCCGGCGCTGGTCCGTCCGCGCGCCATGGAGGGCACCGGATTCCTCGGTCAGGCCGCGGAGAACGTGTACCACCTGGAGAAGGACGACTACTACCTGGTCGGCACCTCCGAGGTACCGCTCGCGGCGTACCACATGGACGAGATCATCGAAGCGGACAAGCTGCCGCTGCGCTACGCCGGCTTCTCGCCGTGCTTCCGCCGCGAGGCCGGCACGTACGGCAAGGACACTCGTGGGATCTTCCGGGTGCACCAGTTCGACAAGGTCGAGATGTTCTCGTACGTCGACCCGGCGGAGGCCCAGGCCGAGCACCAGCGCCTGCTGGACTGGGAGAAGCAGTGGCTCACCGCTCTCGGGCTGCCCTTCCAGGTGATCGACGTCGCCACCGGTGACCTCGGGGCCTCGGCCTCGCGGAAGTTCGACTGCGAGGCGTGGATCCCGACCCAGGGCAAGTACCGCGAGCTGACCTCGGCGTCCAACTGCGACGGTTTCCAGGCACGCCGGCTGTCCGTCCGGATGCGTGACACCCGCGACGGCAAGAAGGTGCTCCAGCCGCTGTCCACGCTGAACGGCACCCTGTGCGCCGTACCGCGCACCATCGTGGCGATCCTGGAGAACCACCAGCTGGCCGACGGTTCGGTCCGGGTGCCCGAGGTGCTCCGTCCGTACCTGGGCGGGCGCGAGGTCCTGGAGCCGGTCGCCAAGTGACCTTTCCCTACAAGCTCGTCGCGACCGACCTCGACGGCACGCTGCTGCGTGACGACGACACGGTCTCCGGGCGCACCCGCGAGGCACTGGCCGCGGTCACCGCGGCCGGTGCGGCGCACATCATCGTCACCGGCCGCGCGGTCCCGTGGACCAGGCACATCCTGGACGACCTGGGCTACGAGGGCCTCGCGGTCTGCGGTCAGGGCGCGCAGGTCTACCACGCCGGCGAGCGCAAGCTGCTGACCTCGCTGACGCTCGACCGGCAGCTCGCCGGTCTCGCGCTCTCCAAGGTCGAGGCGGAGGTCGGCCCCCTGGCGCTGGCCGCCAGCCGTGACGGGCTGGACGGCGAGGTGCTGGTCGGTCCGGGCTACCGCGTACAGGAGGGCCCGCTGCCGGCCCTCCCCGTGCAGGACCCCGCCGAGATGTGGGCGGCCCCGCTGAACAAGGTCTACATACAGCACCCGGAGCTGGACGACGACGCACTGGCGAAGGCCGCGCGAGCGGCGGTCGGCAACCTGGTCGACGTGGTCATGGCCGGCCCGGGGGTCGTGGAGATCCTGCCGCTCGGGCTCAGCAAGGCCACCGGCCTCTCGCTGGCCGCACGCCGGCTGGGGGTGAAGGCGGCTGACACGATCGCCTTCGGTGACATGCCGAACGACATCCCGATGTTCGCCTGGGCGCAGCACGGTGTGGCGATGGCCAACGCGCACGAGGATCTGAAGGCGGTGGCCCACGAGATCACCGCGTCCAACGAGAACGACGGGATCGCCGTGGTCCTGGAGCAGCTGCTCTAGAAGTCCGATGCTGCGCCGGCGCTGAGGCCTTGGGCATCGTTGCTGCGCTGAGGTCGAGGGCATCGTTCGGCGCGCGGCTGTGGGCAGGGGGTACGGGGCGGAGGATGCGCGGATCGAACGCGCGCGGGGTTTTTCGGCCCCGACGACGGCTTAGCAAGCCGCTGCCTTACCACTCGGCCAATCCTCCGGGAGGGCGGCCGCCCCGCGATGCGCGGGAACGGCCGCCCCGGCGTGTTGCTCGAAGCGGCCCGTCGAAGCAGTCGCTGACTACTCCGGTGCCCGCTCGGGCACGCCTTGCTGGGAGCTCGACGGACTCGGACTCTCGGTCATCGCCGCGCTCCTCTCCCGGTCCGTGGTGTCGTTCTGTGGGGGCGTCGTTCCCGGCGGGTGCCGTGCTGACCACTGTGCCGCGCACCCGATGTCCGGTGCCACCCATTTACGGGCGGCACCGGACATCGGGGGTTCCTCAGGGTTTCTCCGGGACGGTCAGCGGTCCCTGTTGCGGCGGCTCAGATCCTTCAGAGTGCGCGCGAACTCATCCATCCGTCCGTCGAGCCGGACGATGTCCTCGGACACTCCGCCCAGCCGCGCGCTCATGGCGCCGACCACCTGGTGCGTGAGCTCCATCCTCCGGTCGAGGCTGTCGAGCCTGAGCGACATCCGGTTGAGGACCGGCCCCAGCTCCTGAAGAGCGGTACCGACGCCGGCCAGGCAGCTTTCGACCCGGGTGACGCGGTGTTCGAGCGAGGCGTATCCCGCCCGCAGATCCTGCTCGGCGTCCAGTAGGTACGTACGGACGCAGCGCGCGATATCGCTGTCGCGAAGAAGCATCGCGACGTCGAGGACGGTCCTGCGGGTGTAGAGCGTGAGCTGCGCATGCGCCTGTGGATAACTTTCCCCCTCCCCGGCGCCCAATAGGGACAACATGTCCCTATTAAAGATGCGCAGGTCAGAGCCGCGCAGCAGCCTGAGGCCGTTCTCTTCCATCTCCGCGCGATGGCGCTGGGTCACCTTCTTGATGACCTCTGTGGATACTTCGAAGTAACGGGCCACATCCTCGGTGCGGACGTGAATCCCGTCAGGGAGCATGACAAGGCTCTTCACCTTGTCGAGGGCATCTACGCGCCCCATCTGTTCGAAGCGCAGGGCGCGCGATTCGAGCAGGGCGACTTCCGTGGGCATGAGCAGGCCTTCCGATCGTGAACCCGGTGCGGACGTCCGGTGCCGGACGTCCGGTGCTGGACAGACAGCCCTCTCCCCGGGCTTCAGGGGCGGAGGACGCTCACGGTTGCCACTCACTCAATGACCGACCGGCGGGTGTTTCGCCGCCGCATCGGCTCTCCCGGATTTCACGAAAGCTACGACGCCACAGATTCCAATTGCCTCCACGCACAAGGAACAACGAACCGATAACCGTACAGTCACGTGTCAGACTGTCCGATATACGAAATGCGGCGACCCCCGCCCATCGGACGGGGGTCGCCGCAACGCAGGTCGCCCGTGCTCACTCCTCGCCGGCGAGCTTCAGGGTCCGCAGCTTCTGACCCGCGTACCAGGTCGCCGCCACGGTGACCACGATCAACAGGACCGTCGCGAGCGGCAGTCCGACGTCCGAAGTGATGGCCCCGCCCCCGCCGACCTTCTCGGCCAGTGCGAGGGACCACTGCTGGACGCTGAGCGTGCGCGCACCGGCGACCAGGCTGCCGAAGAGGGCCTCCCACACCAGCGCGTAGACGAGGCCGAGGACCACCGCGTGCCGGCTGATCGTGCCGAGCAGCAGGAACAGCGCGCTGTAGGCGATCGAGGCGACCAGGGCGGCGATCGTGTAGGCCACCGCGATCTGCTGTCCGTTGCCGTTGAGGATCAGACCGGCGACCAGGGTCGGCACCGCCGAGAACACCATCGTCACGGCGATGGCCACGATCAGCTTGGTGAAGATGATCGTCGGCCGGGGCACCGGCTTGGCCAGCAGATAGACGATCGAACCGTCGTCGATCTCCGGCCCGATGGCTCCCGTCCCGGCGATCACACCGATCAGCGGCACCATGGTGGCGATGGCGAAGCCGCCCAGCACATCGGAGGCGACCTGGTCATCGGCCCCGGCGAACATCCGTACCGCCACCGCGATGATCACCAGCAGTGCGGGCAGGATGAAGAGGATGGCGGCCCGGCGCCGGCCGAGCAGGGCCCGGTAGGTGAGCCGGGCGACTGTGGGGTCGTACATGACGCTTCACAGCTCCTTTCAGGCCACTACTCAGGCCGCTACGAGATAGGAAAAGACCGATTCGAGGGATTCGTCGGACGGCGAAACGGTCAGCAGCCGGATGCCCTGCTCGCGTGCCACCTTCGGCAGCAGCGTGGTGAAGCGTCCGAAGTCGACCGCCTGGATGCGCAGGGCCTGTTCGCTCAGGTCCACCTCGATCCCGGCCGTCGACGGGTCGGCGATGAGCGCGGCGGCGAGCGCCCGGTCGTCGCTGGACCGTACGAGATAGCGGTGCGGGCGGTCCGTCATCAGCCGGCGGATCTTCCGGAAGTCTCCGGACGCTGCGTGCCGTCCGGCCACGATCACCTCGATGTGCGAGGCGAGTTGCTCGACCTCTTCGAGGATGTGGGAGGAGAAGAGCACCGTGCGCCCCTCCGCTCCCATCCGTCGCAGAAGCTCCATCAGCTGCATCCGCTGGCGCGGGTCCATTCCGTTGAACGGCTCGTCGAGCAGCAGAACGGACGGGTCGTGGACCAGCGCGGAAGCCATCTTCACGCGCTGGCGCATGCCCTTGCTGTACGTCGAGATCTTGCGGTCCTGCGCGTACTCCATCTGGACCGTGGACAGCGCGGCCGCCGCCTGGGCGTCACCGAGACCGTGCAGTTCGGCGTTGGCCACCACGAATTCGCGACCGGTCAGGAAGTCGTACATCCCCTCCCGCTCCGGCACGATGCCGATCTGCCGGTAGACGGCCTCGTTGCGCCAGATCGTCCTGCCGTCGAGCGTGACCGTGCCCGTCGACGGGGCGAGGAATCCGGCCATCATGTTGATCAGCGTGGACTTGCCCGCGCCGTTGGGGCCCAGCAGCCCGGTGACACCCGGCCCGATGTTCATGCTCACGTCGTTGACGGCGACCACGTTGCCGAACCAGCGGGAGGTGTGGTCGATCTCGATGGTGGTCACAGCCCGACCCTCCGGTAGCGGCGCATCAGTACGGCGTACGAGCCGGCGATGAGTGCGAGAACAACGATCAGATAGACCACTCCGGCGCCGGCGCCCGGTCCTTCGCCTCCGGGGAAGGCGGAGGTGGCTCCGAGGAACGCGGTCTGCACACCGTCGATCAGCGTGATCGGGGAGAAGAGCCCGAGCCACGGGACCGCTCCGGTGGACCCCGTCGACCAGGCGATGCCCTGGACGGTGGAGACCGCGCCGTACGAGATGGTCAGCACGGCGATCACCGCGGCGACACCGAAACCCCGGCGCGGGGTGAGCGCGGCCATCACGAGGCCGAGACCGGCGAAGAGCACGGAGAGCAGAGCCACCGACACCATTCCCTGGGCGAACCACTTGGTCTGGTCGCCGAAGTCGAACTTCCCCAGCAGGGCGCCCGCGTAGAGGATGACGAGCGGCGCACCGGTGAGGACGAAGAGTGCGGAGGCCATGGCTGCGAACTTGGCGATGACGTAGTCGCCGCGTTCGATCGGCCGGGAGAAGTACAGCGGCACACTCTTGAAACGAAGGTCCCTGGAGACCGACTGAGGTGCCTGGGAGGCGAGGAACAGACCGATGACCGCCTGCAGATAGACCGCGTACGAGGTGTACTTGACCGGCAGCTTCGTCGAGTCGGGGATGTTGATGGCCACCGCCACGATGATCGCGGCGACCAGGCACATCACGCCGAACAGCAGCATCGGCAGCACCTTGGACTTGGCCGACCGGCCGAGCCCGAAGGAACCGCGCAGGGACTGCGAGTACAGCGAGCGGCGTGCGTAGGCACGGCCGAGGCGCGGGCCGTCGTAGGCGCGGTAGCCGATGTTGTGGATCCGGGAGGTATCGCTCCCGGTGGCGGCGCCGGTCTCAGTGCTCATCGCTACCGCTCCCCTTCTGCTGTACGGCCCCGGCGCCCACGGGCGCGTTCTGCGCCACGGCCTGGGCCGCCGCCGGTGCCTCTTCGGTACGGAAGACCTCGGCGATGTGGTGGCGGCGCTGTTCCATCCGGACGAGCCCGAGGCCGAGGTCGGCGACGCTGTCGCGGACGATGTCGTACGTCTCCTCGCCGGTCGCCTCGATCAGCAGGATGTGGCCGGCACCAGGCAGCCCCTCCGCGTCCACACCGTCGAGGCCCACCAGCTTGATCCCCGTACCCGTGAGGGCCCGGCGCAGGGCGTCGGTCCCGTCGGGGTGGGTGTCGCTGTCGGTGACCTCGACCGCGAGGGTCGTGGTGGTCTGGGTGAAATCGCTGGTGGAGCTGGAGCGCAGGAGCGCGCCGCCGTCGATGACGACGACGTGGTCGCAGGTGCGTTCCAGTTCACCCAGGAGGTGCGAGGTGACCAGGACGGAGATACCGAAGTCGGTGTGCACGCGCCGGATCAGGCCGAGCATCTCGTCGCGGCCGACCGGGTCCAGGCCGTTGGTCGGCTCGTCGAGCAGGACCAGCTGCGGGTCGTGGACCAGGGCCTGGGCCAGCTTCACCCGCTGTTTCATACCGGTCGAGTACCCGCCGATGGGCCGGTAGCGCTCCTCGTACAGACCGACGTGGCGCAGGGTGTCCGCGGTGCGCTCGCGCGCCGCGGTGGGCGGGAGCCCGGACATCCGCGCCATGTGGACGACGAACTCGGTGGCCGAGACGTCGGGCGGCAGGCAGTCGTGCTCGGGCATGTAGCCGACCCGTTCCCGGATCGCGGCGCCGCTGGTCGAGACATCGAGCCCGAGCACCGCGGCCCGGCCCTCGGTGGCGGGAGACAGACCCAGCAGGATCTTGATCAACGTGGACTTGCCGGCTCCGTTGGCGCCCACCAGCCCGGTCACACCGGGGCCGATGTCCAAGGACAGCCGGTCAAGCGCGGTCACCCTGGGGAACCGCTTGCTCAGGCTTTCGGTCGCAATGACAGTCACGTCATCGACGGTAGTGGTGCGGGCCACACCGGTCGTCAGACCTGGCGGTTGGATTCTCGTCAGACTCCAGATGTACGGACCCGTAGGGGGACCCCGCGAAGGAGGAGGCCGGGCGCCGGACGGGGCGCCGGTCCGGGCTGTCCACAGGCCCGTCCCGCGCGTTGTCCACAGGCCCGGCACCCCCCTTGACGTAGCCGCCGGACATTGTCACATTCATCAGTGTCACGTTACGGGCACGTACCGCAATCGGCAGGGAACGGACGGTGGCATGGCCTCGCGAGTGATCGACGAACGGGCCCCGGAGCTGCGGGGGTTCAGAGACGTGCAGCGTCTCGCGTACGCCTGCGCGGAAGCGGTCGCCGCCCGCCTGAAGCCGGGAGTGACCGAGCGGGACGCCGCCCGGATGCAGCGCGAGTGGCTGCGAGAGCGCGGAGTGCGGGACTGGTTCCACCTCCCCTTCGCCTGGTTCGGGGACCGCACGGCCTTCACCGGCTTCAGAGTGCCGACGCAGTTCTTCCCGACCGGCCGGCAGCTGGAGCCGGGCATGCCGTTCGTCCTCGACATGGCACCTGTGTACAAGGGATTCACCGCGGACATCGGCTACTCCGGCTGCCTCGGGCTGAACCCGCTGCACGACAGACTGCTCGCCGACCTGGAGGCCCACCGCGAGCTGATCCTGCGCGAGGTGCGCGAGCGACGGCCGCTGCGCGAGATCTACGAGAGCGTCGATCGCCTCATGGTCCGGCAGGGTTACGCCAACCGGCACCGCGCCTACCCCTTCGGCGTCATCGCCCACAAGGTCGACCGTGTCGCCGAACGGCGCTGGTCGCCGCAGGTGTTCGGGTTCGGTACGCAGTCGCTCAAGGGCCTGCTGAGTGACGCGGTCCACGGGCACAGGAACGGCTGGTCGCCGCTCTGGAGTCCGTACCGCTTCTCCGACCATCCCCCGCAGCCGGGCCTGTGGGCGGTCGAACCCCACCTCGGATTCCGGGGTACCGGCGCGAAGTTCGAGGAGATCCTGGTCGTCACCGACTCACGGGACCCCGAGCAGAGCGCCTTCTGGCTGGACGACGATCTGCCGCATGTGCGGCGCTGGGCCGAGGAGAGGGTTGCGGCATGAGTCTGCGGGATCTGCCGGGAGCGCGCGAGCGCCGGGTGGCCACGGGCGGTATCGAGCTGAGCGTCGTGGAGCTGGGCGAGGAGACGCATCCGACGATCGTGCTCGTGCACGGCTACCCGGACAGCAAGGAGGTCTGGACGCAGGTCGCCCGGCGGCTGGCCGAGGAGTGGCATGTCGTGCTGTACGACGTGCGCGGTCACGGCGGTTCCACGGCGCCCGTTCCGCTGCGCGGGGGTTTCACCCTGGAGAAGCTGACCGACGATTTCCTGGCCGTCGCGGACGCGGTGAGCCCCGGCCGGCCGGTGCATCTGGTCGGGCACGACTGGGGCTCCGTCCAGGCCTGGGAGTTCGCGACGGTCAGCCGCACCGAGGGCCGGATCGCCTCCTTCACCTCGATGTCCGGTCCCTCCCTGGATCACTTCGGGCACTGGATCAAGCGGCGGATGGCACGTCCCACCCCGCGCCGGATCGGCCAACTGCTGGGCCAGGGCGCCAAGTCCTGGTACGTGTACATGCTGCACACGCCGGTCCTGCCGGAGCTCGCCTGGCGCGGCCCGCTGGGAAGGCGGTGGCCCGGGATCCTCCAGCGGCTGGAGAAGGTGCCGCCGGGCGACTACCCGACGGCCTCCCTGCCCGACGACGCGGCGCACGGGGCCTGGCTCTACCGCGACAACGTCCGTGCGAGGCTGCGCAGGCCGCGCGCCGACGCCTACGCGCATGTGCCGGTGCAGCTCATCACGCCGACCGGTGACATCTTCCTGTCGGAGCAGCTCTACGACGAGCTCGAGTCATGGGTACCGCAGTTGACCCGGCGTACGCTGCCGGCCAAGCACTGGGTGCCGCGCACCAGGCCGGACCAGTTGGCTTCCTGGATCAACGAGTTCGCCGCCGCCAACGAGACGGCCCTGCAGTCCGGTGTACCGGTGCGCGACACCGCGCCGAAGGGTGCGTACGCGGACCGGTTCGGCGGACAGCTCGTTCTGGTGACGGGCGCGGCCGGCGGTATCGGCCGGGCCACGGCCTTCGCCTTCGCCGAGGCGGGCGCCCGTGTGGTGGCGGTGGACCGGGATGCGGAGGGTGCGGCCAGGACGGCGGAGCTGGCACGGCTGATCGGCGCCCCGGCCGCCTGGGCGGAGACGGTCGACGTGGGCGACGAGCAGGCGATGGAGAAACTCGCCGAGAAGGTCGCCGCCGAGTACGGAATCGTCGATGTGCTGGTCAACAACGCCGGGATCGGCCTGTCCGGCTCGTTCCTGGATACGACCGGCGCGGACTGGAAGAACGTCCTGGACGTCAATCTCTGGGGCGTCATCCACGGCTGCCGGCTCTTCGGCAAACAGATGGCCGAGCGCGGGCAGGGCGGTCACATCGTCAACACCGCTTCTGCCGCCGCGTATCAGCCCTCCCGGGCGCTCCCCGCATACAGCACGTCCAAGGCCGCCGTACTGATGCTCAGCGAATGCCTGCGTGCCGAGCTCGCCGAGAAGTCGATCGGGGTCAGCGCGATCTGCCCCGGCATCGTCAACACGAACATCACCGCCACCACGCACTTCGCCGGGGCCGACGCGGCGGAGGAGAGCCGGCTGCGGAAACGGACGAGCAAGCTGTACGGGGTCCGCAACTACCCGCCGGAGAAGGTCGCCGAGGCGATCCTGCGGGCGGTCGTGCGTAACCAGGCCGTCGTCCCGGTCACGCCGGAGTCCCATGCCGCCCGGTTCCTGTCCCGGCTCAGCCCCGGCACGCTGCGCGGCATCGCCCGGCTGAAGCCGCCGCTGTGACCGGCCCAGGGCCGTCGGTCCCGGCCGGG
Source organism: Streptomyces sp. NPDC127177 (assembly GCF_042672475.1). Classification (NCBI taxonomy): domain Bacteria; kingdom Bacillati; phylum Actinomycetota; class Actinomycetes; order Kitasatosporales; family Streptomycetaceae; genus Streptomyces; species Streptomyces sp. NPDC127177. The sequence continues at coordinate 72,270 of NZ_JBHXUW010000022.1, forward strand.
CGGGCGGGCGCCGAGTACCGGATCGAGGACCTGGCCCACGCCAGCGGTGCCACGGTCCGCACGATCCGCGCCTACCAGGACCGCGGTCTGCTGCCGACCCCGGAGCGGCGGGGCCGCGCCAACGTGTACCGCGACACCCATATCGCCCGCCTCCGGCAGATCGCCGATCTGCTCGACCGGGGCTACACCCTCGCCAGCATCAAGGAGTTGCTGGAGGCGTGGGACACCGGCCGCGGCCTCGGCGGGGTGCTCGGACTCGTAGTCGAGGTGCACGGTCCGTGGACCGACGAACGGGCGGACCGGATCACCCGCGCCGAACTGGACGCGAAGTTCGGCGGCACCCCGGACGAACAGGCCGTCACGGAGGCGGTGGAGCTCGGTGTGCTCGAACGGATCCCCGGGCGCGAGGACGAGTTCCTCGTACCCAGCCCACAGGAGCTGGCCGTGGCGGTGGAGTTGTACGCGGCCGGTGTGCCGCTCGGCGCAATCTCCGGTCATCTCAGGGAGCTTCGAGGGCAGGTCGAACAGATAGCCTCCCGCTTCCTGGAGTTCACGACGGAGCACGTTTTCGCTCGCTATCTCGGCCATCGTCCGCCGACGGACGCGGATGCGGCCGAGGCAGCCTCCATGGTGCGCAAGCTCCGCCCACTGGCCCAGCAGACGGTGGACGCCGAACTCGCCCGCGCGATGCGCACGTTCGCTGCCAGGCACCTTGAGCACCACCTCACGGCGGAGCAGCCGTTCGCCCCCGGCCCGGCCGGACAGCCGCCGGTTCCGGTCGCTCTACCGCCCGGGACAATCGCCGCCGTGGAGAGCCTGGTTGGCCGCGCCAACACGTCGGCGTTCATCACGGCTGCCGCAGAACGCGAGGTACAGGCACGGACATTGGACACACTTGCCGCATCTAGCTTGAATGCGGGGCAAATTGATCAAACAGGTTAAATAGCAAGGCTGTTGTCCACAGGATCGTCAAATTACCTGTGGATAACCCGAGTTGGCTGTGGATCAAACCTGTGGACAGAAATTGCTGCTGTGAATTCCGAACAAAATCCGGATGCGCCCGGCCCGCCGTCGCGGGCACTCTGACCGGATGGACGAAAAACGCACCGTCAAGGTGTCGAAGTACCTCTCGAAGCATCTGAGACACCAGCCCGAACGGATCGGCCTCCGGCTCGACGCCCACGGCTGGGTGCCGATCGACGAGCTGCTCGGGGCCACGGCCCGCCACGGCTTCCCGCTCACCCGCGCCGAACTCGACCATGTCGTCGCCTCCAACGACAAGCAGCGCTTCGCCGTCGAGGGGGACCGCATCCGGGCGAGCCAGGGGCACTCCGTCGACGTCGATCTGGACCTGCCACCCGTCGAGCCGCCCGCGTACCTCTACCACGGCACGGTCGGCCGGTTCATGAACACCATCCGGAGCGAGGGGCTGCGGCCGATGGAACGGACCCACGTCCACCTGTCGCCGGACCGGGAGACGGCGACCCGGGTCGGAGCCCGGCGTGGCAGACCAGTCGTGCTGTCCGTGGACGCGGGTGCGATGCACCTGGCGGGCCACACGTTCTGCGTCAGCGCCAACGGGGTCTGGCTCACGGCCGCCGTGCCGCCGGAGTTCCTGCGACTGCCCGGCTGACCGGGCCGGAACTCACGCCGGCGGCCCGTTCACCCGAGCTGGGCGGGGGCCCGCGTCGCGATCTGCTCGAAGAGCCGCTCGTCCGCCACCGCCGCGCTGAACTCCGGACCATCGGCGGGCACGGGCGCATGGATGACGATCTCGGTGAAACCGAGCTCCGCGTACCGGCCCGCGAAGTCCACGAACGCGTCGACGGAGTCGAAGGGACGGCCGCCGCCCCCGGCAGCCTCCGGGTTGAACTCCGGCGTGAAGCCGGTGAGCAGGATCTTTTCGAGCTCGCCCACGTCCCGCCCGGTCTCCGCACAGGCCTCGCCCAACCTGGCGACCTGACCGCGCAGGGCATCGACCGACTGAGCGGCGCTGCCCGTCTCGTACAGCTTCGGATCGCCCGTGGTCACCCAGGCCTCGCCGTACCGCGCGGCAACCCTGAGTCCGCGCGGCCCGGTAGCCGCGACGGCGAACGGCAGCCGTGGCCGTTGCACACACCCCGGCAGGTTCCGCGCCTCGGATGCCGCGTAGAAGTCGCCCTCGCGCGTCAGCCCGGCCGGCTCGCGGAGCAGACCGTCCAGCAGGGGCACGAACTCACCGAAGCGGTCGGCCCGCTCGCGCGGGGTCCACGGCTGCTCGTCACCCCGCAGAAGAGTCGTCGCGTCGAAACCGTTGCCACCCGCGCCGATGCCCAGCGTGATCCGGCCGCCCGAGATGTCGTCGAGGGAGATCAGCTCCTTGGCGAGCGTGACGGGGTGGCGGAAGTTCGGAGAGGTGACGAGCGTCCCCATCCGCAGCCGCGATGTGGCGCACGCCGCCGCGGTCAGCGTCGGAACGGCACCGAACCACGGCCCGTCGCGGAAGGCGCGCCAAGCCAGGTGGTCGTAGGTGTACGCGGTGTGCAGGCCCAGCTCCTCGGCACGCTGCCACGGGAAACGGCCGTCCTCGTGCCAGCGGCGGACGGGGAGGATCACGGTGCTGAGGCGAGGAGTGGGGCTCATGGCCCCGAGTTTACGGCGGAGCGGAGACCATCACTTCTCGGCTGCGCTCGTCGGGAATCGGGGTGCGGAGGAACGCGTCATCCACTGGTTCACGTCCCCGTAGGGCGGTGCGTCCGCGACGAAGCCGAAGGTCCCGTGGTCGAGCACCTCACGCGCTGCCCGGACGAAACCACCAAGTGCCGACCGGGACAGTGTCGAGCCGAGGCTGATCCGGCGTACGCCGCAGTCAGCCAGCGCGGCCACGTCCAGCGCCGGCTTCTGGCTGCCCGCAAGTACGTTGACCGGCCGCCCGACCGAGGCGCACACGGCACGCACGGCAGCCGCTGACGGCAGCGCGGGTGCGTAGAGCACATCGGCGCCCGCCTCCTCGTAGGCCTGGAGGCGACGGATCGTGTCGTCGAGGTCGGGGCGTCCGTAGAGGAAGTTCTCCGCGCGGGCGGTGACGGTGAACGGGAAGGGCAGGCCGCGCGCGGCCTCCACCGCCGCCGTCACCCGGTCCACCGCCTCCGCGAGCGGCCGGACCGGCTCACCGGACAGCCCCGTCGCATCCTCGATCGAGCCGCCCACGAGCCCCGCGTCCGCCGCCGCGCGAACGGTCTCGGCGACGCCCTCCGCGGTCTCGGCGAATCCGCTCTCCAGATCGGCGGAGACCGGAAGCGACGTCGCGGCGACGATCTCACGGGCGTTGGCGAGCACCATGTCGCGATCCAGCAGATTGGCGCCGTCCGGCAGCCCGAGAGCCACCGCGAGACCGGCGCTGGTCGTCGCGAGCGCCGGGAAGCCGAGCCCGGCCAGAACCTGAGCGGTGCCCGCGTTCCACGGGTTGGGAATCACGAAGGGCTCGGGTCCGCTGTGCAGCTCCCGGAACGCGGCGCCCCTGGACCGCAGCTCCCGCAAAGAAAGTCGCATGGTCACTCTCCCCATTCGGGTGGTGGCAATCAGGTGGGTGGAATCGGGTAGTGGAATCGGGTGGTCGGTACCGGCGGTCGGTACGGGTGATCGGTACGGGTGATCGGACCACCTTGTACCAAGCTGCCCGTCCCGGCACAGGGTGAAATCCGATGGCATATGCCGGAGGAATGTTCCCCAGCTCACGGGCCCGGGTACTCAGATGTGCGCCCCTGCGCACGCCCGTGCACTCCGGTACGCGAGAATGGGGCGGTGACCTCAGCTACCGATTCGCCTGACCCTGCCGCTCCCCGGCTGATCGCCACCGATCTGGACGGCACCCTCCTGCGCGACGACAAGACCGTCTCGGACCGTACGGTCGCGGCGCTCGCCGCCGCCGAGGAGGCCGGCATCGAGGTCTTCTTCGTCACCGGCCGCCCGGCACGCTGGATGGACGTCGTCAGCGACCACGTCCACGGTCACGGCCTCGCGATCTGCGCCAACGGGGCCGCGGTGGCCGATCTGCATGCCGACGGCAGGCTGCTGAAGGTCCGCGCGCTGGAGCGGGAGGCCGCCCTCGACGTCGTGCACACGCTGCGCGCCGCCGCCCCCGGCACCTCGTTCGCCGTGGAGCTGGCCACCGGTATCCACTACGAACCGGCCTACCCGCCCTTCCACCTCGACCCCGGCGCCACCGTGGCCGTCGCCGAGAAGCTGCTCCACGAGGAGACCCCCGGCACCGGCGCCCCCGTCCTGAAGCTCCTCGCCCACCACGGCGTGCTGGCCCCGGACGACTTCCTCACCCTGGCCCGTACTGCCGCGGGCGACCGGGCCTCCTTCACCCGGTCCAGCCCCACGGCCCTGCTGGAAGTCAGCGGACCGGGCGTCTCCAAGGCCAGCACGCTGGAGCTGTGCTGCGCCGAGCGCGGTATCTCGCCCGCCGAGGTCGTCGCCTTCGGTGACATGCCCAATGACGTGGAGATGCTCAGCTGGGCAGGCACCTCGTACGCGATGGGCAACGCCCACCCCGCCGCCGTGGCGGCGGCCACCGGCCGTACCGTCACCAACAACGAGGACGGCGTCGCGGTCGTCATCGAGCGGATCCTGGCCGAGCAGGCACTGTCCCGCAGGCAGCACTGAGCAGGCACGGTCCGCAGGCAGCACTGAGCAGACGCTTTCCCGCAGGCAGCTGCTTTCCCGCGGGCAGCAACGCTGAACAGGTGCTCTCTCCCAGGGAGCGCTGAAGCGGGCGCGGGCCGTCCGCACGGCCGGCCCCGGCCTGTCACAGCGGCGCCTGCCACACCACCGTCGTGCCGCCGCCGTCCTCCCCGAGGCCGGGTCCGAACCAACTGGCCCCGCCGAGCGACTCCGCACGGCGGGCCAGGTTCCGCAGCCCGCTGCGCCGGCCGCCCGGCGGAATGCCCACACCGTCGTCGGCGACCGTGAGCCGTACCGCGTCCCGGCCGTCGGGAAGCGTGGCGGTGGCGTCCACGACGACGTCGATCCGGGACGCGACGGCATGGCGGAAGGCGTTGGAGAGCGCCTCCCGCAACGCCGCGATCAGGTTCTTTCCCGTCAGCTCACCGACGGCCCCGCCGACCGGCCCGATGAACCGGTGGGACGGTTTGAAGCCCAGCGGGACCGCCGCCATGTTGATCTCACGCAGCACCCGGGTGCGCAGCCCGGACGGCGCCTCGGCCGGCTCCTGCTGCAACGCGAAGATGGCGGTGCGGATCTCCTGGATGGTCACGTCCAGTTCGTCGACCGCCCGGCCCACGCCGGTCTGCACCTCCGGCACGTCCGACCGGCGCTGCGCGCTCTCCAGCATCATCCCGGTGGCGAACAGCCGCTGGATGACCAGGTCGTGCAGATCCCTGGCGATCCGGTCGCGGTCCTCGTAGACCGCGAGCCGTTCCCGGTCGCGCTGGGCCTCGGCCATCATCAGCGCCAACGCGGCCTGCGAGGCGAACTGGGCGGCGAGGGTGCGCTCCGTCTCCGTGAACGGCCGGTCGCCCCGAGCGCGCGGGGTGGCGAGCGCGCCGAGCACCCGTCCCCCGCTGTGCAGCGGAAGCAGCATGCTGGGCCCGAACCGGTGCGCCAGCCTGGTCATCATGCGCGGGTCGGTCGCCGAGTCGTCCAGGAAGACGGCCTCGCCGGCGAGCAGCGTCCGCACCACCGGGCTCTGCGCCGGGATGATCACTCCGAGCGCCGCGGTCTGCTCCTCGGCGGAGACGGCGACAATCTCCAGCCCGCCGCCCTCGGCCGGCAGCAGCACGATCCCGGCTGCGGAGGCGGCGAGATGGCGGGCCTGTTCGGCGACGACCACGAGCGCGTCGTCTGCGTCGCCGCCGGAGAGCAGGGCCGTGGTCACGGCCACCGAGCCGTCGATCCACCGCTCGCGCTGCCTGGCGGCCTCGTACAGCCGGGCGTTGCCGATGGCGATACCGGCCTCGGTGGCCAGCACCCGCACCATGTGCAGGTCGTAGTCGGTGAACTCGCCCCCACCGTCCTTCTCGGCCAGATAGAGGTTGCCGAAGATCTCGCCCTGGACCCGGATCGGTACGCCGAGGAAGGACCGCATCGGAGGGTGGCCCTGCGGGAACCCGGCGAACCTCGGGTCGGCCGTCAGATCTGCCAGCCGTACGGAGCAGGGGTCTCGGACCAGCGCGCCGAGCAGGCCGAGCTGTCCGTCCGGCCGGTGGCCGATCTCGTCGGCCACCGGCTCGGGAACCCCGTGGGTGACGAAGTCCGAGAGCCCCTTCCCCTCCTCGTCCACGACGCCGATGGCGGCGTAGCGGGCGTGGGCCAGTTCGGCCGCCGTCTCGCAGATCCGGTCGAGCGTGGTGTGCAGTTCGAGCCCGGTGCCGACGGACCGCATGGCTTCCAGCAGCTGCGGTACGCGGGCGGTGAGTTCGGTGGACAGGCCCTGCAGACTGCGGGTCGCCTCCGTCGCGGCCTCGAGCGAGTCCTTCGGGTGGTTCGGGTGCTTCGGGTGCTTCGGGCCCGGCTCTGACATACCCAGAGCGTAGTTAGTACCTTTTATGGGGGAAAGTCGAGCGTCGTTCGGACGCACTCAGACGCGTACGTCCGGCATCCCGCCCGGCGCCCTTACGGTCTCCCGCTCGCGCTCCAGCATCCGGCTCAGCGGGCCGTCCACCGCCACGAGGGCCGCGTACGGTCCGCGCTGCACCACCGCGCCCCCGTCCAGGACCACCACTTCGTCGACGTCCTCCAGCCCCTCGATGCGGTGGGTGATCAGCACGGTCGTACGCCCCCGCGTGGCCGCGAGCAGGTCCGCGGTCAGGGCATCGGCGGTCGGCAGGTCGAGGTGCTCGGCGGGCTCGTCCAGCACGAGTACGGGGAAGTCCGCCAGCAGCGCCCTGGCCAGTGCGAGCCGCTGCCGCTGGCCTCCGGAGAGGCGGGCCCCGTGTTCGCCGACCAGGGTGTCCAGCCCGTCCGGGAGGGCCTCGGCCCAGTCGAGCAGCCGGGCCCGCGCGAGTGCGTCACGCAGTTCCGCGTCCGTCGATCCGGTACGGGCCAGCCGCAGGTTCTCGCGGATGGAGCTGTCGAAGATGTGGGCGTCCTGGGCGCACAGCCCGACGTACCGCCGGACCGCGTCGCCGTCCAGGGCGGAGGCCTCCACCCCACCGAGCCGGTACGTGCCCGCCCGCGCGTCCAGGAAGCGGAGCAGGACCTGGGCGAGCGTGGTCTTCCCGGAACCGGACGGGCCCACGACCGCGATCCGCCGTCCGGCCTCCAGCGTGAGGTCCATGGCGGCCAGGGCGTCGTGCTCCGCTCCCGCGTACCTGGCCGACAGCCCCCGCACCTCCAACGGGAAGGGCGATGCGGGCGCCTCGGCGGGGGTGGCGGGTTCGCGGACCGGCACCGGGGCGTCCAGCACCTCGTACACCCGCTCCGCGCTCCGCCTGACCCGCTGCCGGTACTGGACGGCGAGCGGCAGACCGGTCACGGCCTCGAAGGCGGCGAGGGGCGTGAGGACGACGACGGCGAGTTCCACTCCGGCCAGCCGTCCGTCGGCCACCGCGGGAAGGGCCACGAGTGCGGCGGCGACCACGGTGAGGCCGCCGGTCAGGGCGGAGAGTCCGCCGCCGAGCGCGGCCGCGGCCGCCGCCCGGGAGGCGATCCGGGTCAGGACGCCATCGGCCTCCCGAGTCCTCGCCGAACGCCCCGGCAGGGCGCCCGCGACCGTCAGTTCGGCGGTTCCGCCGAGCAGATCGGTGATCCGGGTCGCCAGATCCGCGCGGGCCGGGGCCAGCCGGCGTTCGGCCTGCCGGGCACAGGCGCCACTGACGAGCGGAACCCCGACCCCGGCCAGCAGCAGTCCCGCGGCGAGCACGATGCCCGCCTCCGGCAGCAGCCAGCCGGTGAACGCGGCGGCTGCCGCACCGACGACGACCGCGGTCCCGGCGGGCAGCAGCCACCGCAGCCAGTAGTCCTGCAGGGCGTCCACATCGGCGACGAGCCGGGAGAGCAGGTCCCCGCGCCGGGTCCGGCGCAGGCCCGCGGGGGCGATGCGCTCCAGGCCCCGGTAGACGGCGACGCGCAGCTCGGCGAGCATCCTGAGCACGGCGTCGTGCGACACGAGGCGTTCGGCGTAGCGGAAGACCGCCCGTCCGATACCGAAGGCGCGGGTCGCCGTCACGGCGACCATCAGGTAGAGCACCGGGGGCTGCTCGGAGGCGCGGGAGATCAGCCAGCCGGAGACGGCCATGAGGCCGACCGCCGAGCCCAGCGCGAGGCTGCCCAGCAGCAGTGCGAGCGCGAGCCGGCCGCGCTGCGCGCCCGCGGACTCCCTGACCCGGGTCAGCACGTGACCGGACCGGGCCGCGGTCTCGCGCAGCACCTCGGGCTCGCGCACCGTCTCGACGCCGGAGAGGTCGTCGCCCGAGAGGTCGTCGGGGGCGCTCGCCGGTCGCGGCACCGGGGCGGAGGCCACGGGCTCGGCCGGTCCGGCCGCCGCGACCGGCTCCAGGCTCACCACCCGGTCGGCGACCGACAGGAGCGCCGGCCGGTGCACCACCAGCAGCACGGTCCGGCCCGCAGCCAGTCTGCGTACCGCCTCGACGATGCCCGCCTCCGTCTCGCCGTCCAGGCTCGCGGTGGGTTCGTCGAGCAGCAGCACCGGCCGGTCGGCGAGGAAGGCGCGGGCCAGGGCGAGACGCTGCCGTTGCCCGGCGGAGAGACCCGTGCCGTCCTCGCCGAGGAGGGTGCCGGTGCCGTCCGGCAGGTCCGTCACGAATTCGTACGCACCGGCGTCGCGGAGCGCGGCCGTCACCGCGCTGTCGTCCGCGTCCGGCCGGGACAGCCGTACGTTCTCCGCGATCGTGCCGGCGAAGAGGTGCGGGCGCTGCGGCACCCAGGCGATCCGCTCGCGCCAGCGCTCGGGGGAGAGGGCCGCGAGATCGGTGCCGCCGACCCGCACCCGTCCCTCGTCGGGCTCGGTGAATCCCAGCACCACGTTCAGCAGGGTGGACTTGCCGACGCCGCTCGGGCCGACCAGGGCAACGGTCTCCCCCTCGTCCACCACCAGCGAGGCCGCGGCGAGGGAGGGCCAGGTGCGGCCGGCGTGCCGGACGGTCACGCCCTCCAGCTCCAGCCGCAGGGACTCCGGAACCTCCTGCGTACCGTTGGTGCGCGGCTCGGTCTCCAGGACCGAGAAGATCTCCTCCGCGGCCGCCAGGCCTTCGGCGGCCGCGTGGTACTGCGCCCCCACCTGCCGCAACGGCAGATAGGCCTCCGGTGCCAGGATCAGCACCACCAGGCCGGTGTAGAGGTCGAGTTCACCGCGCACGAGGCGCATGCCGATGGTGACGGCGACGAGCGCCACCGAGAGTGTCGCCAGCAGTTCCAGGGCGAAGGACGACAGGAAGGCGATCCGCAGGGTGCGCAGGGTCGCCTGCCGGTACTGCGCGGTGATGGTGCGGATGGACCCGGCCTGGGCCTTGGCCCGGCCGAAGACCTTCAGCGTCGGGAGCCCGGCGACGACGTCCAGGAAGTGACCGGAGAGGCGCGACAGCAGCCGCCACTGGCGGTCCATCCGCGACTGGGTCGCCCAGCCGATGAGAATCATGAAGAGCGGGATGAGCGGCAGGGTGACGACGATGATCGCCGCCGAGATCCAGTCCTCCGTGACCACCCGGGCGAGAACCGCCACCGGCACCACCACCGCCAGTCCGAGCTGCGGCAGATAGCGCGCGAAGTAGTCGTCGAGCGCATCGATCCCCCGGGTGGCGAGCGTCACCAGCGAACCGGTGCGCTGCCCGCTCAGCCACTCCGGACCCAGCGCCGCCGCCCGGTCGAGCAGCCGCCCGCGCAGCTCCGACTTGACGGCCGCGCCGGCCCGGTAGGCGGCCAGCTCGGTGAGCCAGGAGACCAGGGCCCGGCCGAGTGCCACCGTCGCGAGCAGGATGAGCGGGGTGCGCAGCCCCGACCCGGTGAGCCCGTCCTCGAAACCGCCCACCACCACTTCGGCGACGAGCATGGCCTGGGCGATGACCAACGCCGCCCCGGCCACTCCCAGTACCACCACGGCCACCAGGAAGAGGCGGGTGGCGCGGGCGTGGCGGAGCAGACGCGGATCGATCGGTTTCACGTGAAACACCCCATGGGACTCGGCTCGGTCAGGGCACTCACTGCGTTCAGTGCGCGTCGGCGATGTGGTGCGTACCGATCCGCTTGCGGAACACCCAGTAGGTCCAGCCCTGGTACAGCAGCACCACCGGAGTGGCGATACCCGCGCACCAGGTCATGATCTTCAGCGTGTACGGAGTGGACGAGGCGTTGGTGACCGTGAGGCTCCAGGCGTCGTTCAGCGAGGACGGCATGACGTTCGGGAAGAGCGTCAGGAAGAGCATGGCGACCGCGGCGATGATGGTCACACCGGACAGGGCGAAGGACCAGCCCTCGCGCCCGGCCGCGGCGGCGCCGATCGCGCCGACCAGGGAGACGACAGCGACGATCATCGCGATCAGGCTCCAGCCGTCGCCGTTGTCGGCCTGGGTCCAGATCAGGAAGCCCAGCGCCAGCACCGCCGTGACCGCGCCCAGCTTCAGGGCCAGCCTGCGCGCCCTGGCCCGGATGTCACCGACCGTCTTCAGCCCCGCGAACACCGTCCCGTGGAAGGTGAAGAGGGAGAGCGTGACCAGCCCGCCGAGGATCGCGTACGGGTTGAGCAGATCCCAGAAGTTGCCCACGTACTCCATGTCCGCGTCGATCTTCACGCCGCGCACGATGTTGCCGAAGGCCACGCCCCAGAGCAGGGCCGGGATCAGCGAGGTCCAGAAGATCGCGTTCTCCCAGTTGGTCTGCCACTTCTCCTCGGGCCGCTTCGCCCGGTACTCGAAGGCGACACCCCGCACGATCAGGCAGAGCAGGATGATCAGCAGCGGCAGGTAGAAGCCGGAGAACAGCGTGGCGTACCACTCGGGGAACGCGGCGAACGTCGCTCCGCCGGCGCTGAGCAGCCAGACCTCGTTGCCGTCCCAGACGGGCCCGATGGTGTTGATCAGGACCCTCCGTTCCTTGCGGTCCCGGGCCAGCAGCTTGGTGAGGACCCCGATCCCGAAGTCGAATCCCTCCAGGAAGAAGTAGCCGGTCCAGAGGACGGCGATGAGCACGAACCAGACGTCGTGGAGTTCCATCTCTCGGCTCCTGTGCTCTCAGTAGGAGAAGGCCATGGGCCGGTCGGCGTCATCGTGGTCGCCGCCGATCCTGGTGGGCGGGTTGAGGTCGTCGTCCGTGAGCTCCGGAGGCCCGGCCTTGATGTACTTCACGAGCAGCTTCACCTCGATCACGGCGAGCACCGCGTAGAGCAGGGTGAAGAGGATCATCGAGGTGAGCACCTCGCCCTGCGAGACGCCGGGGGAGACCGCGTTGCGGGTCTGCAGCACCCCGTAGACGACCCAGGGCTGGCGGCCCATCTCGGTGAAGATCCAGCCCCAGGAGTTGGCGATCAGCGGGAAGAGCAGGGTCCACAGGGCGACGATCCAGTAGCACCGGGCGAGTTTGGGGCTCAGCGCCTTGTTCTTGAACAGGACCAGGTGCGGCACTTCGTCCTCACCGGTCCGCATCCCCGGTGGCAGCATGAACTTCTTCCGGGTGAGCCACAGGCCCAGGATCCCGAGGGCGAAGGACGCCATGCCGAAGCCGATCATCCACCGGAAGCTCCAGAAGGCGACCGGGATGTTGGGCCGGTAGTCGCCGGGCCCGAACTTCTCCTGCTCGGCCTTGTTGATGTCGTTGATGCCGGGGACGTAGGAGTTGAAGTTGTCGTCGGCGAGGAAGGACAGTATCCCGGGGACCGAGATCTCGACGGAGTTGTGCCCCTTGCTGACATCTCCGTACGCGAAGATCGAGAAGGGCGCGGAGTTCTGTCCATCCCACAGCGCCTCGGCCGCCGCCATCTTCATCGGCTGCTGCTTGAACATCACCTTGCCCAGCTGGTCACCGCTGATGGCGGTGAGCAGACCTGCGACCACGACGGTGATCAGTCCCAGCCGCAGCGACGTCCGCATCACCGGGATGTGCTTCTTGCGCGCCAGGTGGAAGGCGGCGATGCCGACCATGAACGCCCCGCCGACCAGGAAGGCCGCCGTGATGGTGTGGAAGAACTGGGCGAGCGCGGTGTTCTGGGTGAGCACATGCCAGAAGTCGGTGAGTTCCGCGCGTCCGCGTTCCTTGTTGATGCGGTAGCCGACCGGATGCTGCATCCAGGAGTTGGCCGCCAGGATGAAGTACGCGGAGAGGACGGTACCGATCGAGACCATCCAGATGCAGGCCAGGTGGATCTTCTTCGGCAGCTTGTCCCAGCCGAAGATCCACAGACCGATGAAGGTGGACTCGAAGAAGAACGCGATCAGCGCCTCGAACGCGAGTGGGGCGCCGAAGATGTCTCCGACGAACCGCGAGTAGTCCGACCAGTTCATCCCGAACTGGAACTCCTGGACGATGCCGGTGACCACACCCATGGCGATGTTGATCAGGAAGAGCTTTCCCCAGAACTTGGTGGCCCTGAGGTACTTCTCGTTGTCCGTCCGCACCCAGGCGGTCTGCAGGCCGGCGGTGAGCGCGGCGAGAGAGATCGTCAGGGGAACGAAGAGGAAGTGGTAGACGGTGGTCGTTCCGAACTGCCATCGCGCCAGGGTCTCCGGCGCCAGAGCTAGCTCCACGTCATCTCTCCTTACGTCGCCGTAGCTGAACCGGCATTTTGTCCTTTGAATCCGACCGATCACGGGATGAAGCAGGACACGCTTGTGAACGCGTTCACATTCACAAGCAATTATGGCGCACAGACTTTCGGAGCCTGCAGGGGGGTGCACTTTCGGTACGGAGAGACCATTCCCCTCGAAGCAGACACGGCCCCGCACCGCCCCGCCGGATACCCGAACGGGCCCCGCACCGCCCCGCCGGATACACGAACGGGCCCCGCACCTCGCGAACGAGATACGGGGCCCGGCAGACAGGCGGTCGGGTGCGGGGCTACGGCTCCCTGCGGTACGACTCCGTCACCTTCAGGAACAGATCGTTCGCCTCGTCCTCACCGATCGTGACCCGCACACCCTCGCCCGCGAACGGCCGGACCACCACACCGGCCTTCTCGCAGACCGCCGCGAAATCGGCGGTGCGGTCCCCCAGCCGCAGCCAGACGAAGTTCGCCTGGGACTCCGGCACCGCCCACCCCTGCCGCTGCAGCGCCTCCTGCACCCGCTGCCGCTCGCACACCAAGGAACCCACCCGGCCCAGGAGTTCGTCCTCTGCACGCAGCGACGCCACCGCCGCGTCCTGGGCGAGCTGACTGACGCCGAAGGGCACGGCGGTCTTGCGCAGCGCGGCCGCCACCGGCTCGTGGGCCACCGCGAAGCCGACCCGCAGTCCGGCCAGACCGTAGGCCTTCGAGAACGTCCGCAGCACCGCCACATTGGGCCGGTCACGGTAGATCTCTATGCCGTCCGGCACCTCGGCGTCGCGGATGAACTCCTTGTACGCCTCGTCCAGCACCACGAGCACATCGCTCGGCACCCGATCCAGGAACCGCTCCAGCTCGGCCCTGCGCACCACGGTGCCGGTCGGGTTGTTCGGGTTGCAGACGAAGATCATCCGGGTCCGGTCGGTGATCGCCTCCGCCATCGCGTCCAGGTCGTGCACGTCATCCTCGGTCAGCGGCACCTTCACCGACGTCGCACCGCTGACCTGCGTGATGATCGGGTACGCCTCGAAGGAGCGCCAGGCGTAGATGACCTCGTCGCCCGGACCCGAGGTGGCCTGCAGCAGCTGCTGCGCCACACCGACGGAGCCGGTGCCCGTGGCCAGGTGGGATACCGGCACGCCGAAACGGTCGGACAGCTCGTTCACCAGGCCGGTGCACGCCATGTCCGGGTAGCGGTTGAAGTGCGCGACCGCGGACATCGCGGACTCCATCACCCCCGGCAGCGGCGGATACGGATTCTCGTTGGAGGACAGCTTGAAGGCGGCCGGTCCGTCCGCCGCGGCCGGCTTGCCCGGCACATAGGCGGGAACGCCGTCCAGCTCGGCGCGCAGCTTGGGGCTCGTCTCGCTCACAGCAGGTCCTCCTCGACCGTCCGTACACATCAATACTGCTCACCATATGAGGATTGAGCGCCGCTGCGAATGGCCGGACCGGGGATTCGTCCGGTGGGCCCCAGAATGAGGGGGAGCGCTCCTCCCCCTGGCGCGCGCCGGTGGCTCACTCCGTGGCGCGCGTCCCTCGAAGAGGTGAGTTGAGACCTCTTCGAGACATCGCCTCTTCGGCAGGCTCATCCGGTCCGACACCCGGAACTTGATGGTTTTACTCATCAACGCCCTTGATTCACAAGGCTTTTGAGGCCCGATGATCATGCAGAAACGTGCCTGTCAACGCGTGAATATGCGATCAGACCAACTGCCCTCGCGCGCCCTACTATCGGCTCGCCATGACAGCAGCAGGGAAGCACCAGGTGAGCCGGACTGAGACCCCCCGGCGCGGCGGCAGGCGGGGACGAGCAGGCATCCGGGATGTGGCCGCCGCCGCCGGAGTCTCCATCACGACTGTCTCCGACGCGCTCAACGGCAAGGGCAGGCTCCCGGACGCCACCCGACGCCATGTCCGCGAGGTCGCCGAGCGCCTGGGCTACCGCCCATCCGCCGCGGCCCGAACACTCCGTACCGGCAAGTCCGGCCTGATCGGCCTGACCGTGACGACGTACGGGGACGAACCCTTCACCTTCACCGAATTCGCGTACTTCGCCGAGATGGCCAGAGCCGCCACCTCCGCAGCACTGGCCCGCGGCTACGCACTCGTCATCCTGCCCGCCACCTCACGCCACGACGTCTGGTCGAACGTGGCCCTCGACGGCACCGTCGTCATCGATCCGTCCGACCAGGACCCGGTGGTCACCGAACTCGTCCGCCAGGGTCTGCCCGTCGTGTCCGACGGCCGGCCGGCCGGAACGCTCCCGGTCACCGCCTGGGTCGACAACGACCACCGGGCCGCAGTGCTCGACCTCCTCGACCACCTCGCCGCCGCCGGGGCCCGCCGCATCGGGCTGCTCACCGGCACCACCACCGACACGTACACCCGGCTGTCCACCACCGCGTACCTGCACTGGTGCGAGCGGGTGGGCCAGGATCCGGTGTACGAGTCCTACCCCGCCCACGACCCGTGCGCGGGGGCGGTGGCCGCCGACCGGCTGCTGGCCCGTCCGGACCGCCCGGACGCCGTCTACGGGCTCTTCGACCCCAACGGCACCGATCTGCTCGCCGCGGCCCGCCGGTACGGCCTGCGCGTCCCCGAGGACCTCTTACTGGTCTGCTGCAGCGAATCCATGGTCTACGCGACGACCGAGCCGCCCATCACCACGCTCTCGCTCAAACCGCGCAGGATCGGCACGGCGGTCGTCCAACTGCTCATCGACGCCATCGAGGGCGTCGACCAGGACGGCCCGGTGGAGCAGGTGATACCGACGGAACTCATCGTCCGGACCTCCTCGCAACGCCGTCCGCCCCGCACCACGGTCAGCGCGCCGCGCTCTCCGGCAGGGGATTGATCAGACCAATTGGGATGAATCGACCGGCGAACCCGGCGTGCGTTCGGATTCACCACCCCTGGTGCGTCACAGAGCACGATTCGCATTCCTATGATGGGCGCACGACACCGCGGACCACCCCGACCAGCAGGGCCCGTCAGGTGTACGGCGGCGCGACGGTGGTGGAGGGGTCGATGACACAGGGGGCCGGTCAGGAACCCGCGGTGCGGACGGCGACGTTGCGCGACTTCCGCGTACCGCCCTATGCGCAGTCCCCGGCGCCGCCCGCGGCGCCGGGTCCGGGCAGCGCCTTCCCGGAGGGCGAGCCGCCGGAGGGGTACACCCCCACCGCGCGCGACCTTCCGGTGATCACCCTCGACGAGACGGTGCAGGTGCGGGCCGTGCCCGAACCGCGGCCCGGCCAGGACCCGGGACGCGGACCGCTGTACGTGGTCGGAGACGTCCACGGCTATCTGGACGAGCTCCACGCCGCCCTCGCCGAACAGGGCCTGATCGACGCCGAGGGCAACTGGTCCGCGGGCAACGCCCGGCTCTGGTTCCTCGGTGACTTCACCGACCGGGGTCCCGACGGGATCGGCGTCATCGACCTCGTGATGCGGCTGTCCGCCGAGGCCGCGGCCGCCGGCGGCTACTGCAAGGCCCTGATGGGCAACCACGAGCTGCTGCTCCTCGGCGCCAAGCGCTTCGGCGACACCCCGGTCAACTCCGGCGCCGGCACCGCCACCTTCCAGGCCGCCTGGCTGCTCAACGGCGGCCAGAAGACCGACATGGAGCGGCTCCAGGACGTCCACCTCCAGTGGATGTCCCGGCTCGACGCGGTCGTCGAGGAGGACGGGCATCTGCTGATGCACTCGGACACGACGGCGTACCTCGACTACGGCTCCACCATCGAGGACGTCAACGACACGGTGCACGCCATTCTCACGCGGAACGACGCCGATGAGTGCTGGGACCTCTTCCGCAAGCTCACCAAGCGGTTCGCCTTCCGCGACGAGTCGGGCCCGCAGGCCGTCCAGGAGCTGATGGCGGCCTACGGCGGCCGTCGCGTCGTCCATGGTCACAGCCCCATCCCGTATCTGCTCGGCGAGGTCGGCTCCGAGGACGGCGAGGACAGCTCCGGCCCGCTGGTGGACGGCCCCCACGTCTACGCGGACGGGCTCGCCATCGCCATGGACGGCGGAGTGACCATGGCCGGAAAGCTACTGGTCGTCCAACTGCCCCTGCATGACTGACGGTCCTCGGGGAAGACGCATGCACGACCTGACCATGCCGACCACTGGGCCTATTTCCGGAAACCCCCTGTCACCCTGTGCCGTGGGCGCTCTACCATCGGCGTACCAGTAGCAGGCTCTCCTCCGTTTCCGCCCAACTGCCCGGTCCGATCCGGCATGCGGGCCCTACGGAGCATCGGGGGATGCACATGAACAGCGCTCCGCACCTGCTGACCGAGGACCGCCCCGAGTACGAGCGGATCCTCGACGACGCACTGCGTCACGCCCATGAACGACCAGATCTGGCCGCGGTCGGAGAACGGCTCAACCCGGTCCAGCTGCGCACCATGGCGATGGCCGCCACCGCCCTGATCACCGCCACGGCCGCCACCGAGTACGAGCACTACGTGAAGGCACGCGAGGAGCTGCGGGCCACGACCACCGACCCGGACGAGGAGTCGCTCCCGGGTACGGGCCCCGCCGGCCACAACCAGGCGGGCGCCGGCATAGGGGCCGTCGTCACCGTCCTGGCACCGATGCTGGCCGGCACGGCCGCGGTGATATTCCTGCTGGTCGGCTACCTCCTGAAGATGCTCAGCCCATCGCCGCCCTTCGCGGGGACGATGGTCGGCGCGGGCTGGTTCTTCGCCGCGGTCACCGCGGCCGCGATCCTGATCGCCGCCATCGGTCTGCTCATCACCGCCCTGCGCAACGGCTCCACCTCCCTCGCCGCCGAGGACCCCGGCGAGGAGTTGCCGGAGGATGTGGCGCGCGCCCGGGAGGCCTGGCGGCACGCGCTGCTGGAACGGGGCATCCTGCCGTTCCTTCGCGACGCGCTCGCCGACCCCGGCGCCGCCCCCGCCGCCCGCACCCCGTACCCCTCGGCCAACCGCATTCCGAAGATCGGCTACAGCAGGCCCGACTTCTCCAGCCCGGACGACGGCCCGACGGCCGCGCCCCGGCCGACCTTCACCAGCCCGGACTTCACCAGCCCCGACTTCGGCGGACCGGAACACGAACTGGACTGACCGGCTCCGCCCGCCGGTAAGCCCGGCGACGGGGGCCGCCGCCGGGCTCCGGGAAGGCGGTACTCCGGTCCGGGCTCCGGGAAGACGGGGCGCGTCGTACCGGCCGGTGCGAGACCGCCGGCACGACGCCCCCGCCGGGAATCAGTTCGCGATCGGCAGATAGACCCGGTTGCCCGCGGCCGCGAACTCCTTCGACTTCTCCGCCATGCCCGCCTCGATCTCCGACTGCGAACCGCCGTGCTCACGCCGGATGTCGTGCGAGATCTTCATCGAGCAGAACTTCGGCCCGCACATCGAGCAGAAGTGCGCCGTCTTCGCCGGCTCGGCCGGCAGCGTCTCGTCGTGGAACTCCCGCGCCGTGTCCGGGTCGAGCGCCAGATTGAACTGGTCCTCCCACCGGAACTCGAACCGGGCGTCCGAGAGCGCGTCGTCCCACTCCTGCGCCCCCGGATGCCCCTTGGCGAGGTCCGCCGCGTGCGCCGCGATCTTGTGCGTGATGACCCCGGTCTTCACGTCGTCCCGGTTGGGCAGGCCGAGGTGCTCCTTGGGCGTCACGTAACAGAGCATCGCCGTCCCCCACCAGGCGATCATCGCGGCGCCGATACCGGAGGTGATGTGGTCGTACGCCGGGGCGACATCGGTGGTCAGCGGGCCGAGCGTGTAGAACGGCGCCTCCTCGCAGATCTCCTGCTGGAGGTCGATGTTCTCCTTGATCTTGTGCATCGGGACGTGTCCCGGGCCCTCGATCATCGTCTGGACCCCGAAGCGCTTGGCGACCGTGTTCAGTTCGCCGAGCGTCCGCAGTTCGGCGAACTGCGCCTCGTCGTTGGCGTCCGCGATCGATCCGGGGCGCAGCCCGTCGCCCAGGGAGTACGTCACGTCGTACGAGGCGAGGATCGTGCAGAGCTCCTCGAAGTGCTCGTACAGGAACGACTCCTTGTGGTGCGCGAGGCACCACGCGGCCATGATCGAGCCGCCCCGGGAGACGATGCCGGTCTTGCGGCGGGCCGTCAGCGGCACGTACGGCAGGCGCACGCCGGCGTGGACCGTCATGTAGTCGACGCCCTGCTCGGCCTGCTCGATGACGGTGTCCTTGTAGATCTCCCAGGTCAGCTCCTCCGCCCTGCCGTCGACCTTCTCTAGGGCCTGGTAGAGGGGCACGGTGCCGATCGGTACGGGCGAGTTGCGCAGAACCCACTCACGGGTGGTGTGAATGTTGCGGCCGGTGGAAAGGTCCATCACCGTGTCGGCGCCCCACTTGGTCGCCCAGGTCATCTTGTCCACCTCCTCCTCGATGGAGGACGTCACCGCGGAGTTGCCGATGTTGGCGTTCACCTTCACCAGGAACCGCTTGCCGATGATCATCGGCTCGGTCTCCGGGTGGTTGACGTTGGCCGGCAGCACGGCCCGGCCCGCGGCGATCTCCCCGCGGACCACCTCGGGCGCGACGTTCTCCCGGATCGCCACGTACTCCATCTCCGGGGTGATCTCGCCCCGGCGGGCGTACGCGAGCTGTGTGACGGGGCTGCCGTCCCGGCTGCGCCTCGGCCGGCGCGGACGGCCGGGGAAGACCGCGTCCAGATTGCGCAGTCCCCCGCGCGGTGAGGTGTGCTTGAGCCCGTCGTCCTCGGGACGCGCGGCGCGGCCGGCGTACTCCTCGGTGTCGCCGCGTGCCGTGATCCAGTTCTCCCGCAGAGGTGCGAGTCCGCGGCGAACGTCGGTGTCGATGACGGGATCGGTGTACGGCCCCGACGTGTCGTACAGCGTCACGTCCTTGCCGTTGGTGAGGTGCACCTGACGGACCGGCACCCGGAGGTCCGGGCGCGAGCCCTGGACGTATCCCTTGTGCCAGCCGATGGACTTCCCGGCCTCGTCGCTCTGATTGGAGGCAGGCGTGCGTGCGTCCGCTGTGGTCATGAGACCTACTCCCTACGCCGGCATTACCCGGTAACAGGTTCGGCGGTCGGCGCAGCATGTCCCGTACGGACGTACGGAGATCAGCGCCCTCTCAGCCCGGTGCTCCGAGCTCCCGCGTGTGCAAAGGTGCCACCACGCTAACGTCCTCGCCGGTGTGCTGAACAGAGGGCCTCGTTCTTCTTGCGATGATCGGCCGGTGACGTCCCCTCATAGCGACCCCGCGCAGCCGGGTCCTCAGCACACCCACTCGCACAGCCACAGCCATGGTCCCGCAGCGCCGGTCTCCACCCATCTGCGCCGGGTGATCGCCGCCGTGCTGATCCCGTTCGCGGCCGCGGTCGTGGTCGGGCTCGTGGTGCTCTGGCCCGGTGGTGCGCCGGCGCACGAACGCACAGGTGTCGGCTTCGACCGGCAGACCCAGCAGGCGAAGGTGGTGAACATCGACAAGGTCGACTGCAAGGACGTGAACGCCGCACAGCTGCCCACCAGCGGTGAGACCACCCCGCCGACGGGAGACCCGGCCGCCGGTGACGGCGGGGCCGGCCTCTGTGAGAAGGCCCGGGTCGAAGTCACGAGCGGCAAGGACAAGGGGCGCACCTTCATCGAGGTGGTCCAGCCCGACGCACCGCGACAGCTGCGGGAGGGGCAGGGGGTGGTGGTCGCCTACGCCCCCGACGCACCCCACGACCTCCAGTACTCCGTGACGGATGTGAACCGGAAGTTCCCGATGGCGCTGCTGGCCGGGATCTTCGCCGTGGCGGTGGTCGTCGTGGGCAGGCTGCGCGGGGTCATGGCACTGGTGGCGCTCGCCCTGTCGTTCGCCGTGCTGACCCTGTTCATCCTCCCGGCCATCCTGCAGGGATCGAATCCGCTGCTGGTGGCGGTCGTCGGGGCCAGCGCCATCATGCTGATCGCCCTCTACATCTGCCACGGGCTGACCGCCCGCACCTCGGTCGCCGTTCTCGGCACCCTCATCTCGCTGCTGCTGATCGGGCTGCTCGGCTCGCTCTTCATCGGCTGGGCGAGCCTGAGCGGGAACACCGACGACAGCACCGGCCTGATCCACGGTCTGTATCCGCACATCGACATGAGCGGCCTGCTTCTGGCCGGCGTCATCATCGGTTCCCTGGGGGTGCTCGACGATGTGACGGTCACCCAGACGTCGGCGGTCTGGGAACTGCACCAGGCGGATCCGACGATGCATGCGAGGCAGCTCTACCGGGCAGGGATCAGAATCGGACGCGACCACATCGCCTCAGTGGTCAACACCCTCGTGCTGGCCTATGCGGGTGCCGCGCTTCCGCTGCTGCTGCTGTTCTCGATCGCCCAGAGCAGCGTGGGGACGGTGGCCAACAGCGAACTGGTGGCGGAGGAGATCGTGCGTACGCTGGTCGGCTCGATCGGGCTGGTCGCCTCGGTGCCGGTGACCACCGCACTCGCGGCGTTGGTCGTCTCCGCGGACCGTACGGGGCTCGGCGCGGAAGCCGGGGCTTCGGCACCCGTACGGAGCGGCAGGGGACGCCGCCGACGGGCGAGGTCCTGAACGGTTGCACACGGAGCGTGATTCACCCGTTCGGCAGGTGTGGTGTTCGACCGGCAACCGGGGCCCGGGCGTGGGGTGCCTTCAGCCGGCGTTCTGTTCCTCGGCCAGAATTCGCCCCAATGCTTCTTCCAGATTGCCGTCGAAGTCACCCAGCGTGCACTCCTGGCCGAGTGGGACGAGTTTGTCCGTCCGGTCGAGAAACGCCACAAGTGGCGCCGTACCGGCCCTGAAGAGAGCGCGGTCCGCCCCCACCTGCAGCCGGATGTGGACGTCGGACAGCCCTTCGGGCTCGGTCGGCCCGATGTGCACGTCGCCGTCGCCACTGGGGCTGTTGAGGCCGTCGAGCAGCAGCTCACGGCCGAAAGCCCAGGTGACGGGGGCGTCGCCGGGCAGATGGAAGGTCATCCGGATCGCGTACGGATCGCACACTTCGTACCGGAGCTCCACCGGGATACGGAAAGAGAGCTCCTCGGAGACGAGGAAGCTCATCATGACCTCAGCTTGAACCGACTCACGCATCGTTCAACCCCGCAGTAGATGAATCTGGCCAGGAATGATCCCCCATGGCCCTATTGACGCCATCGTGGTGCACGCGATAGCAGATCACAAGGAGTGATTTTTCAGATACTGATAGAGAACACGAACGAACGCAAGAGGCTGGCCACTTCGCCACGTAGTCGTTCGACTGCGGGGAGCAACCGGTCTTCTTGTTCGAGGGGTACCGAAATGGCCATCGCCGCGGCGGCGAAACCGGCCGCGATCGGGATGGCCGCGCAGACCGTCCCCAGCGCGTACTCCTGGCGCTCGACGACGGGTTCCGTTCGTTCCAGTGATCGCAGCCGTTCAAGGAGCGCCGGACGGTCGCGTACGGAGTACCGGGTCAGCGGTCGCACCGGATGCCGGTCCAGGTGGTCCTCGCGGGCCTTCTCGTCGAGCTGGCTCAGCAGGCACAGGCCGATCGCGTGGGCGTGGCCGGTCTCGCGGAAAGCGGCCCATTCGTCCACCGCGGGCGCCGCGGGGGTGTCGGCCACCGCGACGAGTTCGATCTCACCGTCCCGGTAGACGGCGCAGTACACCGGGGCTCCGATGATGTCCCGCCAGCGGCCCAGGGACTGGGTCATCCGGCTGCGCCGGTTGTGCAGAGCGCCGTCGTCCATCAGCCGTTCGGCTGCGGCGCCGAAGAGGAAGACGCCGTTCTCCCGGCGCAGGTATCCCTCATGGGTCAAGGTGCGCAGCAGGTGGTAGGCGGTGGGCAGCGGAAGTCCGGCCTCCCGTGCGAGCTGTTTGGCCGGGGCCCCGTCGCGATGGGCGCCCACGGCCTCCAGCAGCCTCAGCGCCCGCTGCACCGATCCGATCAACGTCGGTACAGCGGTACTCGATGCCGTGGTCAACGGTCACCCCCAGGCATGGTGACGGGCGGTCAGCCCGCCTGTGGAGGCCGCCCCCACATGTCTGCCGCAGGCCCGGGTCCGGAGGCCGGATGCCGCGCAAACCACTGGTCAGGTGGTTACTGACGGGGGTTTTCCCAGGCGGCGACAGCGAATTCCACTGTATCGGCAGCGTCCCGAGGGGGCGCCGTTTCGTCTTCCGCTTCGCTCTGCTGGGCTAACCGTCCGGCCGGTCGTGCGGTTACCAGCCGCCGCCCGAGGAGGACGACATGAACTTGCGCACGAGGAAGACGACCCCGCCGACCAGGATCACGAAGATCAGAACCTTGAAGAGCAGGCCGATCACGAAGCCGACGATGCTGGCGATCAGTCCGCCGAAGACGACGATCGCGATGACGGGCACCGCGATCCACTTCACCCACCAGGGCATTCCCGCGAATATCTCCCGCACGGCCATCGTCCTTACCTCGTCTCTGTGAGTTCCTGCTTCGATGCTAGAGGGGCCGGGGCGGTCGAAGGGCCTCCGGAGCCCTTGAACTCCCCTGATCGATCCCCTAGGGATCCCCGAGAGGCGGCTCACCCTCCGGGCGGCTCGGGCCTCGGGCCCCTCAGCCCTCGGGCGGCGAGAAGACCACCATCACCCGGAGGTCCTCGGTGACGTGGTGGAACTTGTGCGCCGTGCCGGCAGGTACATACACGACACTTCCTCTGCCCACCTGCGTCGTTTCCATGCCGACGGTGATCGACGCGCGTCCGCTGACGACGAGGTAGACCTCGTCCTGTTTGTGCGGCTGCTGCGGATCGAGCTCACCGGCATCCAGCGCGTACAGGCCGACAGACATGTTCCGTTCGCGCACGAACTGCAGATACGCGCCGTCGTTGGCGGCCCGTTCCGCCTCCAGTTCGTCCAGTCTGAATGCCTTCATGGCCCGTCCGCCCCTTGCCTCTGCCCAGCCGGTGTCCGCCACCGATCATGTCTGCCACGATCAGACACATGAAGAATTTCGTAGTCAAGACGATCGCCAACGCGGGTGCGCTGGCAGTGGCCATCTGGCTGCTCCACGACATCACGCTGACCGGCGGCAGCACCGGCCGCAAGGTACTGACCCTGATCCTGGTCGCTTTGCTCTTCGGCCTGGTCAATTTCCTTGTGAAGCCCGTACTGAAGCTGCTCACGCTGCCCCTCTTCATCCTCACCCTGGGGCTGTTCACCCTGGTGGTGAACGCGCTGATGCTGATGCTGACCTCCTGGCTCGCCGACAAGCTCGACCTGAGCTTCCATGTCGACGGCTTCTGGACCGCCGTCCTCGGCGGACTGATCATCTCCATCGTGTCCTGGGCGCTGAACGTCGTCCTGCCCGACGAGGACTGACCCGCGCGTACCTGGAACAGTGCAGGCAGGACCGGTGGCAGACCGGGGAGAGAAGCGAGGACCCAGTATGAGCACCATGGGCGACGGAACCCGCGCGGTACGTGCCGGCCTTCCGGAACCGGAGCAGTACGAACCGACTCTCCCCGGTCCGGTCTTCGCCGCGCACTTCCACCTCTCCGGCGAACCGACCGGCCCCTATACGTACGGCCGCGAGACCAATCCGACCTGGACCCATCTGGAACGGGCGATCGGCGAGCTCGAAGCACCGGGCCAGAGGGTCGAGACCACGGTCTTCGCCTCCGGAATGGCAGCGATCTCGGCCGTACTGCTGGCCCAGGCGCGCAGCGGTGACGTGATCGTGCTGCCCGACGACGGATACCAGGCGCTCCCGTTGGCGCGGGCGCAGCTGGAGGCCTACGGGGTGGAGGTGCGGACCGCGCCGACCGGGGGTGATGCCCAGCTGTCCGCCCTGGAGGGCGCCAGGCTCCTGTGGATCGAGACCCCGTCCAATCCCGGACTCGACGTCTGTGACGTGCGGCGGCTCGTCGATGCGGCACACGCGGGCGGGACGCTGGTGGCGGTGGACAACACACTCGCCACCCCGCTCGGCCAGCGCCCGCTGGAGCTGGGCGCCGACTTCTCGGTGGCCAGTGACACCAAGGGCATGACCGGGCACGGTGACATCCTGCTCGGCCATGTGGCCTGCCTCGATCCCGAGCTGGCGGCGGGTGTGCGGCGCTGGCGCAAGGTCGTCGGCGCGATCCCGGGGCCCATGGAGGCCTGGCTCGCGCACCGCTCCCTGGCCACCCTGGAGCTGCGGATCGAGCGGCAGTGCGCGAACGCCCTCGCTCTGGCCGAGGCGCTCTCCGAGCGTGAGGAGGTGACCGGGCTGCGCTACCCCGGCCTGCCCGCCGACCCCTCACATCCGACGGCCGTGCGGCAGATGCGGCGCTTCGGCTCCGTGGTGTCGTTCGTACTGGCGGACCGGGGGACCGCCGAGCGCTTCCTCTCGTCACTCCGGCTGGCGGAGGACGCCACCAGCTTCGGCGGGGTGCGCTCCACGGCCGAGCGCCGGGCCCGCTGGGGCGGCGACGCCGTGCCGGAAGGCTTCATCCGCTTCTCGGTCGGCGCCGAGAACCCGGAGGACCTGGTGGCCGATGTGGAACGGGCGCTGACCGAGGCGGTAACCGGCAGCTGAGCGGCCGTACCGGCACCGACGGATTCGGTACGGACGGCCCGAGCCTCCCCCCTCGTGGCTCGGACCGTCCCGGCCCTCCGCTTTCTCCCGGCGAAGAACCGCCTCGACAAGGCTAGTTGACTCTGCGTCAGTGTCCAATCACAGTAGCGACAGAGACCTATCGACATATTTATGGTTGCCCGGGTCCGACACGTCGCGACGGCGGGAGGGGACGGGGCATGGACCTGGCCCTGCTGCGCACGTTCGTCACCGTGCACCGCGCCGGTTCGTTCACCCGGGCCGCAGCCCTTCTGGGTCTCTCGCAGCCCGCCGTGACCTCGCAGATACGCACGCTGGAGCGGCAGCTGGGCCGCCCGCTCTTCCTGCGCCGGGCCCGCGGTGTGACCCCCACGACCATCGGGGACGAACTCGCGCACCGGGCCGCTCCCCATCTGGACGCGCTGGTGGAGATCGCCGAGACGGAGCTCGACGAGGAGTCGGGCGTTCGGACGCTGCATCTGGCCGGCCCGCCGGAATTCACCTCGCTACGGGCCCTGCCCGCGCTCACCCCGCTGATCACCCAGGGCCTCGCCCTGCGCAGCTCGTTCTCGGCGGACACCGACGAGACACTGGACGGCCTGGCCGCCGGACACCACGACCTGGCGATCGTGACGGCCCGCCCGCGCGGCGGACTGCTCACCGCGACACCGCTCTGCGACGAGGAACACGTGCTGGTCGCCGCGCCCCGCTGGGCCGGGCGCCTCGGCCCCGGCACGCTTCGGCGCAACGGCCCGGTCGTCCTGGAGCAGCTGCCGGTGGTGGAGGTGCACGAGAGCCTGCCGCTGGTCTCCCGGTACTGGGCCGCGGTCTTCGACAGCCGGCCCGCGGCGGCCGGTGCCGTCATCGCACCGGATCTCCGGGCGGTCCTGGAGTGCACGGCGGCGGGCGCCGGGCTGGCCGTGCTGCCCCGCTACCTCTGCGAGGGCGCCCTGGAGCGAGGGGAGGTGGTGGCACTGCTGGACCCTCCGGTACCACCGCTGCGCACCTACTTCCTCGCCGCACGGACCGGCACGCTCGCACTGCCGCATCTCGCTCGTGCACACGAGTGGCTGCTGCGTGCCGCGGCCGACTGGTGACCGCAGAGCGGTCCGGCAGCGCTCGGGTGTTTCAGAAGCGGTCCAGCGGGCCACTCTCTTGCCATGACCGAACGTCCTGTGGTCAAGCGCACCGCACGCGCCATCCTGCTCGACGGCAACGACCTCATCCTCATCAAGCGGACCAAGCCGGGGGTGGATCCCTACTGGCTCACACCGGGGGGCGGGGTCGAGCCCGAGGACGCGACCGTCGTCGAGGCCCTGCACCGCGAGGTGGACGAGGAACTCGGCGCCAAGATCACCGATGTGGTCCCCTGTTTCGTCGACACCGTGGAACACATCGAGAGCAGCGGAGTGAAGGGCGTCAAGGTCCAGCACTTCTTCGTCTGCCGGCTCGACTCGATGGACCTGTCGCTGCGCCACGGGCCCGAGATCGACGCCCCCTGCGGGGAGTACGACGTCGTACGGGTGCCGTTCAGCCGGGTCGGGATCGCCGCCGTGCATCTCGTGCCGCTGTCGCTGCGGCATTACCTGGACGGCAACATCGAGGGCGTCCGGGCAATGCACGCGACCGACCTGGGCTGATCCACGCTGATCCACGCCTGGGTCCCGTGCATCCATGCCTGGGTCCTGTACATCCGTGCATCTACGCCGGGGCCAGTGCGTCCGTGCGTCCGCACCGAGGCGAGTACGTCTGTACGTCCACGCCGAGGGCAGTACATCCGTACATCTACGCCGAGGCCAGTACTGGCGGATACTCCCCTCGGCAGATGACCGGCCGGACGGCTCCCGGCACCGTGTTTCACGTGAAACCACTCAAGCGCCGCACCCGTCGAAGCATCCTCGTCGCACATGTCGCGGTATCCGTCAGCTGGCTCGGGCTCACCGTCGGGCTGCTGGCACTGGGCATCGCCGCCTTCGTGACCGGCGACCCCGCCACCGCCCAGGCCACCACCCGCGCCATGAAGATCTTCGGTGACTGGCTGGTCGTCCCGGTCGCGCTGCTCTCCCTCATCAGCGGCCTGATTCTGGCACTCGGCACCCCCTGGGGGCTGGCCAGGCACCGCTGGGTCTGGACGAAGTTCTGGCTCACCCTGATCACAACGGCGCTGTCGATCCTCTCCTTGCGCCCCGCCATCGACGAGGCCGCGAAGATCGGCACGGCCGACATCAACCTGGTGGTCGCTCCGTCGGTGGCCACGGCGACCTATCTCTTCATCACGGCCATCTCGGTCCTGAAGCCTTGGGGGCCGACCCGGCGAGGCCGCAGGCTGCGGGTCTCGGCCAGATCCGTTAAAGCGGTGGACGAGCGATCATTGCGTCGGACAGCCTGACCCTCATGCCCAGCTCACTGCCCCGCCCGCTCGCCGGTCTGCCCGTCCGGCGCCTCACCCGGGACGATCTGGTCCCCTGCGCCGATCTCAGCGAGGACCGCGGCTGGCCGCGCGACGAGCACCGCTGGGGGCTGCTCCTCGCGGCGGGAACGGGGTTCGGTATCGACGATCCCGACGGCAAGGGGCTGATGGCGACGTGTGTGGTGACGTCTTACGGTCCCCGCATGGCTGCCATCGGCATGATGCTGGTCGCAGATCGCTACGCCCGTCAGGGGGTCGCCCGGCACCTCATGCACAAGACGATCGAGACGACCGGGGGCGCCCCTCTCAGCCTCTACGCGACGGCATCGGGCCGGCCTCTCTACGAGAAGCTCGGGTTCGTCGCGGTGGGCAGCGCGCAGCGGATGGGCGGGCGTTTTCGGCCGGCTGCCGAGACCGGTGGTCCGGAGGCGGCGGCTCGGCCGGGGATCACCGTCCGTCCCGCCTCGGCCGGGGATCTGCAGGCCATGCTCCGGCTGGACACGGAGGCCTTCGGTCTCGACCGGACACACCTGCTGACACGTCTCCCGGCCTTCGCCGACCATCTGCGGGTGGCCGAGGAGGGTGGGGAGATCGTCGGTTACGCGGCGCTCTGGCCGAGCGCCGGCAGCCATGTTGTCGGTCCGCTGATCGCGCGGGACACCGCCACGGCGAAACTGCTCGTGGCCTCGCTGGCCGGGGCGACCGACAGGCCGCTGCGCGCCGACATCGACGCCCGCCACGAGGAGCTACTCGGCTGGCTCGGGGAACGCGGCCTCGAACCGGGTTCCGAGACCACGGTGATGAGCCTCGGGGACCAGCAGCCGGGGGACTGGACGCAACGTTTCGCGCCGCTGAGCGTGGCGACGGGCTGACGCCGCCAGGAGCCGGCCCTGGGGCGGGCCGAGCCCCGGGCCGAGCCCCGGGTCAGTTGTCGAACCAGACGGTGAGCCGGACGTTCTCGTCACCGTGAACGGCGGCCAGGGCCTCCATCACGGACCACACCGGCTTCCACTCGCCCTCCGGGGGCACGGCGTCCCGCCGGAGCATCCGCTCCACCCGGTAGAGACGCTCACCGTCCCGCCACTCCGTGCCCTCCGGCCAGGCCTCTGCGCCGTAGCCGTCGACAGCGCCGGTCGCGGGATCGACCGGAAGACCGGCCACCGCGGCGAAGCGCGCGCTCCAGGCGGCCTTGGAGACGAGGGTCCAACTGCCGTTCGCCGCTTCGTACTCGTGAATCCGCCGGTCGGTGGTCTCGGCCGGTTCGTCCCAGTCGACAGACTTCAGTTCGTCCCAGCCGATCCAGCTGGGGCTGTGCGCGGTGGCGCCCCAGTCGTCGAACTCCGTGCGCACGGTCTCGGACAGCAGCTGGGGCAGTCCGCGCTCCGCGGCGAGTGGAGCGAAGCCCGCGTGATTGCGCACACCGAAGAGACAGCCGAACGCGTCGTAGTTCCGGCCCAGGTACAGCAGGTCGAGATCGACGGCCGCCGACCACGTTTCTTCCGGCCCCGCCCACCCGGACCGGCACTCGATGAACCCATGGATGTCAGCTCCCATGTGCGGAGATTCTCCGGCCGCACGGGAGCTGACACCAATGGATTACCGTGGCTCGCAGGGCGCATGGAATCAGGCGGGGCTGCCTCAGGCGCTGTCCCCGGCGAGGCTGTTCACGGCCGCGGTCGCGAACCCGTGGTCCTGCTCGGGTGCCCCGCCACCGACGCCCACTGCGCCGATGAGCCGGCCCTCGCGGTGGACGGGGACACCACCCGCGATGAAGAGCAGCGGCCGGTCCAGCGCGGTCGGCAGGGTGTGGAAGAGCCCGCCCGGCTGCACGGCATCGACCAGGTCGGCCGTGGGGGCGTTGAGCTGAAGGGCCGTGTAGGCCTTGCGGGTGCTGGTCTCGCCTGCGATGAGAACGGCCCGGTCGTCACGGCGGAAGGCCAGCAGATGGCCTCCCGCGTCGAGGACCGTGACGGCCGCAGCGACGCCTGCGGCCTCGGCAGCCCTACGGGCCGCGTCGACGAGTGCCCCCGCGTCCTGCGTGGTGAGCGGGGCGACGGAGGTGAGGGTACTCATGGGGATGTCTCCTTGGTGCGGTGCATGCGACGCATTGCGTTGGTGGGGGGGGAGGTGGAGGGTCAGTGCCGGGCCGCGGTCACGGCGGCCGGCTCCGGGACGTGGGTGGCGACGAGACGGCTGCGGGTCGCCGTACGGCGCTCCAGGGCGCTCGAGATCACGGCAAGGACCAGGGCGGAGGCGGCGAGGACCGCGCCGACCCAGTTGGGCGCCGTGTAGCCGAGACCAGCGGCGATGACGATGCCGCCGAGCCAGGCCGACAGTGCGTTACCGAGGTTGAACGCGCCGATGTTCACGGCGGATGCGAGGGTCGGGGCGCCCGCCGCCTGGTCGAGCACCCTCTTCTGCAGCGGGGGCACGGTAGCGAAGCCCAGTCCGCCGATCAGCACGATGGTGACGGCTGCCGCGATCTTGTTGTGGGCGGTCAGGGTGAACAGCGACAGCACCACGGCCAGCGCGCCCAGCGACACGTACAGCATCGGCATCAGGTGCCGGTCGGCGAACTTGCCGCCGAGCAGGTTGCCGCCGACCATGCCGAGCCCGAAGAGGACCAGCAGCCATGTGACCGACGAGGCCGAGTAGCCGGCGATCTCGGTCATCATCGGCGTGATGTAGGTGATCGCCGCGAAGACTCCGCCGAAGCCGAGCACCGTCATCGCCATGGCGAGCAGTACCTGCACATTGCGGAACGCGGCCAGTTCGTGGCGGAGCCGGACACCCTCGGCGCGAGGCTGGTCGGGGACGAGCCTGGCCACGCCGACGAGGCCGATGACACCGAGTGCTGCAACGCCGAAGGACGTGGCCCGCCAGCCGACGCTCTGCCCGATGTAGGTGCCGAGCGGGACGCCGACGACGTTGGCGACGGTGAGACCGGTGAACATCATGGCGATCGCTCCGGCCTTCTTGTGCGGTGCGACCAGATCGGCCGCCACGACCGATCCGATGCCGAAGAACGCGCCGTGGGCGAGCGAGGCGATGACCCGGCCGGCGAGCATCACACCGAAGACGGGCGCGGTCGCGGACACGACGTTGCCGACGACGAACAGCCCCATCAGGATCATCAGCATGCGTTTGCGGGTGACCCGGGTACCGAGAACGGTCATCAGCGGGGCGCCGAGGACGACACCGAGCGCGTAGCCCGTGACGAGGAACCCGGCGGTGGGGATCGAGACCTGGAAGTCCGCAGCAACCTCGGGGAGCAGCCCCATGATCACGAACTCGGTCGTTCCGATACCGAATGCCCCGATGGCGAGGGCGAGGAGCGCGAGCGGCATGGGTTTCACCTTCCCTGAAGATTGCGTCTGCGCCTTACGAGCGTCCACAATAATTGCAGACGCTGGTTAATTGCAAGCGCGGGCTATTGCGTACGTCGCCTATCCTGGAGGCACGCAGCTCCGGCACGGAGGAGAGACCATGACAGCGACGGATCCAGCACTTACCGCCCTCTCCCAGGGCTGGTGCGCGCTCTCCCTGCTCCACGGGAAGATCGAGGCCCATATCGAGCGCGCCCTCCAGAGCGGGCACGGCCTCAGCGTGCGGGAGTACTCGCTGCTGGACGTCCTGAGCCGGCAGCACAACGGACCGGGCGGACATCTGCAGATGAAGCAGGTCGCCGACGCCGTCGTGCTCAGCCAGAGCGCCACCACCCGACTGGTCACCCGCCTCGAGGACCGCGGTCTGCTGACCCGGTACCTCTGCGACACCGACCGCAGGGGCATCTACACCGATGTCACCGAGGCCGGACTCGCCCTGCTCGCCGAGGCCAGGCCGACCAACGACACCGCGCTGCGCGCCGCACTCGACGAGGCCGCCAGGAATCCGGAGCTGGCCCCGCTCGTGCGGGCGGTCGAGGAGCTGAAGGTCCCCGTATAGCCGATTGCCGCCACACCTCCGGGAGCGGCTGCGTAGGCTTCTGACCATGAGCGATCTGGATATACGTGCTGCGGCCGTCGACGACCTCCCCGAGATCGTGGCCATGCTCGCCGACGACCCGCTTGGGGCCACGCGCGAGTCGCCGGACGACCTGACCCCGTACCGCGCAGCCTTCCAGCGGCTGGACGAGGACCCGAACCAGCACCTGATGGTCGCCGTACGCGCGGACCGCGTTGTCGGCACCCTCCAGCTGACGGTCATCCCCGGCCTCTCCCGACGCGGCTCCACCCGCTCAGTCGTCGAGGGCGTCCGTATCCACAGGGACGAGCGCGGCAGCGGACTCGGTACCCGGCTGATCCAGTGGGCCGTGGACGAATCCCGGCGCCAGGGCTGCCAGTTGGTACAGCTGACATCGGACGCGACCCGGACCGACGCGCATCGTTTCTACGAACGCCTCGGCTTCGTCGCCAGCCACGTGGGCTTCAAGCTCGCCCTCTGAACGCGGTTCGGCAGCCGAGGAGTTCACGGACTCAAGGGGTTCAAGCGTGCACCGCATCAGCGACGAACAGCGCCGCATCAGACTCGCCAGGCGTCATCTCCTGGCGCCCGACGCGCGCGTCACGTCCCCGGTCGCCGTGGCCGACGCGCTCATCGCCCTGCACGCCACCGACGCCGCCACCGTGTTCCTGTCCGTCTGCGCCCGGCTCCGCACACCAGGCGTCGCGGCGGTGGAGAAGGCCCTCTACGAGGACGTCTCGCTGGTGCGGCTGCTCTCCATGCGCAACACCCTCTTCACCCTGTCGGAGGCCCTGGCCCCACAGGTAGAGGCGTCCAACGCACGTGCCGTGGCGGCCAAGGAGCGCCGAACCTTCCTGAAGCACCTGGCGGAGGACGGCAAGGGGCTGGACGAGCGCTGGCTGGCCGACACCGAGAGAGCCACCCTGGCGGCCCTGACCGCCCGCGGGGCAGCGACCGGCAGCGAGCTCTCCACCGCCGTCCCCGCCCTGCGCACGAAGATCACGGTCTTCCCCGGCAAGAAGTACGAGGCCGTCCAGGGAGTGGCCTCCCGGGTCATCCGCATACTGGCCGCCGAGGGTCTGATCCGCAGGGACCGGCCCCGGGGCTCCTGGACGTCCAGCCAGTTCCGCTGGACGGCTGCCGTGCCCCGGAGCGTGCCCGCGACAGCCGGGGCGCAGGCCGAACTGGCCCTGCGCTGGCTCCGCTCGTACGGCCCCGCCTCCGAGGCCGACCTCAGATGGTGGACGGGCTGGGGGCTCGGTCAGGTCCGCAGGGCGCTGGAGGCCGTCGCAGCCGAGGAGGTACGGCTCGATGACGGCTCGACCGCCTGGGTCGCACCGGGAGACACGGCGCCCGAACCGGCGCCGGGGCCCTGGGCGGCTCTGCTGCCCGCGCTCGACCCGAGCGGCATGGGCTGGGCCGACCGCGGTTTCCACCTGCCCGTCGAGCACCGGGCGGCCCTCTTCGACCGCTCCGGCAATATCGGCCCCACCGTGTGGTGGAACGGCCGCATCGTCGGCGGCTGGGCACAGCGCGCCGACGGGGAGCCGGTGTGGCGACTACTGACCGACGCCGGCCGGGACGCCACCGCCGCTGTCGAGGCGGAGGCATCCCGGCTGGCCGGCTGGGTGGGCGACGCCCGAATCACCCCGCGCTTCCGCACGCCGCTGGAAAGAGAGCTGACGTCCTGACCGGCCTGGCGCCCCGTTTCACGTGGAACACCCGGAACAAGCGATACACGCGGCGCGCCGCCTCAGGCGAAACAAGCGGTGCACCGTCTCAGGCGAACACGCGGCGCGCCACCTCAGGCGGAACAAGCGGTGCGCCACTTCACGGGAAAACCGGTGCCCCGTTTCACGTGAAACGTGACCATCAACTCCCCAGCCCGCGCCACCCGTTCTCGTCCACCCCGCCCGGCACGTCCGCCGCGGGGTCGTACGGCTCTCGGGTGAAGACGAACGATCCCAGGTCCAGATGGTTCACACTGCCGTCGCCGTTCCGGACGATCCGCAACGTCTCCCCCGCGTAATAGCCGTCCAGTCCGATCCAGGTCCCGTCCGGCCGGGCGGTGAAGCGGGCTCCACGGCCGTCACCGCGGAGCCCACGGAGCTCCAGTCCTCGATCGTGGGTCAGACGCAGGATGTTGGTACGCGTTCCCCAGTACCAGGGACCGGTCAGCGCAAGAAGTTCGGCGTCCACCTCGGGCAGCGGCCGCCACGGCTCCGGAATGCGGGGCTCGGCCTCGGCAACGATCTCGACGAGCTCTGCGGCCACCTCCCCGATCGGCGGCCCCGAGGTGGCGTTGGCGAACACGACGGCGGCCACATCGTCCTCGGCGCAGAACCACAGTGCAGCCAGGAACCCGGGGAGCGATCCGGTGTGCCCGACGAGTGTCCGGCCCTTCCTGCGTACCACCTGCAGTCCCAGACCGTAGTTGCCCTCCCAGTCCCCCGGCTCCGGCGGCGCGGAAGGCGCCTTCATCTCCTCCACCGAGGTGGCGCGGAGCACCCGGTCGTCCCCCTCGGCGAGGAAGGCCGCGAAACGGAGGAGATCGGCCGTGGTGGACCACAGCTGACCGGCCGGCGCCATCAGGCCGAGGTCCTCGACCGGCTCCGGCAGCATGACGTCCGCCCACGGATGGACAGCCCAGCCACCGGCGTGCGGCGCCTCTGGCTGCGGACCCGTCCGGTGCATGCCCAGCGGCTCCAGGACCTCTGTCCGCAGCGCCTGCGCCCAGGGCACTCCGCGCAGGGCCTCGATCAGCGAACCCAGCACCGTGTAGCCGGGGTTGGAGTAGTGGTGCCGTCGGCCGGGCTGGTGCATCCGGGGCTGCTCACCGAGCACATCGGCGAGTTCGGGCCGCAGGCTGCCGGGCGTCCGCTCCCACCAGGGTGCGGGTGACTCGGCGCCCAGCCCCGCGGTGTGGCCGAGGAGTTGGTAGATGGTGACGTCCCCCGCCCCGGTACCGGGAAGGTGCTTCTCCAGCGGATCGGCCAGATCCAGCAGGCCCTCGTCGCGCAGCCGCAGGACCAGCACCGCGGTGAACGTCTTGGTGAGGGAGCCGATTCGGAACTGGGTGTCCGCGTCGGGGGCATGGCCGTCGACACAGCTGCGGGAGCCGTTCCAGACGGCCTGCCCCTGCCGCCGCACCGCGGCCACCAGTGAGGGTGAGCGGCCATCGGCCTGGGCGGTGGCGATGCGGTGCAGCAGAGCGCGCTGCGTACCGGGAAGCAATTGTTCAGTGGGAGAAGTCATCGTCAACAAGTA
The DNA here is from genome assembly GCF_042672475.1 of Streptomyces sp. NPDC127177. NCBI lineage: Bacteria > Bacillati > Actinomycetota > Actinomycetes > Kitasatosporales > Streptomycetaceae > Streptomyces > Streptomyces sp. NPDC127177. The sequence goes on from NZ_JBHXUW010000022.1 coordinate 107,157, forward strand.
CCGCCCGAACCCGCCCGGAGCGACCTCATTTCCCTGACCTGCCGGATCACGGTTTCCCTGACCTGCCGCATCGCGGCTTCCCTGACCTGCCGGATCGCGCTGGTGCGCGTTCACCGTGGCCCCACCGCACGCCCGTTGTCGAAGGTCTGTCAGGAGTGGACCCGGGCCACTCGTCGCGAAACCCCTTGCGCAATGGTCAAGAGTCGTTGACCATTGAGCGCATGCCTGCCGACGAACTAACCGAGACGCTTCACGTCACCACCGACGCGCAGCTCCGCGCCGTCTCCAACCTCACACGCCACCGGATCATGGCCGTGCTCCGCTTCGAGCCGGCGACGATTACCCAAGTCGCCGAGCGGGTGGGCCTCGCGAAGGGGAGTTCCAGCTATCACGTGCGTCTCCTCGAACGGGCCGGCCTGGTGAAGGTGGTGCGGACGCGGAAGGTGCGGGGCGTCACCGAGCGGTACTACGCGATGGCCGCGCGGTCGATCGTGCTGCCGGATCCGGGGCCGGGACAGCCAGATGTGCTGATGCGGAATGCCGTGGCGGACCTGGAAGCGGCGCCGGTGGACGGCGAGCGGCATGTACGGATGGCGCATCTGCGGCTCACCGAGGAGCAGTTCGCGGAGCTGGGGGCGCGGCTGGAGGCACTGGCGGACGAGTACCGGGAACTGTCCGATCCATCACTGCCGGACGTGTCGCTCGCCTTCGCGCTGTTCCGTCCCGCGCCGCGCGAGCAGGCCGAGGAGGGCTCCAAGTGACAGTCGAAGCACAGAAATTGCCGGCCGGGTTCGGACGACTGTGGACCGCGCAAACCGTGTCATCACTCGGAGACGGGGTGACGCACGCCGCCCTGCCGCTGCTCGCGTTGACGTTGACGCGGGATCCGATGGCACTCGCCGTCGTCACGGCCGCCGGGACGCTGCCGTGGCTGCTCTTCGGGGTGCTCGGCGGTGCGCTGGTGGACCGCTGGGACCGCAGGCGCACGATGTGGGTCGCGGACGCGGCGCGTGCGTTACTGCTCGCGATACCGGCGGCGGCCGCCGCGCTCGACATGCTGAGCGTTTTGCTGCTCGCGGCCGTCGCCTTCCTGCTCGGCCTCGGCGGTCTCTTCTTCGACACGGCCGCCACGGCCTATCTGCCGAATCTGGTCGGCCGCGACCCAGCACTCCTGGCCCGTGCCAACTCCCGTCTGCGCGGCGCCCAGACCGCCGCCTCCGGATTCGCGGGGCCGCCCGCCGGCAGTGCGTTGCTCGCGCTCGGGCGGGCGGTGCCGCTGCTCGCCGACGCGTTGTCGTTCGCGCTCTCCGCACTGCTCGTACGCTCGCTCCCCGCCGGGCCAAGACCCGTACAGGAGGCCCGCGAGTCGCTGCTCCGGCAGGCGCGGGCCGGGGCCTCGTACGTCTTCCGGGACCGGTTGCTGCTCGGGCTCGCGCTCCGTCCGGCGGTCGGGAACGTGGCCTTCCTCGCCGTGGAGACCGTGCTCGCCCTCTTCGCGCGCGACCGTCTCGGCATCGAGACCTTCGGCTACGGTCTGCTCCTCACGGCGGAGGCCACCGGTGGCCTGCTCGGCGCGGGCATCGCCTCCGTCCTCGGCCGATGGCTCGGCACCGGCACCGCGCTGACCTGCACGGCCGCGGTCGAGGGGCTTGCCATCCTGGGGCTTGCCGCCGCCCCGAATCCGTATGTGGCAGGCCTCGCGCTCGCCGTGTGCGGGGCGGGCATGGGCGCCACGATGGTGCTCGCACCCTCCCTGCGGCAGGCGATCGTCCCGGCGCACCTGATGGGCCGGGTCGCCTCCACCTCCCGCATGCTCGCCATGTGCGCAGCCCCGTTCGGCGCCTTCCTCGGCGGCTGGCTGGCCACCGCGTACGACCTGCGCACCCCGCTCTACGCCGCCGCCTGCCTCCTCCTCGCCATGACCGCCGTCACGGCGACCATGACAAGCAACCGGCGGGTCGAGGAGGCGCTGCGTGGCGCTGCCTCGGCCGATGGCCCGGCTCACCCGAAGTCCTCGGCTCCCGACCGGGAGGGGGCATCCGAACTGCCGTGACCTTCTCCCGGGAGACGTCATGAAGGGTCCGAGGTACTGGACTGCGTGACGTTGCCGACCGGCAAGCGATTCCCCGTGCGGGAACTGCCCCGTCAGGGCAGCAGGATGACCTTGCCGAGGTTGGCCCTGGCTTCGATGATCTCGTGCGCCCGGGCCGCATCAGCCAGCGGAATCCGGGCATGGACGACCGGCCGCAGGCGTCCGGACAGGGCCAGCTCCCACAGCTCCTCGCCGTGCCGATCGTAGAGCTCACGGTGAGTGCCGACGAACCTCGCCATGGTGAGCCCGGTGATGGTTTTCGATCCCGCCAGGAGGTCGAAGGCGGGAACGGTGCCACCACCCGAGTTGAAGAAGACGAGCCGCCCGCCGGGTGCGAGTGCGGAGACGGCGCGTGGGAGCAGATCTCCGCCGACCCCGTCCAGGACGACGTCGACCGGCTCCCCCCAGCGCTGGCTGTCGTAGGTCACGACCTCGTCGGCGCCCAGCCCGCGGAGGAACTCTGCCTTGGTGTGCGAGCTCACGGCCGCGACGACCCTTCCGATCCCCTGGAGCTTGGCCAGTTGGACCGCGAGATGCCCCACTCCGCTCGCGGCACCCGTGATCAGGACCGACTCGCTCGCACGAGGGCGGGCCGTGGCAAGGGCGGCGAGGGCGACGTGTCCGCTGCGTACCAGCGCAACGGCCTGGGTGGCGCTCGCTCCGTCCGGAATGCGGCTCGCCATGGAGCAGGGGGCGATCGCCAGCTCGGAGTACGAGCCGCCGCTGAAAACGAGCGAGGTGACGCGGTCGCCGACCTCGAAATCCGTCACGTCCGGACCGAGCGCGATCACCGTCCCGGCGACATCGCCTCCGAGGACTCCCGGCAGCGGCGTCCCGCCACCCTCTCCGCGCACCTTGCGCACCGAGGGAAGCGTCACACCGATGGCTTCCGTGCGGACCAGCAGTTCCCCGGGCCCGGGCTCGGGGGCCTCCGCGTCTTCGACACGGAGCACCTCCGGACCGCCGTACTCATAGAAACGAACCCGCCGCATGCCCACCTCCAGATCATTGGGAGAACCAACGATAATGGAAATCGTAGGGAACCCCAATGGTTTTCTGGTTAGCCTGTCCCCATGCCCGAGACCACCCGCGCCCCCGCCCGCATCCGCTCCCTCCCCAGCTGGCTCCTGGGCCGCGCAGCGGCCAGGGGGCACCGTCTCGTCGCCGAGGCCCTCGCCCGGGCGGGCATGCGGATGATGCACCACGCCGTCCTGTCAGCCGTCGCCGAGCTGGGACCCGTATCGCAGGCCGAGCTGGGCCGCAGCCTGAGCATCGACCCCAAGGACATGGTCGCGATCCTCAACGACCTGCAGAACGACGGCCTCGTGACCCGCGCGCCGGACGCCAAGGACCGTCGCAAGAACGCCATCACCCTGTCCCCGGACGGGGAACGCCGTCTGCTCCAGACGGAGAAACTGGGCCGCGAGGCGAACGATGAGCTGACGGCCTCACTGACGCCTGCCGAGCGGACCCAGCTCATGGATCTCCTCGTACGCGTGGTCGAACAGGAAGAGCCCTGCGCCGAAAGCGACCGCAGCGGCGCATAGCGGCTCGGACCCGCCCGGGAGACCAGCGAGGCACCCACTCCCGTGCCGGGCTCGCGGGGAACGCGATTTCGTGAGGAGTGGTCTTGACGGCCGGACGGGCGCGGACCGCCGCACGCCCGCCCCGACTGCCTTGCTCAGCACCAGAGTTCACCTCCCGTTCGCCGTGCAACCTTCTCCCCGTCACACGTGTCTCCCATGCGAGCCCTCACACCTCGTACGCCATTGGCTCCACGTACGCGACCAAGGAGGATTTTGTGGGCATTCGCACCATGCTGGCCATGGCCGTCTGTACTGCCGCGGCACTGTCGGGCGGCACGGCCGTCGCAGCTCCCAGCGGCACGTCCGCGGGTACGGCCGCGGCCGGGGGTACAGCAGCCACCACCGTGCGCGAGGACTTCAACGGAGACGGCTATCAGGACCTCGCCGTCGCCGCCCCCGCCGCCACGGTGGCCGGCCATTCCTGGGCCGGTTACGTCACCGTCAGCTACGGCTCGGCCAAGGGCCTGACGACAGCGAACACCACGGTCATCGATCAGAACACCCCGGGCGTACCGGGCGTGCCCGGTGACGATCACGGCTTCGGCTACCGGATGTTCGCCGAGGACCTCGACCACGACGGGCTGACCGACCTCGCTCTGGTCACCCATGAAAGGTTCCTGTTCGAAGGCTCCGCCATCAACGGCTCCGTCATCATGCTGTGGGGCAACACCGGGGGCATCACCGGGCAGGGCGCGGCCCGCGTGCCGACTTTCTCTGACACCCAGGTGGGAGACAACCTCACCGCCGGTGACTTCGACGGCGACGGTACGAGGGACCTGATGATGCTGCACGGAGACGATGGGCAGCAGCGCAGCGTGCTCTACGGGCCGTTCGCCCGGGACGGGTCGCCGGCCCGCGAGCAGGGGATCTTCATGTCCGACACGGACAACACCATGTCGAACACAGCGGCAGGCGACTTCAACGGCGACGGCATCGACGACCTGTGCACGTTCTTCGTGTACGAGAACCACGCCGAGGGCGGCAAGCTGTGGCTGGGCACCCCGAAGGGCCTGTCCAAGACCTCGACCGCGCTCCCGAGCGCCGCGGCCACCGCGGTCGGTGACTTCGACAAGGACGGCAAGGCCGACCTTGCCACCCGGGTGATCCCCAACGGCATCACGGAGGACCTGCCCACGGACCCCGGAACCATCAAGATCTACTACGGTTCCGCGTCCGGTCCGAGCACCACCCGGACCAAGACGATCACCCAGGACACCGCGGGCGTGCCCGGGGTGAGCGAGAAGGGCGACCAGTTCGGCGCCCGGCTCAGCGCGGGTGACGTCAACGGCGACGGTTACGCCGACCTGGTCGCGGGTGTGCCTTTCGAGGCCATCGAGAAGACCAAGGGGGCCGGAGCGGTGGTGCTGCTGAAGGGCGGCCCCGGCGGACTGAGCGGTACCGGTTCGCAGTCCTTCCACCAGGACTCGGCCGGGGTGCCGGGCGTGGCGGAGGCCGGTGACCACTTCGGTGGATCGGTCCGGCTGCTCGACATCAACAAGGACGGCAAGGCGGACCTGGCGGCCGGTGCCCCCGACGAGGACCTCGACGCGGTCGCGGACGGCGGTGCGGTGTGGTCGCTGCGGGGCGCCTCCTCGGGGCTGACCGCGACGGGCGCGTTCGCCTTCAACCCGGTCGACCTGGGCGCCCCGGTGCTCAAGGCCCGCTTCGGCCTGGACCTGTCCAACGACAACGGCCCGAACATCGGCTGACGTACCCGATGAATGCGGGGTGGTGCCGTTCCGTGGCTAGGGAACGGCACC
>NZ_JBHXUW010000023.1:0-111641 GCF_042672475.1 Streptomyces sp. NPDC127177
GGCCCCCGCTGCAAGCAACGGGGGCCTTCGACGTATTGCCCGGTGAGAGCAATGGCGGAGGATACGAGATTCGAACTCGTGAGGGGTTGCCCCCAACACGCTTTCCAACTGTTCGTCCGAGGGTCCGGCAGCGTTCGCAGGCGTCCTGACCTGCGGCAGGGTGTGCTCACTGGGGTGGAGTGAACGGGCGTGGACGCGGCTGAATGCAACCCAAACTGCAACCCTCTGCGGGGGAGCGGGGGCGGCCCCGTAGTAACGAGGTCTGCGGCCCGCGTGGGGACGCCCTTGATGGGCCGGAGCTCCCCTCGCGCCTGTCACGACAGCGGGGGGCCGCCAGGGAACTTCGTTGGATCGAAGGCTTTGGTGCGATTAGCGCCCCGATCGATCTCAATGACGCGGGCCACTGAGAGAGCGGTCGAACTGGTTTGCGTGGAGGTGACGATTAGCTGGAAGCCTCGGTCGGCGAGTTCCACGAGCTCGTCGATGATCGTGCGCTCCGACGTGGGATGCAGGAATCCGCGAGGCTCGTCAATAAGCACGACCCTATTCGGCGCATCGTCTGACTCGGCCAGGGAGCGCAGGTGCGCCCGGTAGTTCTCCAGCCCGGAGGCGTAACGGTGCCTTGTCGGAACGGCATTGCCATTGATGTAGTGGCAACTGTGAGTCTCTCGGGCGCCGTTCCAGGTGATCTGGAGATGCTCGGCGAGGCCCTTGGTCACAGAGGCCGGTTTGCCCGTTGGAAGAACGGAGCTCTTTGAGTCCATCAATAGAGCTAGGGCGTTCAGCAGGAGGGTCTTCCCAGTGCCGTTGGCGCCAACGAGCACGGTGATTCCTTCGTAGAAGCAAATCCCTCGGCGTAACGCTGCAACGACCGGCAGGGTCCCAAGTTCCTGGAAGGAAGGTGACAGCTCGGCAGCCTGGACGATGGCGTTGTTTGTAAGGGGCGAGGTGGCCGGCGTGTAGCCCTGTCGTGTGAGCCCCTGCATTGCGATCCAACGGATGGATTCCGCAGGATCTTCGCATAGGGATCTGAGGGCGGCGCGTGCGATCCCGTCATCGGTCCAGCCCTCGGCAAGGAACTCCGCAGCAACCGCCCGGACCAGCACATCGCTGTCGCAGGACAGGGCGACCAGGCAGTCACGGACCATCGAATCATTTGCCCACCCCCGAACCAGCGCCTGCACCACTGTCTGCCTGACTTCCGGATCCTGGTGCTGGACAAGCTGGGCCAGAGCGTCTCGCGCGGCGTTGTCGCCCGCCCAGCCGTGTACCAGCCCCAACGCCGCCGTCTGCCGGACGCGGCGCTCCGGGTCACCGGCCAGTACCACGATGGCATCCCGGGCCTTTGGTGTGCCGACCCAGGCGGCTGCCAAGCCCCATGCCACGCGGTGGCGGATGGCCGACCGGTCATCATGGACGAGTCGCAGAAGGGTGTCGCGAGTGCTCGGGTGGTGGGCCCAGCTCGCCAGGACAGTTCGCAGGGCGGCGTCGCGGGCGTGAGGATCGCTCAGATGGGTGGCGGCCAGCAGGATTGCCAATTCGTCATCAGGTGCCAGAGGCACGTTGTCTGAGAGGGCATCCTGAAGATCACTGATCTTCTGGTCCTCGGTGTCGTTGTACTCCTGGACCCGGCTGAGGGCGGTCGCGATGTCTGCGAGGGCGGGCTCGGCGCGGAGGCCGTGAGAGAGGACGCGCTGGGTCGGCAAAGGCGGGAGGTCAGGCAGGGGCCGCAAGTGCCCGACCTCGGCGTGCGCGGCTAGCCGCCGTAGGTTGCCTTGCGCTTGGTCCCACAGCAGCTCCAGCACCCGTCGACGGTGGTCGACTCGGCCGTACTCTGCCTCTGCTGCCGCCTTGTACTCGACCGCCTCGGTGTGCTGCCGCTCGGCCAGCGTGCGCGGAACTGTCCGCACGGCGGTATGTGGTGCGTCGAACAGGTCAAGGTCGAGTTCGGTGATGATGTCTCGCAGTGCGTCAATAATCTGCAGCAGTGTGCCCATCAACGCGTGGGTGTCGGCCAGTTCTCGGCGAAGGCGGTCCCCAGCGCGATGCGCCCGTTCGAGGTCCAACTGCGCCTGCAGCGTAGCGATGGCCGCCGATTCGGTGTGTGTCTCCGGTTGTGGCTGCGGCAGTGCAACTGGGCGGGCCCGCAACCGCCGGGCCTTGGTCAGCAGCTCCGTCGCCTCCCGGTACAGCGTCTGGTGGCGCTGTGGAGGCAAGCCAGCGGCGGCGCTGGTGATCTCCAGGAAGACTCCGAGGAACTGGACGGATGGCAGCGTGGCACCGCCCTTAAGGAGGCGGTCGAGGTGCGACTTGGAGAAACTCATCTCGCCCACTGGTGCGGCTGGCCTGGCCGCCCCCGCAGCGACCCGAGCCCGCTCCAGGTTGGCCCGCTGCTGGAAGGCGCGGGTGATCTCACGCGTGCTAAGGCCCGCCTCCTGAGCGCGAGTCCGTAGAAAGTCGGCGAGCGCAAACGCTGCGTTGGTGCCGTCTCCCTCAGAAGCGCTCATTGCTGGCCTTCCTCGATCTCCTGTCCCGGGCCCGTCCCAGGCGCGTCCCTGGGACGGGCCCGGGACACCCGCCATTCTCCCAGGCCAGTCCCTACCTCAGCGGGTGAACGCCCCGAACGATCCCCGACTGCCCCAGCGCGGGTTGGGGGCATCGCCCGCCCTGAGCACGCTGGCTGCGCGGTCAACGACGGCCGTGACGCGTTTGAGTAACGGAGGCGTTCTGAGATGTTGACAGAGATCAACGAGGTAGTCCTATCGACCGACGCGGGATGCACCGGCCATCTGAGCGCCATCCCGGAGCTACTAGTGGCCGCAGTTCCGGAGTTCCTGGGCGGACTCGCGGCGGCGCTGGTGACCGCGCTGGTAGCCCGGGCCCTGCAATTGAGACGCGCCCGTCGAGTGGTCTCGGCTGCTGCTGAGGAAGAGTGCGGCTGACCTATCTCTGGTCGGCTCCGGGCATCTTGTGCGTTGGCTCTACCCTTCGTTGCTGCCCTGCAGGATTGCCGCCCTGGCTGCCCAAGCCAGGATGCTTTGCCCACGCAGGGATAGTCCGAGCCGGTTCCAGTGAAAGATCACGTGGTAGCTGAGCACCTGTCGCAGCCCGCGGTCGAGTGTTCCGTCCTGCACGCCGCAGGCGAGCGCGTGGCCGGTGCTGCGGAAGGCGTCGGCCCACTCGGCGATGGGCCCCAGTGTGCAGCCGGAGCGCAGCAGGGTGTCGCTGTCGGCGAGAAGCAGGGGCCGGATCTCCAGGGCTCGGGCGTCGAGCTGCTTCTGTGGAACGCCACTGACGGCCGAGCGGTGTTCCGTCGTGATGACGCGGTCCCAGACATCGCCCTGTTCGTACCACTCCAACCGTGCGGCGCGCATCATGATGGTGCACAGGAGGACGGACAACTCCCTGGGTCCGATGGCTAGATCGTCGCGCTGGAGCAACTGCTGGATCTCTTGGCTGTCGGTGACGAACAGGGCGTGCGCGGCCGCCATGCTGGTCATTCCGCCGAACGCTGGCGTCTCCGGTTCGTAGATGCCGGGCCACCAGCGCTGAAGGTGTCCTTCGGACACGAGGCGGTCGAAGCCGTCCGCGACGGCCAGCTTGGCACCGTTTACGGGCTGGATCCGGAGACGCAGCCTCCAGCAGGGATGCTTTCTGGTGTACCACCAGCCGTCGATCGTGTCGGCAGCTTCCGCCTCGCGCAAGATGGGCAGGACATGCGCGGCGAAGGTGCTGTCGGCATTCGACCAGTCCGTGAAGTGAAGGTACGTCTGCCACCAGTCGGTGGTGGCCGCGTGGCGGGCCAAGGCTTCTCGGCCGGCCTGGTCGTAGACCGCGACCGCCTCCGAGAGGACCACAGGGTCTATCCGGTACTGCTGCGCCGCGTCGGCGAGCGGCAGGCCGGCCAGGACGGCGAGCACTGCGTGCTGCGTCGGACTCGGCTCACTTGCCTGAGTCAGTTGATCAAGAGACATGCGTCCCATCCAGTGCTCGGTGCCTGTTGCGAGGCGGACGTGGTGAGGGCGAGCGCGGTGCCAGCGGCGCCATTGATCAGGCCGGGAGCCGCGAGAGAGCCGGGCCGGCCGGATGCGGCGAGGGCGGTACCAAGGCGTTCCGGGAGGGCGTGAAGGCGTGGGTCGAGAGCGTCTGCGGCTGCGCGGTGAGCGGTCTGGTAGATGCCCGCCCATCCATGGCAGAGACCGCTGTCGGTGACCAGGGCGAGTTGCGCGGGATCGGACAATGCCCGGTACAGGGCGTCCTCGTAGAACTTCTGGAGCGTGGGTGAGCGTAGGGCGATCCCCGCGAGCTGGCCTGCCCGCGCGATGCCCGTCGTGCCGTAGCACCAGCTCGGACGGGCGGGGGTGTTTTTGTGGGGCCGTCGGCGGTCGAGATCGCGCCGCGAGATGTACTCGGGCCACCACGGGCCGGAATCGCCGTGCTGGCACCAGGCGTCGAGGTGGGCGCAGATGGTGAGCATGGCGTCCTGGTGGCCATGGACGGTGGGTCCGCGGCGCATGGCTTGGGCCAGGAGGAGGAGGGGGCCCGCGATGCCGTGGGCCGCGCCGAAGTTGCCGTGTCCGCCCGGGAAGTGGGGCGACTCGCCGCGCGCCGGGTCATGGCGGACCCACCAGCCGGGCAGCCCGCGCCCGTCAGCGGCGAGCGGCCGGGTAAGGGCGACGAGGTACTGCAAGATCCTCTCCAGGGCTGGGCCCTCGGGCTCGGTGCGCAGGAGGTAGGCGCCGATCCCGGTGAGGCCGTAGAAGAGGTCGTACTCCGCGAAGGTCGGCAGGTCTCCCCTGCCGATGCGGGCGAGCGCGGCGTCCACGCGGCGGTGGGCGAGATCGGTGATGTGCTGGTGCAGGGTCGTGCGCGCCGAGGCGTACAGATGCCGGTAGGCCGGAGGAACGGCGGTGAGGACGAAGCCGACGGCCGGGACGCCGAGGAACAGGCCCGTCTGGTCGGCCGCGCTGATGGGTCCGGAGGCTGCACTCGTGATCCACCGGTGCGCGGAACGCCAGGAGCCGCCGTACCCGCTGGCGATCTCGATGTGCAGCAGGCTGATTCCGGCAGCGCCGTCGGCGAGCGACTGCACCGCCCAGGGCTCCTCCGGGGGCGGGGGAGGAGGCTCAGCCAGATCAGCTGTGTACTGCTCCAAGATTGTTGCGGCGGTGGTTGCCAGCGTGGTCATCGGTCCGCCATCCGGTGCTGGAGGGCGGCTGTTCGCACGAGTCGGATCGTCGTCTCCTCGGTGCGCGGATCGACGCCAAGAGCTCGGACGTGGTGCTGGTGCAGCAGCGAGCGGGCGACGTCGAGCGGATGACGTTCACTGACCAATGCGGTCCGGTAGAAGTCCACTGCGGCGGCGCGGGCTCGCCACGCTTCGGCGACCTGCCTGCCCCCGGGGAGGGACGCGAGCGCAGAGGCACCGTTCGGCCCGGTGAGTTCGAGCACCTGGCCGCGCAGGGCCCGGTCCAACCGGCCGGTGCCCTGGGGGAGGTTGCCCACCAGCCACTCTTCGGCCGCCGCAGCGTTCGGTGCCAGGGGAGTGACGAGGTGCAGGGCGCTGGCGGCGGCGAGGGCCTGTGGGGCGAAGGCATCGGTGCGCTCGGCGAGTTGGATCTGCGCAAGGGCGGCGGCGGAGTCCGCGGCGAACACCTGGTGCGCGGCGTTCATGGCCGGCCCGTGGCCGAAGCGTCCGGTCTGCGGCTGGTACGGGGCCAGGGCGAGTCCGGACGCGAGCCCCATCGTGTGCAGGCTGTCGGCCCACGCGCGGACGTGCCGTGCGCCGACTTCGTACGAGTCCGGCGGCAGGAGCAGGGTGAGGCCGAGGTGCTGGTCGGCGTCCGGCCGGGCCATCTCCCGGTGCCGGGTGAACCACCAAGTCGGCGGGTCTTCCCCGAACGCGGCGAGCAGGCGGGGCAGGTGGTGACTCAGGATCTCGTCGTAGCGGCGCGGGTGGGCGTGGAGCTGTGCGTGAAGAACGTTGCCGCCGCCCGGCAGGTGCCGCTCGGTGCCCGGCGACGTAGTGGAGCTCAGCCGGGGCACGTACGGGGTGTCCGGCTCGGAACGGCCCAGCGAGAGCCAGATCTCGTGTGCCCGTCCGATCCAGCCGTGGGCGTCTGCGTCCGGTACCTCGCGCAGCTCCACGCGCCGGGCGTTGTCGAGGTGGGCGCGCAGGACCCGGAGGTGGACCGGGTGGGACAGGTCGAGCGGGAGGCGCTGGTCGTACTCGATGACGGCGACCTGCCTCGGGACCCGCAGCCGGTTCCGCCAGGCAGTGAAGGCGTCCTCCCACTCCTGCCTCGGGGCTTTCCGGGCGGGCAGGTCATGCGCCATCAGTAGCCATCGGGCCTGCGTGAGGATGGCGCGGCGGTAGCGGACCCGGGGGAGGTACGGGAGCCGGGAACCGGTGCCGAAGTCGAACGGCTTGTAGGCGGCGTACCGTCCGTTGGCCACCTCTGCCAGGAACCGGGCCAGCGGCGGGGTCTGGGTTCCGCCTTCCAGGGCGTGCAGGACCCGCACGTCGATGGGCCGGCCGGTGGAGAGCTGCACGAGATGGAAACTGCGCGGGTCGGCGGTTACGGCGATGTCGGCGAGCCGGATCGTTGTCTCGTCGAGCTCCTGGTGGCCGGAGAGCTCGATGATGTGCGGCAGCAGTCGCGATGTGCGGGTGACGTTCTCGTTGCGGTGCCGACGCGGTGGGAACACGAGCTGCGCCGCGAGGCGGTCCGGTGCCCCGCGATAGCTGGTGGCGAGGGCGTCTTGGTGCTCGGGCGGCAGGACGTGGGCGAACCGGCCCGCCATGCTGCTGCCCGGGCGGGGCACCGCCGTGAGCATGAGGTCGAACGTGCCGCTGGACAGCGCCCGGGTGCTGGGGGCGTGGATCTCGAAGGCGGCCTCCACTCGGGGCACGAACAGCCGCTCGTCCGTTCCGGCGGCCTTCTCCAGGGCATGGACCATGTCGTCCGTCAGCCGCAGTTCGTCGCGGCCGTCGAGGAGGACTTGCTGCATCAGCGAGAGCAGCAGCTCGTCGCGGTCGGTGCGCACCTTCAGGGAGGCTCCGCGTTCGGAGCCGATGTATCCGGCGGGCAGCCCGAGGCCGCTGTCGGCAACCAGCTCCATCACCGGCACCAGGGCGCCGACGCCGTACCGGGCCCGGAACCGGCGGTGGTAGTCGCGCCAGTGCTGATAACCGTAGGGCTGCGGGGTGGTCCGGTAGAGGGCTGACACAGCTGCCTGCGCTTCCGCGATCACGGTCTGCGGGAGCTGGGTCTCGCAGTCGAGGGCGATGTCAATGAGCAACGGTGTCGGGGTGACCGCGGTGAGGGCGCGCATCCGTGTGGCGAGGGCGCTCACGCTGATGTCGGAGAGTGTCGGCTGGTGGGCGGATACCTCGTCGCGCAGCGCGTACAGCTCGTGGACCAGGTCCCGCACGTCAGGGATGCTGTCCGCGTCGTGCTGTTCCAGTTCGTGGCACAGGTGCTGGAGGGGGTCCACGGTGGTCATGGGTGCCCACAGGCTGGTGATGAGGAACTGCTGCTCGACCAGGCTGGTGAGAAGCGCGTCGATCTGCTCCGGTGTGGCCTGGGGGAAGCTGTCGCGCAGGTGGCCGTACAAGGCGCCGTAAGGGATGGGCGAGCGGGCGGCGTCCATGGCGGCGGCCACCGGCCGGGCATTGCGGACGGATATCTCGACCGGGGCCAGCAGGACGGCGTGCCCGTCGGAGGGCGGGCCCGGCGCCACGAGCCGATCGCCCCGCGTGCGGGCGGCGTTGTTGGCGACGAGCGGGAGTCGCGCCAGTAACGCGGGGATGCGCTGGAGTCGGAGGATCATGTCGGTGACCCATTCGGAGTCCGGCCGGATCAGCACGCGGTGCTTGTCGCGCCACCGCGCGCTTGCCCTGGGCCCGACCGTCACCGGAGCGGTGCCGGCGAACAGGCCCAGCGGGGTCGGCCGGTGTTGCCACCGCAAGAGGTAGGAGACCGTCGATACCGCGGTGCGGCGGATGTGACGAGGCTCGGACTGCCGGCCTTGAACGACTGCTTCGATGGCGTCGGACAGGACGGGGGTGGCCAGCTCCAGCGCGTCGCGGAAGCCATCGCATTCCCAGACGCGGTTCAGCCACCCGCGAGTGACGGCCACGTTGTCCAGGTCGAGGGTACGGGGGATGTCTGCCGGTCCGGTGCTGGTGGTGGCGCGCAGCATGGCGGCGCCCTGCCATCGGTAGTCGGCGACTGCTCGGGAAACCATGGGCCCTCCGTCTGGCGGGGCGGGTGAGGAGCCGGTGGGCCGAGCGGAGCGATTCGCTCGGCCCACCGGCAGGGAACGGCCTGGATCAGGCCGGGTCCTCCGTGAAGGAGCCGCAGGCGGAGGCGCCGGTCGCGCAGGTGGTGCCGCAGCCGTCGCCCGTGGAGCACATGAGCTTGCCGTACGCGTGCTCCGCGATGACGACCTTCACGTCCAGGGGCGCGAAGTCGTCGTCCAGGCCCGCCAGCGGGGCGGGAGGGGCCAGAGTGGCGCTCGTCATGTTCGTGCCTTTCTTCTTGGTGTCCGGATGGTGTGGAACAACCTGGCTTCCGGTGTTACGCCGAGGGCCAGGAGAGCGAGACCCGGCTGTGCACCTTGTCGATGACCCGGTCGGCCGGGATCTGGTCATCAGAGGTGTTGGCCGGATAGACCCGGATGACCGGGCTGGGGCCCCCGCGCCGGCTGGCCTCCCAGTCACGGAGCACGTCGGCGACCTGGTCGGCGAACTGCTTCGCGTTCGCTCCGAGAGCGTGCACGCCGTATTCGATGTGCTTGTTGTCATCGGTGCGGCGGGTGACGAGGTAGGCGAAGGTGTCGTCCTCGACGGCGGCGAGGGCGAACCGCTTGTTCACGGGGGTGACCAGGCCCGTGTCCAGGTCCTCGTCGACGGCCATCGTGCAGAAGCCGGGCAGGCTGATGGCCATGGCCATCTGGAGGGTGTCGATAAGTTCCGAGAGGCCGATGACGACGCCTGTCCACAGCTCGTGGCGCGGGAACGTGACCGCGTTGTCCAGTCGGTGTGGGTCGGCCGGTAGCCCGTCATCGAACTTCAGCCCGATCTCCGGTGTGCCGTTGACGAGAAGAAGTTCTTCCCGGTGGGCTGTCGAGCCCTGCATCGGGACGAAGCCGCAGATGAGCGCCGACACGCTCTCCAGGTACGGGCCGTGTTCGCCCGTGATCTGGGTAAAGGCGACCGACCGGGTCAGGCCACGCATCCGCAGCGGCACCACAAGCCGACCGCCCTGCTTGAGCTGCGCGGTCCATGCCGGAGCAATGTCCCAGGCTCCGGCGGTCACCATGACGACGTCGACCTCGCCGAGCTCCGGAATGGGCTCGGCGGCGTCGGCGGTAAGGACGCGTACCCGGTCGTAGCCGTGCTCGTTCAGGAGCCGGTGCGCCCGCTCGGTGACTACGGGGTCGATGTCCACGGTGACGACCTCGCCGTGCTCGCCCACGAGCTCGGCGAGGTAGGCGGCGTTCAGCCCGCCCGAACCGATCTCCAAAACGCGCATGCCGGGCTTCACCTGGGCCTGCTCCAGCATCATCGCCTGGATCTGCGGGGCGGAGACGGAGCTGAGCTGCACACCGTGCTCGTCCGTCTTGGTGATCACTGCCGCGTACGTGTCGTACGCCTTGTCCAGCGGGGTGTCGGGAATGAACGCGTGCCGAGGCACCTTGCGCATGACGGCTTCGATCTCCGAGGAGGAGATGTCGCCGCCTGCGCGCAACTCGTCCACCACCTTGTTCCGGAGACGGGTCGCTTCGTCGGGCTCGACGGTCGTGTTCGTCATGGACTTCCTTCAGTCGTGCGTATGGGGGATGCAGGCCGGCGGTCGCATGCCGGATGGGTCGGGTAATCCAGGGGAGAGCGCGCTCGGTTCTCGTCGGCTGACCGACAGGGCCGCGCTGGACGGCGAGCTGGGAGGTCCACGCCCGCGGAGGGCTGCCCGGCGGGCCGGTTCGTGTCGACCAGCCCGCTGGGTGGCTCGCGGGTGGCAAGGGGCGTGCGTCACTCGATCTCCTTGATGTAGCGAGCCTCGATCAACACTTCGATCAGGTCAGCGGTCACGAAGGCGAGACGGCGGGCGAGGCCGACGGCCTGCCGATAGCCAGCCGGAGTGGGCTCCTCCAGCAGAGGAACTCCTCGCTCGACAAGGCGGGTCATCTCGGCACTGGGCGGGAAGCTGTCGTCAGCCACCGTGATGTCGCTGAGCTGCTTCAGGTGTCTGCGGAGGCGGCCGAGCAGGGCGACAGCCGTTGCAACAGGTGGCGGCTGACTGCCGATCGCCGCGTCGAGGTCGTCGAAGACCTCCTCGATGTCGAGGGGTTCCCACGCCCGGAACCGCTCCAGCACGAGCCGTAAACCGTCCGCGTCGAGCGGTGGCGTCCACTCCTGGGCTGGAGGTTTCGGAGCCACTGCGGTGCTCACCGCTCTCTCCCCACCGGAGTCTCGACCACAGCCCAGGTGTCCTTGCCCCACGAGTGCATGTCGTAGCCCCACTGCGAACTCATCGCCGCGACCAGACTCAGACCCCGGCCGCTCTCAGCGTTCAGGTCGGCCGTTTTCAGATGGGGAGCGTCGTGCGAGCGGTCGGAGACTCCGATGCGGACGGCACCGTTGCTCGGTCGCTCGATGTGGATTCGCGACACCGGGGTCTCGGTGTGCTCGACGGCGTTGGCCAGCAGTTCAGTGACGATGATCTTTCCCCAGCCGGTCACGTCGTCGTCCATGCCCCAGACCGCCAGCACCTGGGAGATGAAAGCTCGGGCGAGGCTCACGGACTCACGTACGCAAGGCACCTCTGCGGCGTAACCCGGGGAGCCGATCGCATTCGGTTGAGCGACGGTCATGGTCACGAGGTCTTTCCCTCCGGCTGGGGTTCCCGGTGCGGACAAGCAAGGCAGGACCGGGCTTTCCTCCGTGCCGCCGCACCGAACCCGGCTTGGCGACCGATGACCAGTCAACGAGCGACGAGCCCAGCGCAACAGGAAGAGTCCCGGATCCGTACACGCCGCCAACCGGAAGACTTTACGTTTCCATTACCCGAGCTCTAGGTGTCAGCGTGACGGTGGAGCTACGTTCGGTGCATGGGAGGAAATCTCGTTCTTCAGGACCGACTTGATCAACTCGGTCTGACGCAGGAGGAGTTGGCGGCACGCCTGAACGCCGCGCTACAGGAGATCACCGGTCGGCCTGGCGACATCTCCTCCCGGACGGTGCGCAACCTGCTCAACGGATCAAGCCGACGCCCAATCGGACGCACTTGCGCTGCACTTGAGCGTGTGTTCGGCTGCCCCGTGGCGGACTTAGGGTTCAGCGCACCCAGCTCCATGCAACATCCCCCGGAGGGCCCCGTGCGGCGTCGCGACTTCATCGCTTCCACCACCGGGACGGCAGCCGCAGTCGTTCCCGTGGTCAAGCAACGTCGGTCCGTGGGCATGTCGGACGTGGCCCGAGCATCGGCCGGCATGAACCAGCTCGTGGAGGCCGACGACCGTCAAGGCGGGCACGCCTCCCTGGCGACCGCAGCCCTCGAAGCTCGCGCAAAGGTGCTGGAGCTTCAGCACCGGAACGCCAGTGAACGTGTACGCCGTGCTCTGTACGCGCTCGCGGCCGAGTTCACCACCGTCGCCGCCTGGTCGTGCATCGACCTACGTGACCTGGACACGGCCCGGACGTACCTGCACGAGTCGTCCACGTTCGCCGGCCTCTCCCAGGACCCGCCCACGGCCATGCGCGTGTGGGTCAACATGGCCATGCTCGCCTACCAGCGAAAGAACTGGCCGGAACAACTCGCCGCAGCTCAGGCGGCCAACGGCTCCCTAGCTGCCCGCAGAGACCCGTTCTTCGGCTCCATGGGCCGCGTCCGCCTCGCGCTCGCACACTCGTCGCTGGGAGACCTGCGGGCCGCTCGCCGGTCCCTGGGCGCAGCCCAGGAGAACTACCGAAAGGCGGCCGAGGACGAACGTCCTCGATGGACCGCGTTCTACGGACCGGCCGAACTCAACCACCTCGCGGCGATCATCCTCAACCACAACGGGGAGCCCGCCGAAGCCGAGGCGATGGCTCACCGGTCCCTGGCCAAGGTCCCGGCGGAGTTCCAGCGCAACCGCGCGCTGGCCACCTGCCAGCTCGCCCTGGCGCAACTCCGCCAGGGCGAGCCCGAGCAGGCTACGGCGACCGCGGGCACCGTCTTCACGATCATGGAGGGCGCTCCACTGCCGGGGCGCATGCGCACCCTGATCGGAGACTTCCACCGAGACCTGTTCCGGCTGGCGCCGTCGACGACGTACGCCCGCGACTGGGCAGACCGCATGCGAGATGAATGGAGCCGAACGTGACCAGGGTGATCGACCTGCGGCACTACGGACAGGGAAGCCTCCCCGAGGGCTTCAAGCAGATGCTGATCGACGTGCACGCCGACGCCTACGCCGACGCGATGGACAACGAGTTCAACCAGCGGTTCCCGTGGTTCGTCGATCACTGGTCAGGGATGGACGGCTTCACCTGCGTCGTCGCCTTCGACGGCGACGAGCCGACCGGCTTCGCGTACGGCGCCCCGCTCCAGCCGGGCCGTGAGTGGTGGCGTTCCACTGCGTTCGCGCCGAACAACGGCTACACCGCGACCTACGCCGTCTCCGAAGTCATGGTGCGCCCGCAGTGGCGGGGGCAGGGGATCTCGGAGCGGCTCCACGAAGCCCTGCTGAAGGAACGCGGTGAAGACCTTGCGGTGCTCCTGGTCGACGTGACGCACCCGAAGGTTCAGGTTCTGTACGAGACGTGGGGCTACGAGAAGGCGGGCGAGCAGCAGCCCTTCGCCGACTCCCCGGTTTACGCGGTCATGGTGAAGAGGTTGCACCCGTGAGCAGTTCCGCTCCAGAGTCGCCCAAGTACGACATCATTTTTTAACAGTTCGTGATCGCTGCGGGCAGGGGCGAGCATTTTCGGTGAGTTCGGATTGGCCGATGGAGAGGCGACCGCGTAGTGGCCGTATATGTAAGCCGGAATCGGACGGATGCGTCGCCAAAGCGAGCCGCGGAGCCGGACAGTGAGTTCTTCGAGAGGATTGCCGGGCCTTTTTGGGATCAGATAAGGGATGTGATCAATGAGTGGTGGTCGCATCTTCCGGCCCAGTCCCGCCGCGGCATGCGTAGTAGGCTGCTGGACCGTAACTCTGGCACGAACGTCTTCTCGGCGTTGTGGGAGCTCTACCTGCACGAAATGCTGATCGGCTCCGGCTGCAAGGTGGCGATCGAGCATAGTGTCGGAACTGCGGGTAAGAACCCCGACTTCCTTGTTAGTCGAGAGGGTGAACGATTCGTCGTCGAGGCGATCTGGTCGGCCCAGCGCCTGGCCGACATGGGTGAACAAATCCCACCCCCGTTGATCGACGCCATCGATAATGTGCCCAGTCCCAACTTCTTCCTGTCGTACTCCGTTCACGCGATGGGTGCGGCAGCGCCTTCGCAGAAGCGGTTGAAGAACGGCTTGGTGCAGTGGCTCAGCAGCCTGGACCCCGACCAAGTCATTGCAGACTGCGAGCGTAAAGTGCCACTGCCAAGGCATACCTGGCAGGAAGCCGACTGGAGCCTGTCATTCGAGGCGATACCCCGAAGTCCTGGAAAGCGAGACGACCCGGCAGCCAGGGCAATCGGGGTTTACCCCTCGATTAGCTGGCTCGATGTCGGGTCGGATCGGGTGCTCGACGCGGTCAAGAAGAAGGGGAGCAGGTATGGTGAATTGGGGATGCCATTCATCGTGGCGGTGGGCCACGCGGCTTTCTTTCCTGAGAACCGAGATGTCGAGACAGCGCTATACGGGGCCTCGGTCGAATATGTCCACACCGGTACTCCCGTCGTCGGTCGTCTATCCAACGGCTATTGGAACTCCACCTATGATCACGCCCACGGAAAAGTCAGCGGCGTTCTCACCGTCGACAACCCAGCACCGTGGACCTGGGCAAAGAACACCCCCGTTCTTTGGCACAGCTCGGATCCCGCCTCGCTTCCGGCCCCCGTCCTGCCCTCCTGGGCTACTGCACAGCTCGCCGACGCCCAGGTCGAAAGGCACATGCCAACCTGCCCCATCCAGGATGTCCTCGGCCTCCCCCAGCTTTGGCCAGTCGGTGATGCCTTTCCCTGACGGCTGCCGGGGCAGCACAGCAACCGGTCTCGCCAGCTTATTCGGCCGCCGCATCCTAGGTCGACGTGTAAGAAGGGCGCTGTGGCATCCGTCTCACGAGCGCCCTCTATTCAGCCTCTTCGAGTTGGTCACCGATCGGGTGATGATCGCGAAGCATCACGCACAGCCGTCCACCGGAGACATCGTCCGTGTTCTGCGCAAGTGAACCCTGCGATTTTCGAGTCATTTTGCTAGCGACGCTGCGAATTTCAAGAGAATCCTGCGAGCCTCTGCGGGGTTGCCGCGCCTACCTAAGCAGCTCGTTCCGGGCCGCTCGCACAGCACGGCCGACGCGCCGCCACCACGGACGTGGCGGAACTCCGAGTGGGTTGACCAAGCTTGCCTTTACGAGCCCCGCGTCCCTCTCGGTGTGTTCGTGGGAGGTAATGAGTACGAGCAACGAGTACGCCCGGAGCGCCAGAGCCGCCTTCTCACGGCTCACCGTGTCCATAAAACCGTGAGCAACAAGGTTGCGGACACCCATGCCGTCCCCAAGGAGAAATGTCCTCAGGAAACGCTCCCAATCAGGGTCAAAGCCATTATCTATCAGGTGTGGGAGTAGCGCTCCAAGGCCCGGAAATTGCCCCGCCCCATCGCCGACTTGTGTTTTATATACAGGCTCATTCAGCTCCAGCAGGAGCGCCCGAACCGATGCCTCGACTTTGGGGACAGTAAGATGCACGCAAGCATCAAATTCACCGACCCAATACAGAATCAATCCTTTTGCGAGAGTTCTAGCCGACACAGGATGAGTTCCAGATGTGGCAATAGACTCCTCAAGATCCCTGAAATCGGGAATCCCAAAGCGGCCCTTGATGATATCTAGGGCGTCAGCAAGGAGAATCCCGTGAAAATTTATCCCCCAGGTCTCTGCACGGACAAGCTCATTCTGGAACTTTGCCTCGTCTTTCGAAAGAACTCGCCTAGGGAGATCCCCCGGGCCAAACTCAATTGTCGTGACGATCCTAGTCAACACCGAATGCGTTAGCACGTTGCGTGCCACCGCCTCATTGCTGGCCAGGGTACCGCTGGGTGCCTCACTATCAAACCATGCGCCCAGAGCTTTGCGCCACGTTTTTGCTCTCTTGTATGGTCGCAGGTAGCCGCGAATATAAAAATTCGGAATGCTGGCCTCGGTTGCTAGGGTCTGCCACTTTACAGGAGGAGCAGACTGCAAGCGAGAGATTGCCAAGTTTTCCAGTTCTGGAATGCTGAGGCGGCGAGCCAGTGAAGCGGCTTCATTTAGATGCGCCCTAATAACTAGCGCATCGACGGCTCCATCAGCATCACTCAAATGAGCCTTTACCTCCACCTCGCTGGCGTGCCGAGCACGGGCATCGTCGCCTGTAGCGACAGCTCTACGCCGAACAAGCGCAGCTATTTGGCCTACGACAAGCGTTCCCGAGTAGGACAAAAGCGCCCTGTCGAGGAGATCGTCGACCTTGGGATCTAGCGGTTGTGCGTTTTTCTTACGTTGTGGCGAACTCAGGGCATCAAGCAGATTGGTGAAGATGTGTCCATCTTCACCGTCGCTCAATAGCCTCTCCGCCATATCCAGCATGACTGCCTTTACCTGTTGCATTCGCGACAAGAGATTTACTGAACGCGTAATCTCCCACGCGCGCAACAAGCCTGTTCCCTGCTCAGTAGAAGAAAGGCTGCCTCCGATTGTATCCAGATAAGCTCGAGCCGCACCGTCCGCAGCGTCACGACCATTTGTCATGCGAAGACTGAAGACGATATCCGAACAACGGGCCTTCGCTGCAGGATGCGTAACGGATGAATAGAGAGCTAGCCAAAGTGCTCGCGTATCACTGTCGGCATCGCGCAGTGCCACCGGAAAGATGGATGGTCCATCAAATGGGACCAGGGAGGCGCCTGGCTGGGAAGACATGAATGGATGGATCGCAAGATGGTACGTGAAGGTTGTGGTCAGAACCTGTAGTGCGGCGGGAGGAAGCGAAGTTTCAATATCCTGCGCGATTTGTCGAATGCGTAGACTTGCAGTCATCAAGTCGTCCGCCTCTTCACATGCCGCATCTACGAGTCGTGCCAGAGCAGGCACCAAGGAAGGATCATGCCGATAAGTAATGGCTTCCGTGTCTGGCGAGTCAACTCTGACTTGTGATTCATCAGAAGAACCCGGGCTACTCGCGGCGGAATCGATTTCACTCACGATGCTCTCCCTGCGCAATGTTGATTACCGTAGGCCGTAGATCCCTCGGCTTCGAAATACTCGGGAACGGCAACGCGAACGACGGCCGCCGAGCCGATCATTCGATGCAGATTCTACGCTGATTTTGTGCTCATCCTTGAGATTTTTACACGCCGCACGAACGATCTGACCGGACCTAAAACGCGGCGCGCCAGCCCGGTGATGTGGGCCCGCGTTGCTGGCCGTCTCTGTTGCACGAAGCGAGGTAGCCCGTCCGGCTGTCGCCGATGCGGTCGCACTCGGCGAGTGTGCCGTCGAGCGTGACGAAGCCCGGTTCGTGCTCGCGCAGCGGCTTAGTAGACCCAGTGCAGGTTCGGCGAGCAGGTCGATGACGTCATTGGTGTAGGCGTGGGAGGTGGACTCGCTGCTTCCGAACCCGGCGGCGGTTTTCGCGAGAGAGGTGTGTTCGCGCAGGTAGATCTGTGCACCATCGCGCGCTGGGACGGATGGGGCTTGCAGCGCCGGTCGACCTCACGGGTGATGATCAGCAGAGTGCCCCATGCCATGAGTGCGTGCGGCAGGTCGATTCCGGCAGGATGGATGACCAACGAGGCCCCCGAGCAACACGATTGAGACGTCAGACATCTCGATCAACTGCCCAGGGGCCTCGTCCGTTGCGCCTCACGATCACCACGCGACCGGTAGCCAACTCGAAGAAGCTCCCTGTTCCGGTCACGCGTGAAGGTTGAGAAGACACTGTTCTACTGGGGAAAGTCCACGTCAGTGACTTGGACCAAGGCGTTTTATGTTTGTCGGCTGCGGTTGGACGGCCGAAACGGCAGGTACTCCCGTCCTTTTCGTCAGAAGGTCGGTCCGAGCACTACGGGTGGCCGCGCTCCGAGCTCGCTGGCTGACTCGCTCGGCGGTGGCCGTCCGCAAGCGCCAGACCAGGACTTCGGCCGGTCGGTCCGCGGTGTCGAGCTCCCGTTGCTCTGACAGGACGGCCAAGGCCCGGCGCGGCGGGTTGCCGGCGGACTCCGCTTGGGCGAGGGCAGTGGACAGCGCGGGCCAAGCCGGGTCGGCGAGGATGCGATGCGCGTGGTCGGGGATTGTGGCTCGGACGGCTGCGGCGAGCCGATCCTGTGCCTGGGGACTCGGGGCACGCGCGGCGAGATGGGCCAGGGCCGGTCGGGCGGCGTGCTGTTGGGCGGCTCGAAGGTGGACGAGGGACTGCTGGGCCGCTGCCGCCTGCTGCGCGTGACCACGCTGGGCGTGCCACTCGACGAGGGCGATGAGCAGGAATACGGCAGAGGCGAGCGCGGCGGCGACGCAGTCGCCGTCCCTGCCGGTGGACGAGGTCAGCAGCGTCCTTCCGGCTTGACGCAGAGCGTCGGCGGCTCGATGGTCGGCTCGGATGGCGGAGCGGTTGGCGCGGTTGAAGGCGATGGCTGCCGCTTGAATTTCTGCCCGGAGCTGGCGCGGCGCAGAGACTGCGGTGTTGTGCAACAGCTCGGCGAATGCCGCAGCCTGAGCCTGCACTTTGGCGTCGGCCTCATCGACTGCCGTTCCGCCGGTGACGAGCATGTAGGCGGCGCGCAGCTCCCCATCGGCTTGCCGCCAGGAGGCGCCTGCGTCCGTGCGGCTTGTGTGCAACGCCGTGGCCTGCCCTGCAGCCTTGCCATCGGCCAGGCCGAAGCGCTCACGGAGCCGGTTTAGGGACAGGTCCGGAGCGAGTGCCGAGCCGCTGTAGAAGATGGACTCGCCCCTGGCATCGGTGTCGTCAGCGGTGGCGAGGCTGTAGCCGGTGACCTCTCCGGTGACGGGACCGAGACGGGGGCGGACCTTGATCCCGAGAGACGTCAGTACGGCGAAGAACTCGTCCTCGTCGCGGGCTGCCGCCGCGGCGGCGTAGGCGTGCTCGCGAAGCCAGACCCGGGCTGTGTTCTTGCGGCCCTGTCGTTCGGCCTTGGCGACTTCCGGCCCGGACGGCGTCTTCGGCGCGGTCGCGTCTCCTGGCTTCAACCGACGCAGACCGAGTTCGGTCTCGATCCTGCGGCATTCGGCCTGGGCCCGTCGGCCGTCTCCCTTGTTGCGGGGGCGACGGCCGTCTTCGCGGACGCTGGTCGCCATGATGTGAATGTGGTCCTCGGCGTGCCGCACGGCGATCCACCTGCACGCGGCGTCATCGCCGTGTTCGGCGATGCCCGTGGAGTGGACGATGCGGCGGGCGACCTCCGCCCACTCTCCGTCAGTGAGGTAACGGTCGCCAGGTGCGGTACGGACGGGGCAGTGCCACACGTGCTGCGGCACCTTCTTTCCCAGCCGCTGTTCGCGCAGCTTTACGGGTTGGTCGAGGTAGTTAGCCAGCTCGCTGAGGGCTCCGTGGTGCTGGTCGATGGGAACACGGCCGGGGTCGTTGATGCCGGGCATCGCAAACGCGGCGACGATATGCGGGTCGGTGTGCTCGTTACGGCGGCCGGGGCCGAAGAGGTAGGACAGGAGGCCACGGCTGCGGTCACCCGTGGAGACGTCAGGCACCACGGCGACCACCCCCAGCGAGGGCTTGGTCCAGCAGCAGGCGAGCGCGTTGGGCGACCTGGTGCAACTCGCTGAGGGTGTCTTCGGCTCGATCGGGCAGCTCGCCTTGGTGGACGGTGCGGACGAGCTGATTGAGGTTGTTTCCCACGCGTCCGAATTCCCTGACCAGCTTGCCGAACAGAACCATCAGGTCCTGGGTGGCCTGCGGAGACGGGAGCGGAGCGACGCCTTCAGGACGGCGGTCGGACAGGTAGGCATGGGCGAAGGTGAGGGCGCAGTCCATGAGGTACGCCGAACGGGAACGCCTCGCCTTACGGGCGGCGAGGTCAATGAACGCACGCTCCGCCGGTTCGGCCGAGCAGGTCAGTTGCAGAGTGCGCTTGGTCCCGGAGCGGGGCCGGTAGAGCACCTCACTCAGGTGCCGGCGGCGCTCGGCGCCGGGCGCGATGTCGGCATGAACAGGGGCAGGGACATCGTTGGCGGCGACACCATGCTTCATGAACACGTCGGCGTTCACGGTCGGCGCTTGACGTACGACAGGGGCGGCGGTTGGCTCGCTCGGCTCGGCGGGCGGCTGCTTGTCCTGGTGGAGGCCGCGCTCGGCCTCCTTGCCATCCTCGGTCCCGGCCCCTCGGGCCGGGGCCGGATCCGCCCCCGCTGGGGCGGATCCGAGCGCGAAGTCCGCATCGCCCTCAGGCGATGTGGACTTCGCCCCAGCTCGCTCCGCTGTCCGTTGGAGGGTGTCTCCGTCAAAGCCTTGGTCGGACGTGGGCGGGTGCGCTGAGTGGCGACTACGGGGCGGCGAGGATTGGGAGGACGTGGCCTTGCGGGAGAACGGATTGCGACGCACGGGAGTCTGGAGGCTCCTCTCTGAGTGTGGTCTGGGGTGGATGGGGCGAGTGTCCGGGGACTCGACGGCTTGGCCCGGCCGGGGACCTCGTGTAGTGGACCGGGAAGCAGGCGCTGTCCGGAATCGGTTCGGTCCCGGGCAGCGCCCTGCGATGCCGGTCAGCTGTCCGGGTGCGGACGGGCGTCGGCACTGTCCCGTACCAGCGCCATCGCTTCTGCAAGCCGACCGGTGCCGGCGCCGAGTCCGGCTTCGGTGATTGCCTTACGGGCGCTGTCACGGGTCAGTCCGGAACTCCCTGGATGAGCGGCCCTGATGACGCGTGCCAGCTCGGCGATGGAAGCCATCGCGGGACGTCCGCCAAGGCTCGTCGCCGGAGGGCGACCGGAATCCCTCAGGGAGCTCTGGCCTGTGGCTTCTCGTCCCCGTCCGAGTTCGACGTCGGCTTCGTCGCGATCGGCATCCTCGTCGTATCCGGTTTCGGACGAGCTTTCGTCGGCCGCGGACAAGGGGGCGGTCTCCGTGGCCATGCGAGTGGACTCCTGCTGCCTGGGCTGAACTGCCGTGAGAAGGTCCGCGCGGGCGGTGTACGGAACCCCGGCCGGTCGCTCTGGTGCCGGTTGCGTACCGTCCTGATACTCAAGGACGTTTGCGTCCACCGACGTTCGGGCGGTGGAGGTACCGCCGTAGCGGGTGATCAGGATGTGCAGGTGGGTCGCTCCGGCAAGGGCGAGCGGTGCGATGGCAGACAGCACCGTGACGGTGCCGTCGCCCAGGCGGAGGGTGACTGCGCCGGGCCTGTTCAGGGCGAGGGCGTGCAGACCGTTCGCCCAGATGCTGGCGGCGGTCGCCGTGCTGAACAGTGTCCACGCATACAGCCGTGCGGGCATCGGCGCTTCGCGCAGGACCAGCAGGGCGCGGACGCCGTAAGCGATGAAGCCGTCGATCACTACAGGGAAGAGGTAGGCCAGTTGGTCGCGGATGTGCACGGCCGTGGCCATCTGTCGCAGCGCGTCGTAGGAGAGAGCGCATCCGGCGATGCCGAGCAGGATGATGGCGAGCCGGTCCCACCACGTGGCGCGGTGACGGCTGGCCGGTGCGGTGGGTATGGCGGAGTCGGGCATGGGCGTGGGGTTCCCCTCGGGGCATGGTGTGAAAGGTGGTGCGTGGTGATCCGTCTTGGCCGTCTTGCCGTTGAAGCAGCAGGTCAGAGGCAGTACGGCGGCCGGTGGCATGACGTCTCAGCGCCGTGCGCGACGTGTCCCTCCGAGTGGTCACGGTCGGCAGGCGGACACGTCGGTGTGCGGGCGCGCAGGTAGTGCCGTGTTGTCACTTCGAGTCCCAGGACGGATGGTCATCCGTCTTGGGACGCTGTGCCGTCTTGGCGAAACCGCCTCTGACCTGCGTTTACGTGGCTGGGACGGCAAGGACGCCACGAGACGGATATGGGCGGGTCCGCCCGCAGAATTCGCGACGGCAGGCCGGCGCTTCACGGCGGTCGGCCCGGTGCGGGTGCCGTCGACGAGCTGTCGACGGCACCCGTGAAGGTCACTTGGTCGGTATGTCTCTGCTGCCGTCCGAGCTGATCTCGGGGTGGACGGTGGGGCAGTAGCGCTTCCAGGCGTCGGTGAACTTCGTCCGCGTATAGCCCTTGAGTTGGTTGCCGTCGGGCATGCGGACGTTGCCGGAGCGGATGCCGTACTCCCGCAGCAGCCCTGCCAGGGCGCGCGGGCTCAGGCCACCGCGTCCGGCTTCGGCCCACGGAGCTTCGGGTTCGGAGTTGAGGCGGTAGAGCAGGGCGTCGGTGGACACGCTCTCGGGGTCACCTGCGGCGGCGAAGGCGCGGCGGATGTCGGCGAGGATCCGGGCGTTGGAGGGGTTGTCCTCCTCGGCCTGGGCCTCAGCGGTGACCATCTGTTCGCACGCGGTGCGGGCGCGCTCGGGCCAGGTGCCGCCCGCGAGGTCCGCGACGATCACCAAGGGCTCCCACGTGTCGGCCGCCCGGTCCTCGACCGGCATTTTCGGCTCCAGGTGGAGGGCTTGCTCGGCCACTGAGGCGGTCCAGCGCGCCAGGTGAGCCCGCAGGGAGCGCAGGGCGGGGCTGTCGCGGCGTGTGCGGTACGGGCTCACCTGCTCGCCCTCCGCGCGGCGCCTCATCCGGATCACGACGGACCGGTCCATGATCGTGTCGGGCAGGTCGCCGATGCCGGCGAGCGCTGCCATGGCGAAGGTCGCGAAGGAGTGGGGTGTGTGCTCCTTGCCGACGACCCGCAGTACCGGTCGGCCGCGCTGGTGCCCGGCATTGAGCAGGCCGCGCATCTCCTCGTTCTTCTCGGCGACCTTGGGGCTGCCGAAGATGGTGTCGGCTTCGTCCACGAGGAGGGTCGGCGGCTCGTCCGAGATCGAGCGGAAGATGGCCGCTGCCGTGGAATTCACGGTGATCACGGGCTTGTGGACCGTCTCGGTGAGCAGATCGAGCAGGCGGGACTTGCCGCACCGCTTCGCCGGGCCGACCACAGCGAGACGCGGGGCGTGCTGCCACACCTGCTGGAGGTGGGTGGCCGCGATCCACAGCACGGTTGCGTCCAGTGCCTGCTCGGTCGGGAGGACCACGAAGCGGGCCAAGGCGGTGCGCAGCTCGTCCAGTGGCGCGGCGGCGGCGTCCGGCTGGCCACGGTGCGGTGATGGGGTGCCGCTCGGACGGGGTGCCGCAGGGGCGGCGGGGGCGGTACTCTCGTTCACGGAGATCCTCACTCGGCGGCTCCGGGGGGCAACCCGGTCCGCCGCGGTCGACTGTCCTGGGATGGGCGGTGGCGAGGTTTCCTGCAGCCCCCGGTGTTCGTAGCGCCGGGGGTTTTCGCGTTCCTCGGGGCACCTACGGGGTTAACCTCCTGGCGGTTCGTTTGTGGATGCCCTTATGGCATAAGTGTGTACGAGCGTCCGCCTCAAGTCAAGTGTTCAGGGCATTGAAAAGTTAATCTCTTGCGGCATGATTGCTGTTCAGGTGCATAGTGATGTGTGTCACATTTGCGTGTATTCCCTTGCGGGTTGGGTTATCCATGCTGGTAGGGTTTAAGGGTGGAGGCGTGGCGACCTCCGTTTGTCGAGAAGAGGAGGGAGGTGAAAGAAGTGGACGACGCCAAGCCGCAACGCTGGGCTCCGCCAGAGGGCGAAGCCCTGGTGGCGCACAACCTGAAGGTCCTACGGATGACGGCCCGCCTGTCCCAGGAGGACATGGCAGAGCGCATGCGTCGCCTGGGCTTCAAGATGCACCAGACCCAGATCGCCAAGATCGAGAATGGTGCCCGGAGCATCAGCTTCAACGAGGCCCTCGGCTTCGCCAAGGCTCTCGGCGTCCCTGCTGGCAACTTCCTGCTCGAAGCCGTCGCGAGCCGCGACGATCCTCACTGGGAATTGCAGGAGGCGGCCTTCGACATTCAGAAGGCCGAACAGGAGCACCAAGTCGCCCAAGACCTCGCCGACGCCGCAAAGGCCAGACTTGAGGCGGCCGAGGCCCGATACGACGAGATCGCCGAGCGCCTCGGCATCGAGCCCGACCCGGGGAGCCTCTCCTTCTACCCGGCTCCGAACTCACCCGAGGATCCGCTCCGCAGCGGTTCCGCCGACGAGTAACCGTTCGGCGGAGATCTTTCCCGGCGTCTGAACACGGCTTTCGAAGCCCATCCACCGCAGGCCCTCGGTGCTACGAACACCGAGGGCCACCAACGCGGACACCGATCTAAGCCCACCGCCCATCCCGGACAGTCCAGCGGTCACGTTGCCCCGTGACCGCCGAAAGGCGATCCCTCATGCCCACCGCTCCGCCCCCGCTCACCCATATCGCCGACGCGCTCGGGGTCCCCGAGCAGCGGCTCCGCACACTCGTGCTGGAACACACGGCACCCATCTCTGACGCGCCCCTCGTCGCGCTTACCGTCGAGGAGGCCGCCCGCCGCCTCGGCGTCGGCCGTACCACCATGTACGCACTCATCGCCTCCGGCGAGATCGGCTCCGTCCTCATAGGCCGCCTGCGCCGAGTGCCGGTCGAGGCCCTGGCCACTTATCTGGCTGACCGCTCCCAGGCAGCCGCCCCGGCCGCCGCCCACGCGGCCTGAAGGGGGCGGACATGGCCAAAACACGCCAGCCCAACGGTGCCTCCTCGATCTTCCTCGGCAAGGACGGCAAGTGGCACGGCTACGTGACCGTCGGCGTCAAGGACGACGGCAAGCCCGACCGGCGCCACGTCAAGCGCAAGACCCGCGCCGACGCCACCAAGGCGGTCCGCGAACTGGAACGCAAACGCGACTCCGGCACCGTCGGCAAGGCCGGGCAGACCTGGACCGTCACGACCTGGCTGACCCATTGGGTCGAGAACATCGCCGCACCACACGTGGGCGAGAACACCATCGACGGCTACCGCGTCGCCGTCTACCACCACCTCATCCCCGGTCTCGGCGCGCACCGCCTGCCCAAGCTGGAGCCCGAGCACCTGGAGCGCTTCTACGCCAAGATGCAGAAGGCTGGCAGCGCCGCCGGCACCGCGCACCAGGTCCACCGGACCGTGCGCACGGCTCTGAACGAGGCGGTGCGCCGAGGCCACCTCACCGTCAACCCCGCCTCCGTCGCCAAGGCGCCGCGACTGGAAGAGGAAGAGGTCGAGCCCTACACGGTCGAGGAAGTGCACAAGCTTCTGGACCTGGCCAACAAGACTCGGCACCCGGCGCGCTGGGTCGTATCTCTTGCCCTGGGGCTGCGTCAGGGTGAGGTCCTCGGTCTCAAGTGGACGGACATTGACTTCGAACTGCGGGTCATGACGGTCCACCGCAACCGGCTACGGCCCCGGTACGAGCACGGCTGCGGCAACCGCTGCGGGCGCAAGCCCGGTTACTGCCCTCAAAAGGTCAACATCCGCCGTGAGACGAAGGACACCAAGTCTCGCGCCGGACGTCGGCCTATCGGCATACCCGAGCCCTTGGTGCAGCTTCTGCTTCAGCACCGACGTGCGCAGGAGCGAGACCGCCGACTGGCCGGCGACCTCTGGACGGAGAAGGGGTACGTCTTCGCCTCCACGACCGGCGAGCCCCTCAACCCGAACACCGACCACCACGAGTGGAAGGACCTCCTCAAGGCGGCCGGCCTGCGCGCCGGCCGCCTCCACGACGCCCGCCACACGGCCGCGACCGTCCTGCTGATCCTTGGCGTTCCCGACACAGTCGTTGACGCGATCATGGGCTGGGAGCCCGGCAAGTCCGCCCGGATGCGCCGCCGCTACCAGCACCTCACCAACCGGGTGCTTACGGACACCGCCGACAAGATCGGTGGCCTGCTCTGGCCGCTGCCGGAGGGGCCGTCCGCCAGTAGCTCGCAGTAACCCGCAGGTGGCCAGTGCGATGGGTGACGCCACGTGGGCGGCCGTCAACGGGAGGCGGCGTGGTGTCGTCATCTGTGTGGGCCTAGTCGAAGCCGTCGTCGGACGACTGTCGAAGAGGGGTCGCCCCCGAAGGGGCGGCAAAGCCAAGGCGCTACCGCTTTCCGCCCTTACGGTGGCGGCTTAACGTGTTGGTTCTTGCGTGAGGCAAGAGGTAGAGTAAAGTACCCCTTGCCTCACGCAAGGGGTGTCAGGTACGGACGGCGACTGGGGGTGACGTGAGTGGCGAGGGAGAAACCCCTCCGGGCTAGCAGCTAAGGACGCGCGTGAACAGGTTCATGGATTACCTCCTTGAGGACTGCGAGAAGCAGGATGCCTACGGTCGCCAGACATCGACTGGGATGTGGATTTTCGTCATCCGCACCAGCGAGGGCACGCGCACGGTGACGTTCCCCAAGACCCCGGAGACGGAGTCTGAAGGGACCGAGCTGGTGAACGAACTTCGAGGATTCGGCCTCACCTTCCCCTACGGAAGCTGACCGGGCGGGGGCCCTTCGGGGCCCCCGTGTCTCCATGACCCAAACCATTGGCACAATTCAGGCCGGAAGGGCTACACCACCATGCATAAGACGTGGCAGGCCACCCTGACGGCGAGCGGAGTATCGGCGCCCAGCGTCGAGCAGTACGAACTGCTCCTCGCCCTCATCGCCGCCACCACCAGCCATGACAGCGCTACCAGCGCATTCAGGCTTGTCTGGCGGCTTGAGGCGCCCACCCTCGCCGAAGCCACCACCGCAGCACTCAGCAAAGCTCAGGTCGCCTTCGAGAAGGCTGGCATTCACGGAACGCAAGAGGAGGTTTTGATCCGATCGGCGGATCGCGTCGAACAGGAAGCGAAATATCCGCGACCGCAAGACTTGGTCATTACCAAGGACATCGCGGAACAGTTGGGTGTCAGCAGACAGCGCGTAGCGCAACTCGCCAGCGACCATCCTGACTTCCCGCCGCCGATCGCCCGTACGGCAGCAGGCCCCATCTACACCCAGGAGTCTGTATCGCTATTCGCCGCTGGGTGGGAGCGATCTCCAGCCAGCCGTCCCACAAGGAACAAACGCAACCAATGACTTATAGCGAACCTTGAGGCCGGCCCTGAAGAAGGGTCCATTCGCACCACCTTGAGGTGGCACGCACACCCGGTGGCCATGTCCCTGAAGGTAGAGGATTCAGGGCTGGCCACCGGCCAAGCAATGGGGATCACTAGGAGTTCGGGCCGACCCTCCGCACTTCGATGTCCGGCACGTTCGGACCGAGGGGGCTCCTACGCCTCCACGCTGAATGCCGCTTCGTATCCGTCGTCGATCTTGATGTCTTCGTAAACGACGGTCTGGCACAGCCGGTTCCACCGGTTGCCCAGTAGAACAGCAAGGCCCATTGGGCAGGCGAGGAAGAGGTGCATGCGCTGAACTCGGCGGGCGGAGCGGCGGAGGTGGTCGCGGATGCCCACTGCCAAGGCATTCGCGGCGGTGCTGCCGGAGACGGAGCCGTCGTTCGCCTTGCCATTCGGCGGGGCGAGGACGATTAGCCTACTGACCGGAAGGTTCTGTTCGCGCAGGTACTCCAGGACGTCCGTGACGATCTCCGTCGAGACCGCGATGGCGACAGCGATCTCGTCGCCCTGACCGATCTCGTGCTCGGCGACTTCCGGGGCCAAGGCGTCCTCAAATGAGTCGTTGGTCGTCCAGAGCTGGCTACCAGCCCTCCCCCGCTGGAGCACTGCGAGGTCGGTTCCGGTGACCATGCGGAAGGTGGCACCAACCAGGAAGGCTGGTGCTAGACGGATGCTGCCCGTGACCGAGACAGCAGTCGTACCGGCGGGGAGACGTCCAGGCGCGGCTTCAATGTCCGCCTGTAGTTGGTCCCAGGTATTCGGCGGCAAGGGCCGACGCTTAGTGTATTCGGAGTCGCTTTCGAAGCGGTCGACCCAGTCAATGGCGTGGTCGGCGTCCGGCGCCATCGGATCTGGTTTAAGGGTCGCAATGGACAGGACGGCGCGAGCGGGGCCGGCCTTCAGGGCCAACTCCTCGACGGCGTCCTCGACCATCGCCTGTGTGAGCTGGCGCTGGCCGTTCCGGACCATCTTGGCGACCCATCCAATCCCCGCTTCCAACGCCCGCTGGTCGTGGAGCAATCCCGCGATGGCCATCAACAGCTGAAGGTGTTCCTGGTACTTGACCATGTTCACCGACAGGTCGAAGTGCAGAACCGAAAGCAGATCGAGGAGTTCGACCTCGGTCAGACCTGCTTCTTCAGCCCACCTGACACGGGCCTTGCCGCGGTTCGACTTGTCTCCGCCGATGGCTGCCTTGGGCATCAGCAGCCCGGTGCGGGCATCGCAGACTTTTACGAGCTCATCAGCGGGGTCGGCTGCCCGGTTAGTGACCAGGTGCAATTCGACGCTGCCACCGTGTGTGGTCAGATGCTTCCACGTTCTGGCGATCTTCTTGAGGATCGAGGGGCCACCGCTGGCGGCGGGCTTGGTCAGATAGTCCGCATTGATCGGTGTGGCACTGTCGACTGCGTACTTGACCTGCTTGTAGGTGTTCGGGGGGAAATCACGCAGCAGGACTACATCGTCCAGGTTGCCGACGCTGTCTAGTTCGACGCCGACGGCGCGCACAGGGTTATGCGAACGGGCGGCGTTCTCTCGCAGGAGGGTCAGGCATGCCTCCCAGGCCACGAGCCATTGGTAGTAGTCGCCGGTGGTGCGGACGCTGGTGGGACCGGGGGCGGGTAGGTGAGCCATCAGCGCTACTCGGTGAAGACGGGTGTTGGCTCCAGCTTCTCGGCAAGGGCGAGGAGGTCCTCGTCTGTGACGGGCCGGTCGGGGAAGGCGCGAAAGACGGCCGCCGGGACCAGGCGCTGGGTGAGGTCGGAGAAGGTGTAGCCGGGGCGGCCCTCCGTCGGGCCGGTGAGCTCGGCGACCTTGTGGATGGTCT
The DNA here is from genome assembly GCF_042672475.1 of Streptomyces sp. NPDC127177. Classification (NCBI taxonomy): domain Bacteria; kingdom Bacillati; phylum Actinomycetota; class Actinomycetes; order Kitasatosporales; family Streptomycetaceae; genus Streptomyces; species Streptomyces sp. NPDC127177. The sequence goes on from NZ_JBHXUW010000023.1 coordinate 28,114, forward strand.
CCGGTCGGATGCCGATTCCGTCGAGTGCTCGGGTGAGTACCGCGTTGCGTTGCTTGTCACCGGGGCGGGTGAAGGTGAACGTGGCCGCGGCGCGGCGAATGACGGCCGGGTCGAGGGCTCCGACCCGGTTGGTGCACAGGACGACGATGACTGGGAGTGCGGCGCCGGCCAAACTGTCGATGCCAGCCAAGAACGCGTCGACGCCAGCCCGGTCTTCGTGGTGCATCTGCTGGGCCTCGCGGGACTGCACTAGGGCATCGGCCTCATCGACGACGAGAATCTGTACTGCGCGTGCTCCATCGGAGCCTGCCGCGCGCTTGCCCACCGTGTGCATGTGGGTAAAGGCGTCTCCGATGAGGGAGGTCATCTCGCCGACCAGTCCGCTGCCGCGGGTGGCGAGCTTGAGCCGGTACAGGTACACGGGCAGGTCGAGCCAGTCGGCGAGATCGCAGCCGAAAGATTCGGCCAGTGCGGACTTGCCGGAGCCGACGTCTCCGGCGAAGACGAACAGTGGTGCCCTGTCTGCGAACAGGGCCAGAGCAGCGACATCGCCGCCGTGGTGCTGCGCGGCCCATGACCGAAGTCGGCGAGGGTCCGCGAGGAGCGCGGCTTCTTTGCGAAGGCGCAGCTTCGTCTCGTCCAAGCCGACCAGACGATCGTAGCGGGCACGTCGGGTGGGCTCGGGCAACTCGATGACGGGGTGAAACAGATCGTCCTGGCTGGTCACGTGCTCGTTCCTCTCTGCCGGTGGCGCTGGGTTAGAAGGCGACGTAGACGTCGCGTGAGACGCCAGCGCCGTTGCGGGCGTAGCCGTGACCCGCGGAGCTGGTGCCCGCAGTGGCGCTCGGAGCAGTACCGGTCGTCCTGGAGACTGGCAGTGCCTCCTTGACTCCGGCCCGCTGGGGGCTGCTCAAGAGCCAGAAGTCGGCGCTGTAGTCCAGGAAGCTGTGAAAGGTGTAACCGGTGAGGTCGACCGGGTCCGGGAAGCTGCCGGGGCGGGAGTCGACGAGCTGGCCGCCGACCGTGGCCTTATAGCGCAGGCGGAACTTCCAGGCGTTGGTGGCGGTGTCGCGGAAGCCGTAGTCGACGGTGTCCAGATATCCGTCTCGCAGCAACAGGGCGACCTCTTCGGCGAACTGCTCGATTCTCTCGTGGGAGGGTTCGCCGTAGAGGTTGTACAGCAGGCGCAGGTCGGCGGCGACTCTGCCTCCGACGTAGCGAGCGTCGGTGATCGTGAACGAGCCGGAAGCGGACCTGGAGTATGAACCACTCATGGCTACTCTCCCGGGAAGGTAGGACCGAACAGCTCGCGCCAGAGGTCGAGCGCCTCGCTCTTCGTTGCCGCATAGGCGGCTGTCGTGAGGGTGTCGAGGGTGGCCCCCGCGTGGTTGATCAACCGCTGACGGTCGAACTCTGAGTAGCCACGAGCGACGTTGTTCTCTGGATTGACCGGGTCCCAGACCTGGATGGGGTCTGTCGTCGCGCTCACCTCGTCGGCCTTGTAGTAGTCGGTGAAGACAATCGGTGCCTTCAAACCCGTGCGGACGATGTAGGAGAGGACCTGCTCGATTGCTTGCGGGTAGTCGTCGACCTGTAGCGGCTTTCCGTTCCAACCAACGTCCCAGAGGTGCGCGACCAAGAGTTCGATCAGGAAGGACTTGCAGCGCAGCTGCGGATCGACCTCCTTGCTCTCGCGGATCCACGCCTTCAGGAGTCGGATCAGCTCCCGGTAGCCATCGCCGGCTTCCCTCTTGCGCTTTTCGATGAAGCGCAGGTGCAGCGTGACCGAGGTCAGTACCTTGGTGCCACCGCTGGTGACCAGGTAGCCCCGATCGTCCGTCTCGCCGGTGTAGAGCACGGGCACCACGTCGATCTTCAAGCCGGAGCCCCGCATCATGATGCCGACCGCGTGGTCGGAAGGCTTGAAGTCCTCCGCGACCTTCGTCTTGCCGTATACCTCTCTACAGCGCTCCTCCAGCCAGGTCAGTACCGTCGAGACGTCGATGTCTGGGTCACCTACACGGAGATACGCGGCAACGTCCGCATCAGACCCTGTGCCGCGCCTACGACGGATCGCGGTGTGTTTGGCTGTGCTGCCGGACGCGCGGAGCTTCACCAGGTCGAAGTCCGGGTGGGCAGCGATGTAGCTCTCCAGCTGCTCCCGCAGGTAGTTCACCTGGCGACGGCGCTCCTTCGCCTCCTCCTTTGGCACGTTCACCTTGTTCTTCGCGAACGCCTTGAGGACCTCGTGTTCGACGTAGCTCTCCCCCGCCATCGCTGTTCACCCTTCACCCGAGGAGCCGATCGGTAGGAGAACAGACTTACCACGCACCACTGACAAACCCGGTTGAGTTGGGAGGGATGCCCAGGTGCCGACGGTGGCCCACCTACAGTGCTCTCCGGCACTGCCTGCTGCACGAACTGCAACCCAAACTGCAACCCTCAACGTCGAAGGCCCCCGCAGCGAGCTGCGGGGGCCTTCGACGTATTGCCCGGTGAGAGCAATGGCGGAGGATACGAGATTCGAACTCGTGAGGGGTTGCCCCCAACACGCTTTCCAAGCGTGCGCCCTAGGCCACTAGGCGAATCCTCCGCGGCAAACAATACAAGACGTTGAGGAGTGCTCGCGAACCCGTTCCCCGGTGACTCCCCGCCGGCGGTCGCGGTGGGGTCCTCAGGGGTGGGGAGGTGGACGTGCGGGGGCGGGGATCGGCTAAGGTGGGCGTCAGCCCCTCACGTGGCGCTATCTGACTGAACTCCCCCAGGGCCGGAAGGCAGCAAGGGTAGGTTGGCTCTGGCGGGTGCGTGGGGGGTCCTTACGTTTCCGGGGCCGTCCGGACGTGTCCGGGGCGCCTGGTTTCCGCGTTGTCGGGCTCTCACGGCCGGTGGTGTGCCCGGCCCGGGGCCGGTTGTCGGTGGGCCCCTATAGCCTCGTATGTGTGTCGTCCCTTGCGCTGTACCGCCGCTACCGCCCCGAGTCGTTCGCCGAGGTCATCGGTCAGGAGCATGTCACTGACCCGTTGCAGCAGGCCCTGCGGAACAACCGGGTCAATCACGCGTACCTGTTCAGCGGCCCGCGCGGCTGCGGCAAGACGACCAGTGCGCGCATCCTCGCCCGCTGCCTGAACTGCGAGCAGGGGCCCACGCCCACGCCCTGCGGGGAGTGCCAGTCCTGCCAGGACCTCGCGCGCAACGGGCCGGGCTCGATCGATGTGATCGAGATCGACGCCGCTTCGCACGGTGGTGTGGACGATGCGCGTGATCTGCGGGAGAAGGCGTTCTTCGGGCCCGCGTCCAGTCGTTACAAGATCTACATCATCGACGAGGCGCACATGGTCACGTCGGCGGGGTTCAACGCCCTGCTGAAGGTGGTCGAGGAGCCGCCGGAGCACCTCAAGTTCATCTTCGCGACCACGGAGCCCGAGAAGGTCATCGGCACCATCCGGTCGCGTACCCACCACTACCCGTTCCGGCTCGTGCCGCCGGGAACGCTGCGCGACTACCTCGCCGAGGTGTGCGGCAAGGAGAACAGCTTCGTCGAGGACGGGGTGTTTCCGCTGGTGGTGCGGGCCGGCGCCGGGTCCGTACGTGACTCGATGTCGGTCATGGACCAGTTGCTGGCCGGTGCGGCCGATGACGGTGTGACATACGCCATGGCGACGTCGCTGCTCGGCTATACGGACGGCTCGCTGCTCGACTCCGTCGTGGACGCCTTCGCGTCGGGTGACGGCGCCGCCGCGTTCGAGGTCGTGGACCGGGTCGTCGAAGGCGGCAACGATCCGCGGCGCTTCGTCGCCGACCTGCTGGAGCGGCTGCGTGACCTGGTGATCCTGGCCGCCGTGCCGGACGCGGGCGAGAAGGGGCTCATCGACGCCCCGGCCGATGTCGTGGAGCGGATGCAGGCCCAGGCCTCCGTCTTCGGGGCCGCCGAGCTGAGCCGGGCCGCAGACCTGGTCAACGAGGGGCTCACGGAGATGCGGGGGGCGACCTCGCCCCGGCTCCAGGTCGAGCTGATCTGCGCCCGGGTGCTGCTGCCCGCCGCCTTCGACGACGAGCGCTCGCTCCAGGCCCGGCTGGACCGGCTGGAGCGGGGAGCGTCCTTCGCCACCACCGGTCCCGGGCCCGCCATGGGGTACGTCCCCGGGCATGAGGCGCTGGCCCACGCCCCCGTCGCACCACAGGCATCGCAGGCACCTCAGCCTCCCCAGGCACCTCAGGCCGCCGCACCCGCCCCCGCCGCGCAGCCGGACGCCGGATCGGGGCCGGCCGCCGCGCGGGCCGCAGCACGCGGAGACGTGCCGCCGACCGCATCGGCACAGGCGGCTCCGCCCGTCGAACCGGTCCAGCCGCCCCCCACGGAGGCCCCCGCGGCCGGGCAGCGGCCCGGAGCCTGGCCCGCCGCTGCGGCGCCGGAGCAGGGCCGCAGGCCCGGAGGCTGGCCGACCGCCTCCACCCCCGGCCAGGCACCGGCCCCACAGGCCGCCGCCCCCGGCCAGGCACCGGCCCCACAGGCCGCCGCCCCCGCCCCGGTCGCCCCCGCGGCTCCCACGCCGGGCCCCGCCGCCCCGGAGCCCGCCCCCGGCATGACGCAGGGCGCCGGACAGGTGCGCAACATGTGGCCCGACATCCTGGAAGCGGTCAAGAACCGCCGCCGGTTCACCTGGATCCTCCTCAGCCAGAACGCGCAGGTCACCGGCTTCGACGGTGCCACCCTGCAGATCGGCTTCCTCAACTCGGGCGCCCGTGACAACTTCACGAGCAGCGGTAGCGAGGACGTGCTGAAGCAGGCCCTGGCCGAGCGGTTCAACGCGCAGTGGAAGATCGAGGCGATCGTCGACCCGTCGGGCGGCGGCGGACAGCCCCCGCAGGGCGGCGGTCGGCCTCCCGCCCCACCCGCACCCCAGCGCCCGGCCCCGCCCGCACCGCAGCAGTACGAGCCCCGGCCGGCCCCGGAGCGGCAGCAGCAGGGCGGCGGCGAACCCGCCGCGGAGCCCCCGGCGCCCCGGTCGTACAACGCTCCCGAGCCACCCCGTTCGGTCTCCCTCGAGGACGACACCCCCGAGGCCGACGACCCGGATCTGGTCGATTCCGCCCTCTCCGGCCACGACCTGATCGTCCGGGAGCTGGGCGCCACGGTCGTGGAGGAGTTCAACAACGAGTAAACGAGTCGGGGGACGCTCCCGTGATTGCCGGCGCCCCGGTGTCCACGGAGCGGCGCCCGTCAAGGCCGTCCTGCCCCGGCGGCTAGGCTGCACCCCGTGAAGGTCCTCGTCATCGGCGGCGGCGCCCGCGAACACGCCCTGTGCCGCTCTCTCTCCCTCGACCCCGATGTCACCTCTCTGTACTGCGCCCCCGGCAATGCCGGCATCGCAGAGGTGGCCGAACTGCACCCGGTCGACGCACTCGACGGCGCTGCCGTCGCGCGCCTCGCCACCGAACTGGGCGCCGAGCTGGTGGTCGTCGGCCCGGAGGCACCGCTTGTCGCCGGGGTCGCCGACGCCGTGCGCGCCGCGGGCATCCCCTGCTTCGGGCCCTCCGCCGAGGCGGCCCGTCTGGAGGGCTCCAAGGCTTTCGCCAAGGACGTGATGGCCGGGGCAGGCGTTCCGACCGCCCGTAGCTACGTCTGCACCACCGCCGCCGAGATCGACACGGCCCTGGACGCGTTCGGTGCTCCGTACGTCGTCAAGGACGACGGTCTCGCCGCCGGCAAGGGCGTCGTCGTCACCGATGACGTCGAGGCGGCCCGTGCCCACGCGCTGGCCTGCGACCGCGTGGTCATCGAGGAGTTCCTCGACGGCCCCGAGGTGAGTCTCTTCGCGATCACCGACGGCACCACGGTGCTGCCCCTCCAGCCCGCTCAGGACTTCAAGCGGGCCCTCGACAACGACGAGGGCCCGAACACCGGCGGCATGGGCGCCTACTCCCCGCTGCCTTGGGCCGACCCGAAGCTGGTCGACGAGGTCATGCAGTCCGTCCTCCAGCCGACCGTCGACGAGCTCCGCCGCCGCGGTACACCGTTCTCCGGACTGCTGTACGCGGGCCTCGCGATCACCTCGCGCGGCGTCCGGGTCATCGAGTTCAACGCCCGCTTCGGCGATCCGGAGACCCAGGTGGTCCTGGCCAGGCTGAAGACTCCGCTGGCCGGTGTCCTGCTCGGCTCCGCCAACGGCACCCTGGACGTGCAGCCCCCGCTGAAGTGGCGCGACGACGCCGCCGTCACGGTGGTCATCGCCTCCCACAACTATCCGGACACCCCGCGAACGGGTGACCCGATCGAGGGTCTCGAAGACGTCGCCGCACAGGATGCCCCGCATGCCTACGTCCTGCACGCCGGAACCCGGCAGGACGGCGACACGGTCGTCAGCGCGGGCGGACGGGTGCTCTCCGTGACCGCGACCGCCAAGGACCTCGCGGGAGCCCGTGAACGCGCCTACGCGGCGGCGGCCCGGATCCGGCTCGACGGCTCCCAGTTCCGGACCGACATCGCCGAGAAGGCCGCTCAGGTCTGAGCTGGGACCCGAAGCCGTACGGGCATGGCCGAGAAGACGGCTCGGGCCACGTAGGCCTGAGCCCCACCCGCCCCGATCACGGTCCCACCTCCCACGACGCGCCGCTGCCCCATGGACAGCGGCGCGTCAGCAGCTTTAGCCAAAGCCATTCCATCGAGTGACGGCTCGGCCATCCGGATGACGCCCACCGAAGCCCCAACTAGGGTGCGGCGCAAGCATTCCGGCACTTGGCCCACCGGCATTGCGATGTCAGTGACGGGTGCCACAGTGGGGGAGTGAGCAACACCGTCGCGAGGGCAGAGGGGGTGACATCCAGCCATGTCCGGTACCGGTACAGGTGAGGAGTTGGGTGCGCAGGCTGCGCGCGCCCGGGCTCTGGCCCTGCTGCGCATCCGCAGCAGGGCGACAGCAGTGGCACTGCTGCCCGCGGCCGTCGCCGTGGTGCTGTTCGCCGCGGGCGCGCAGGGCTTCGCCGACAGCGGCGGCTGGGACGCGGCGCGCTGGGCCGTGACGGCCTGCGCCGTCGTCGTGCTGCTCGTCGCGGCAGCCGTCGCGGTCGCCGTCGTACGGGCGAAGCCGGCGGTCAGCCCGACCGTGCCGCTCAGCGAGAAGGCGGCCCCGGACCTCTACCGGCTGGTCCGTGATCTTGCCGAGCGCCTCGACGTACCCGTGCCGTCGGCCATAGCGCTGACGCCCGACTGCGACAGCTGGCTTGAGGACCGCACCCATCCGGCCGCCGGCGGGGACGCCGCCCGCCCGAGTCCGGACGGCCCCGGACGCCGCCGGGCGCAGGCGGCGCCCGTGCTCGTCATCGGTTCGCCGTTCATGTGGTGGATGCGGGTCGCCGAGCTGCGTGCGGTGCTCGCCCCGGTCGTCGCGGGCACGGGGCCCTCCGCCCACCCCGACATAGCGGCGGCCCGCCGCTTCGTACGCGGGCTGGACGGAGTCGTCGCCGACGCGGCCGCGCCCGCTCGGGGGCCCCTGGGCAAGGCGCTGCGGCTGCCCCACGTCCTCATCGGCCGGATCGCCCGGCTGCTGCTGCGCAGCTGTCACAGCCATGCCGCCGAGATGGAGCGCGGTGTCGCCGCCGCCGCCTCCACCCGTGCCCAGGCGGTGGACTACGGGCTGCGGATCGTCGCCCAGGAGCAGGTCGGTCTCGCCTACGCGGGCTGGGACCGGTTGCTCACCCGGGTTGCGCTGCCCGCCTGGCGGATGGGGCGCTGGCCGTCCCGGCTCGACGCCGGCGTCGTCTCCGCGCTCACCGAGCTCTCCCGGCGCGACCGGCTGGCCGAGGGGTTCACCTCCCGGCTCGGCGAGCGGCCCGCCTGCGATCTCATCGAGGAGCCGGGAGTGGCCGACGAGGCGGCGTCCCTGCTGGCCGCCCGGCTCTTCCACGGCGGTCCCGCCGAGGCCGGGCCCGACTGGTCCCCGGTGGACTGGCAGCAGTATCCGGAAGAGGTCGTCGACCGGAAGTGGCGTACCGAGGCCGCCCGGCTGCACCGGGTTCTGGACGCCATGGGCGTGCCGCCCGCGTCGTCCGCCGGAGCTTCCGACGTGGCCGGTGCCGCGGTGCCCACGCTGGCCCGCGTCGTCGAACACCTCTCCGCGGGCAGCGGCCGCGGTGAGGAGCTCGCGGCGGCCATCAGCGCCGCGACGGTCCGTGACGAGGCGCAGGCGCAGGACCGGTCGGAGGACCGGAATCGGAGTCAGGACGGGAATCAGGGCCAGAGCGCACAGGCCCCAGGTACCTCCAACGCTTCGGGTGGTTCCGGTGCGGACGTGCTCGATTTCTGGGGGCCCGACCCACTCCCGCTGTTCCCCCTCCAGCCGCCCCGTACAGGGACCGAGTTGCTGGCGGATCACGTCGCGGCGATGGTCTGCTGTGCGGCCGTCGACACGGCGGGCGCGGCACCCGGGCTCGACTGGCTCGACGGTCCGGCGCTGCTGGTCGATGGCGAACGCCGGTCCGACCTCGGCACGCCGGTCCTCAGCCTCGTCGAGGACGGTGACGCCGCGCCGCTGCGCTCCTGGCTCGCCTCGGTCGGGGTGCGTACCGACAAACCTGTTCGTCTCGTCTGAAACGGTTCGAACCACTTCGTATCCGGAGCATGTCTGAGATCGTCTGCCAGGTTTCCAGGTGCAACTAGGGTGAAAAGCAGGCATATCACCGTCCCATAGCGTTCAATACCCGGAAGCTCAGGTTCCGTTCACGTCAATTCGCGACGAACGGTGACGGAGTGCATGCGTTATGTGATGTGCTGGGGACCGGCGCTGACAGTCGGCGCATCACTGTTGTTCCGGGGGCCTGAGGGAGGGACGCGCGTTATGGGGGCGGAGCAGATTCGTCGTTGGGAGTCAGGTGCCCTCGCGCACGCCGTCACCGACCCCTTCGGCCAGGGGCCTCTGCCCTGGCTGCGCGGCAGCGAGAACTACTTCGACGACACCGGCCAGGTGGTGCCGTGGTACGCCGACCCCACGCTGCCCCGCGGCTCCACCGGCGGCGGCACCCGGACCGCCGACGACGTGCACCGCCAGATCAAGGGCTTCAGCTCCACCGGCGCCGCGGCCCCCGGTGAGGCGATCGACTTCCACATCACCGTGGACCCGCCCCAGCAGTTCTCCGTGGACATCTACCGCATCGGCCACTACGGGGGCGACGGAGCCGCCAAGATCACCACGAGCCCCCGGCTCTCCGGCATCGTCCAGCCCGCCCCGCTCACGGCCGACCGCACGGTCTCCTGCCACCACTGGTGGCAGTCCTGGCGGCTCCAGATCCCCAGCTACTGGTCGATCGGCGCGTACGTCGCCGTGCTCACCACGGTCGACGGGTACCGCTCCCACATTCCGTTCACGGTCCGCGACGACCACCCGGCCGATCTGCTGCTGGTCCTCCCGGACATCACCTGGCAGGCGTACAACCTCTACCCGGAGGACGGCCGCACGGGCGCCAGCCTCTACCACGCGTGGGACGAACAGGGCCGGCTGCTCGGCGAGGAGGACGCGGCGGTAACCGTCTCCTTCGACCGCCCCTACGCCGGTGCGGGCCTTCCGCTGCATGTCGGGCATGCCTACGACTTCATCCGCTGGGCCGAGCGCTACGGCTACGACATCGCCTATGCGGACACCCGCGACCTGCACGCGGGCCGCATCGACCCGACCCGTTACCGGGGCCTGGTCTTCCCCGGCCACGACGAGTACTGGTCGGTCCCCATGCGCCGCACCACCGAACGCGCCCGCGACAACGGCACGTCCCTGGTCTTCCTCTCCGCCAACACCATGTACTGGCAGGTCAGCCTCTCCCCGTCGCCGTCCGGCGTCCCCGACCGCCTCCTCACCTGCCGGAAGCGGCACGGCCCGGGAAAGCCCGCGCTCTGGCGCGAGGTCGACCGCGCCGAGCAGCAACTGCTGGGCATCCAGTACGCGGGCCGGGTCCCGGACCCGCACCCCCTGGTCGTGCGGAACGCGGAGCACTGGCTCTGGGACGCGACCGGCGCGGGCGAGGGCGACGAGATCGACGGACTGGTAGCCGGCGAGGCCGACCGCTACTTCCCGCGCACCACGCTCCCCGAGCACGACAACCGCATCCTGCTCGCGCACTCCCCATACCAGGACACCGAGGGCGTCACACGCCACCAGGAGACGTCTCTGTACCGATCCCCGTCCGGCGCCCTCGTCTTCGCCTCCGGCACCTTCGCCTGGTCCCCGGCCCTGGACCGCCCCGGCCATGTCGACCCGCGCATCCAGAAGGCCACCGCCAACCTCCTCGACCGCATCTGCAAGCGCGACTGAGGTACACCGCACGCCCCCTCGGGGCACTGACGCGCCCGCCGCACCCCTCCGCTGCCGTCCGCACCCGGATACGGGACAATCGGAACGACTCCTGGATCAACCTACGCGGAGGCAGCGTGTCCGGATTTGTAGAAAAGCCCGAGCCCGTGCAGGTACCGGGTCTCACCCACCTGCACACGGGCAAGGTGCGCGACCTGTACCGGAACGAGGCGGGCGACCTCGTCATGGTCGCCAGCGACCGGATCTCCGCGTACGACTGGGTCCTGCCCACCGAGATCCCGGACAAGGGCCGCGTCCTGACGCAGCTCTCGCTGTGGTGGTTCGACCAGCTCGCCGATCTCGCACCGAACCACGTCCTGTCCACGGAGCTGCCCCCCGGCGCCCCCGCCGACTGGGCCGGCCGTACGACGATCTGCAGGTCGCTGCGGATGGTCCCGGTCGAGTGCGTCGCCCGCGGCTATCTGACCGGCTCCGGTCTGGTCGAGTACGACGCCTCGCGCACCGTCTGCGGTCTCGGCCTTCCCGAGGGCCTCGTCGACGGCTCCGAGCTCCCGGGGGCGATCTTCACCCCGGCCACCAAGGCGGCCGTCGGCGACCACGACGAGAACGTGAGCTACGAGGAAGTGGCCCACCAGGTCGGCACCGAGACCGCCGCAGCACTGCGCCGGACGACGCTGGACGTGTACGGCCGGGCCCGTGACATCGCGCGTGAGCGCGGGATCATCCTCGCGGACACCAAGTTCGAGTTCGGTTTCGCGCCCACCGCCGACGGCGGCGAGGAGCTGATCATCGCGGACGAGGTGCTGACCCCGGACTCCTCGCGCTTCTGGCCGGCCGCCACCTGGGAGCCGGGCCACGCCCAGCCTTCGTACGACAAGCAGTTCGTGCGCGACTGGCTGACCTCGCCGGCCTCCGGCTGGGACCGCAAGAGCGAGCAGCCGCCGCCCGCGCTGCCGCAGGAGATCGTGGACGCGACCCGCGCCAAGTACCTCGAGGCGTACGAACTCCTCACCGGTACGCCCTGGCAGTAGCCCCACAGCGGACCAGGACACGAAGAAGCCCCCGGCCGAGAGGCCGGGGGCTTCTTGCTGAACCGAGCGGACGACCAGGTTCGAACTGGCGACCTCAACCTTGGCAAGGTTGCGCTCTACCAACTGAGCTACGTCCGCAAGCGCCGAAGCGCGAGGACTACTATACCCAACCCCGCTCGCGTGCGAGACGCACCGCCGCGTGACGGTTCTCCGCCCCGAGCTTCGTGGCCGCCGCCGAGAGGTAGTTCCTTACCGTGCCCTGCGACAGCGACGCCCGCTCCGCGATCTCCGCGACCGGCGCCCCGCCCGCCGCGAGTTCCAGCACCTCGGCCTCGCGCACGGTCAGCGGCGAGTCCCCGGCGGCAATCGCGTCGGCCGCCAACTCCGGGTCCACGTAACGGTTCCCGGCGTGCACCGAACGGATGATCCCGGCCAGCTGACGGGCGCTGACGGTTTTCGGTACGAACGCCCGCACGCCCGCCGCAAGGGCCCGCTTCAGATGGCCCGGCCGACCGTGACTGGTCACGATCATGGTGCGGCAGCCCGGGAGTTCGGCCCGCAGTGATGTGGCGACGCTCACACCGTCCGCCCCCGGCATCTCCAGATCCAGGACCGCCACATCGGGGCGGTGCGCGCGGGCCATGGCGAGTGCCTCGGGCCCGGTGGCCGCCTCCGCGACCACGACCAGGTCGTCCTCCAGCGCGAGCAACGCGGCGAGCGCGCCCCGGATCAGGTGCTCGTCATCGGCGAGCAGCACCCGCACCGCAGTCATCGTCGTCGCTCCTTCAGAAGTGCCGGGGCAGAAGTGCCGGGGCCGTACGGACATCCCCACGCGATACGTCACCGGAAGGCGTCCACGACGCGTCACCGGCCTCATCGCCGGTCTCGGTCTCCACACCCGCATCGGGCTTGCCGCGCGCGTCCGGGCCGGGCAGCGGGATTCTCGCGGTCAGCCGGAACAGCCCGTCCCCGGCCGTGCCCGCGTCCAGCGAGCCGTCCAGTGCGCCGAGCCGTTCGCGCAGCCCCGCCAGCCCGGAACCGCCGCCACCCGGGCCCCCGTCCCCCGACCAGTCCTCTGAGGCCCCTGTCCCTGCCCCTGTCGCCGGGACGGCCGCCGGTGCGCCGTCGTTCTCCACGTCCAGCACCACCTCGTCCGCCGAAGAGGTCAGCCGGATCGTGCAGCGTCGTGGGTCGCCGTGCCGCAGCACGTTCGTGGCCGCCTCGCGCACCACCCAGCCGAGGGCCGCCTGCACGGGCGCGGCCAGGTCGGCGTCGCTGTCGCCCGCGATCGCACACTCGATGCCGGCCGCCTGCAACACGCCTTTCGCTCCGGCCAGTTCCGTGCTCAGATCCGCTTCCCGGTATCCCCGTACGACATCGCGGACCTCCTGCTGGGAGGCGCGGGCTATCCGCTGGACCTCGACCATCTGGTCCACTGCCTGGGGCCTGCCGCGCTGGGCGAGCTCCACCGCCAGCTCGCTCTTGAGGGCGATCACGGCGAGGTTGCGGCCCAGCACGTCGTGCATGTCCCGGCCGAACCTGAGCCGCTCCTCGGCGACCGCGAGCCGGGCCTGCATGTCCCGGGCCTCCTCGGCCTGCCACATCACGCTCAGGCTCCAGGCGTTCGGCCGTACGGAGATCAGGACCAGCACGCAGCCGAAGAGCGTCGTGGGCGCGACGCCCGCCAGGGCGCCGCCCCGCACCCCGGCCACGGCGAGGACACCGGTGGTCAGCGCGGCCAGGGCGAGCGACTGGACCAGGAACGTACGGACCGGGACCAGCAGCACCTGAGTCATCACGAACGCCATCGGAGCGTTGAGGCTCATCAGCAGCAGTCCCGCTCCATCGACCCCGTCCACACCGGCCAGCGTCGCCAGCAGGGCCAGCCCCAGCAGCAACAGGGCCGTCGGCGCGATCATCCGCTGCCGGGGAAAGACGGCGACACCCAGGTAGTGCGCGTACGAGAGCTGCACGTTGCGGTTGCTCAGGAGGCACTGCGCCAGGCACACGAGCAGCAGTGCCGAGCCGAGCGTCAGCGGGAGAGGGGTACGGCGGATGTCCTCCTTGAAGGGGGCCAGTTGCCAGCACACGGTGAAGAGCCAGGGGATCGCCGATACGGTCAGCCGCGAGTACAGGTCGATCCGCTCGAGCTTGCTGCGTTCCTGCCAGCCGCGGCGCCAGCCACGTACGCGCATCAGCACGACATCACCCCCACACCCCTCAGCGTCGCGGATCCCAGCGGAACCACTGCTTCACAGCAAACACCGCGACCACCGTCCAGACCAAGCCGGTCAGCGCGGCCCTGAGCAGCTCTGCACCGTCGGCGCCGCCGAGCCAGCCCGCCCGTATCAGGGTCATCGCTCCGGTCAGCGGAAGGAGCTCACAGGCGGAGGCGAGACGGTCGGGAAAGACCTCCAACGGCACGAAGAGCCCCGATCCCACCAGCGAGACGAGGAAGAGCGGCAACGTGGTCAGCTGGGCCGTCTGTACCGTGCGGGTGATTACGGAGGTGGCCGCCGCCAGTGCTGTCAGCAGCACCACGCTCAGCAGTAGCCCGAAGAGGAGCATCTCGGGGCGCTCGGGTGCCCCGAGACCGAAGAAGGCGGTACCGGCCACGACGATCACCGCGGTCTGCGCCAGGGCCAGTGCGGCCGAGGGCAGTGCCGTGCCGGCCAGGATCTCCCCGTCCGTGACCTCGCCGGTGCGCAGTCGTTTCAGGACCAGCTCCTCGCGCCGCGCCACGTAGGCGGCGGACATGTTCATGTAGATGGCCTGGATCAACACCGTCCCTATGGCGCCGGTGAGTGCCGCTCCCGCGACGGTGAGGCCGGTTCCCGCGAGGTCTATTTTCGCAAACGCCGACTTCATGGCCATGACCATGGCCGCGGGCATGATCAGCGCGACGAAGACCGCCGTCCTGTTGCGGGCGAGCAGGGTCAACTCAGCTCGTCCCAGGGCGGTCAGCCGGCCCCGGGGCGTCGTGGTCCGGGGCCGGGCCCCTCTCGTCGCGGTGTGTGCAGAGGTTGTCGCGGTCGTCATGCCACAGCCACCTTTCCGGTCTCGGACGTGTCCGTCGTGTCTGCCGCGTTCGTTGCGTTCGTGCCGTCCGCCGCGGATCTCGCGATGTCGAGGAACGCCTCTTCGAGGGAGGCCGACCGGGCATCGAGCCCGATCAGCCGGACGTCCGACTGCGTGGCCCAGCGCAGTAGTTCGGCCAGTGATTCCTGGAGCCGGTGGGTGCGGATCTCGATCCGCGGGCCGTCGGCCGCGGCGCGCAGACTCAGCGGCAGCTGTTCCGGTGCGGCTCCGGCAGGCAGCTCGAACCGAATGCGGGACGGGCGCGAGGCCGTCACCTCCGCGGTGGTCCCCGAGGCGACGACCCGCCCCCGGTGCATGATCGCCAATCGGTCGGCCAGCGCCTCGGCCTCCTCCAGGTAGTGCGTGGTGAGCAGCACGGTGATGCCGCCCTCCTGGAGCCGGCGCACCAGGGCCCAGGTGTCACGCCGACCCTCGGCGTCGAGGCCGGTGGTCGGCTCGTTGAGGAAGAGCACCTCGGGCCGGCCGAGAAGGGCCAGGGCCAGGTCCAGCCGTCGGCGCTCACCGCCTGAGAGCTGCTTGACCCGCACGCGCGCCCGGTGGCCGAGCCCGACCAGCTCCAGCGCCTCGCCGGTCGGCCGGGCGCCGCTGGTGCAGCCCGCCCACATCCGTACGGTCTCGGTGGTCGTCAGGTCGGAGGGGAAGCCGCCCTCCTGGAGCATCACCCCTATCCGCGGGCGGACGGCGGCGCGTTCCTCGTACGGATCGTGGCCGAGCACCCGTATCGTGCCGCCGTCGGGGCGGGCCAGTCCCTCCAGCAGTTCGACGGTGGACGTCTTGCCCGCGCCGTTCGTGCCGAGCAGGGCGAACAGCTCGCCGCGTGCCACGGAGAAGGAGACGCCGGTCACAGCTTCGAAGCCGCCCGCATACCTGCGCCGGACACCGGCGGCCTCGATCACGCACTCATGAGGAATGTCGTCGAAGGTCATGACTCAAGGCTTCCTCCCGGCGAGGGCCGGGAGCAGTGCGAGCTGTCATCACACTCCATGACAAACGTCATGGGAGGGGGCGGAGGGCAGGGGGGAAACAGTGGAGAGGGGTGCGGATGTGAGCGGAGGCGAATACTTCGAATACGACGAAGGCCCTGGTCGATATCGACCAGGGCCTTCGATCAAGAGCGGACGACCAGGTTCGAACTGGCGACCTCAACCTTGGCAAGGTTGCGCTCTACCAACTGAGCTACGTCCGCATTGCAACCACTCGGCTTTCACCGGTGGAGCGAGCACTACTCTACCTGATCCACCGGAGTGGTTGAGGAGGAGTGATGCAGAGCGGGTGACAGGAATTGCACACTGCGCCTTCCCCCTGGAAGGGGGATGTTCTACTACTGAACTACACCCGCACGCTGCTTGGGGCCCGGCTTTTCGGCCTTGCCCTTCGGCGTGCTCCAGACTCTAGCCGACCTGCAGGGGTGTCGCGCAAGTCGACTCCCGCAGGGCGTCGTCGGGGATGCCGGAGGGGATGCCGGAGACGGGCGGTCGGACGTCGCCGTCCGGCCGGTCGTCCGGCCCCCGGGCTCAACTGGCTTCTTGGAACGCCTCGTAGACCTTCTTGGGAATCCGGCCGCGGGCCGGCACCTCCATCCGGTGCGACCGGGCCCAGGCGCGTACGGCCGCCGGGTCGGGTGCGAGCGAGGTGTGGCGGTACGAGACGGGAACCTTGCCGTGCTTGCTGGCATTTGTCTGCTTTCGGCCGGCCGCCACGTACGGGGCCAGGGCCTTGCGCAGTTTCTTTGCATTGGACGGATTGAGGTCGATCTCGTACGATTTCCCGTCCAGTGCGAAGGTGACCGTTTCCGCTGCCGCTCCCCCGTCGATGTCGTCGGAGAGTGTGACCACTACGCGCTGAGCCACGGATATCGGTCCTTTCCTGCGGCATCGGCGCGTCTGACATGCGCGGATGCCGGCCTTCCGGCTGTGAGCGCGGATGAGAGCCGACCGGTGTCGGCCCTTCAGGGGCAATGCTGCTTTCCCCGGTAATCATTTGTACAGCGATGGACACCGCATTGTGAAGCCCGTCCAATTACCTGCGCGTGTCAGCCCGCTATGTGTGCCGCTTCTGGGGATTTTTTTCGCAGGACTTTTTGCATCCGTTGTCACGGCCGAAATCTCCGCGTGATCTGGTTCGCCCGATATCTACCCGCGTAGAATTTCTGGACAGGTACGCTGAGGGGACCCGCGGGGGTCCTGGGGAACCCCCCGGAGAAACAGCCGCACCACACCACCACACCGGGAGTGCCAGTGGCACGCGTCGTAGTCGACGTCATGCTCAAGCCCGAGATCCTCGACCCGCAGGGACAGGCTGTGCAGCGTGCGCTGCCCCGTCTCGGCTTCGAGGGAATCGCGGACGTACGTCAGGGAAAGCGTTTCGAGCTGGAGGTCGAGGGGCCGGTCGACGAGGCCGCCCTCACCCGTATTCACGAGCTGGCGGAGACGTTCCTCGCCAACACCGTGATCGAGGACTTCACCGTGAAGGTGGAGAAGGCCGAGGAGTCGAAGTGACTGCTCGTATCGGAGTCGTCACCTTTCCGGGCACCCTCGACGACCAGGACAGCCTGCGAGCCGTACGGGTGGCGGGCGCCGAGCCCGTTTCGCTCTGGCACCGCGACAAGGACCTGCACCAGGTCGACGCTGTCATCCTGGCGGGCGGTTTCTCCTACGGCGACTATCTGCGGGCCGGAGCGATCTCCCGCTTCTCGCCGGTCATGGAGACCGTGATCGAGCAGGCGAAGGCGGGTATGCCGGTTCTCGGTATCTGCAACGGTTTCCAGATCCTGACCGAGGCACACCTGCTGCCCGGGGCGATGCTGCGCAACAACCACCTGCACTTCATCTGCCGTGACCAGAAGCTGCGCGTCGAGAACGCGGGCACCGCATGGACCTCGGACTACTCCGCGGGCCAGGAGATCTCCGTACCGCTCAAGAACATGGACGGCCGCTACACGGCCGACGAGCGCACGCTCGACGAGCTGGAGGCCGAGGGCCGAGTCGCGTTCCGCTACGTGGACGTGAACCCCAACGGCTCGCTGCGCGACATCGCCGGCATCACCAACGCCGCGGGCAACGTCGTCGGTCTGATGCCGCACCCGGAGCACGCCGTCGAGCCGCTGATCGGCACCGGTCGCACCGACGGTCTCGGATTCTTCACCTCGATCATCAAGAAGCTGGTCAACGCATGAGCCTGGACACGGTCAAGCACGCGGCCGAAACCCCGGACACCGGGCAGCCCTGGAAGGAGCTCGGCCTCAAGGAGGACGAGTACGCCCGGATCCGCGAGATCCTGGGCCGCCGTCCCACCGGCGCCGAGCTCGCCATGTACTCCGTGATGTGGTCCGAGCACTGCTCCTACAAGAGCAGCAAGGTCCACCTCAAGCAGTTCGGCGAGAAGGTCCCGGAGAACGACGCGATGCTCGTCGGCATCGGCGAGAACGCCGGTGTGGTCGACGTCGGCCAGGGCTACGCGGTCACCTTCAAGGTCGAGTCGCACAACCACCCCTCGTACATCGAGCCCTATCAGGGCGCGGCCACCGGCGTCGGCGGCATCGTCCGCGACATCCTCGCCATGGGTGCCCGCCCGGTGGCGGTCGTCGACCCGCTGCGCTTCGGTGCGGCGGACCACCCCGACACCAAGCGCGTCCTGCCGGGCGTCGTCGCGGGCATCGGCGGCTACGGAAACTGTCTCGGCCTGCCGAACATCGGCGGCGAGGTCGTCTTCGACGCCTGTTACCAGGGCAACCCGCTCGTCAACGCCGGCTGCATCGGTGTGATGAAGCACGAGGACATCCACCTCGCCCAGGCCTCCGGCCCCGGCAACAAGGTCATCCTGTACGGCGCCCGCACCGGTGGCGACGGCATCGGCGGCGTCTCGGTGCTGGCCTCGGAGACCTTCGAGTCGACCGGCCCGGCCAAGCGCCCCGCCGTCCAGGTAGGCGACCCGTTCCAGGAGAAGCTCCTCATCGAGTGCACCCTGGAGATCTTCAAGGAGAAGCTCGTCGCGGGCATCCAGGACCTCGGCGGCGCCGGGCTCTCCTGCGCCACATCCGAGCTGGCATCCGCGGGCTCCGGCGGCATGCGCGTCGAGCTGGACACCGTGCCGCTGCGCGACTCCTCCCTCTCGCCCGAGGAAATCCTCATGAGCGAGTCGCAGGAGCGCATGTGCGCGATCGTCGAGCCGCAGCACGTGGACCGCTTCCTGGAGATCTGCGAGAAGTGGGACGTCATCGCCACCGTCATCGGTGAGGTCACCGAGGGCTCGCAGCTGGAGATCTTCTGGCACGGCGAGCAGATCGTGGACGTGCCGCCGCGCTCCGTCGCCCACGAGGGCCCGACGTACCACCGCCCGTTCGCCCGTCCGTCCTGGCAGGACGCCCTGCAGGCCGACGACGCCGGCAGGCTGGCCCGTCCGGCCGACGGCGCCGAACTGCGCGAGCAGGTCCTGCGGCTGGTGTCCTCCCCGAACCAGGCCTCGAAGTCCTGGATCACCGACCAGTACGACCGGTTCGTGCAGGGCAACACCGTGCTCGCGATGCCCGAGGACGCCGGCATGGTCCGTATCGACGAGGAGTCCAACCTCGGCGTGGCCATGGCGACCGACGGCAACGGCCGGTACGCGAAGCTCGACCCGTACACCGGCGCGCAGCTCGCACTGGCGGAGTCGTACCGCAACGTCGCCGCCTCCGGCGCCAAGCCGCTCGCCATCTCGGACTGCCTGAACTTCGGTTCGCCCGAGGATCCGGACGTCATGTGGCAGTTCGCCGAGGCCACTCGCGGTCTGGCGGACGGCTGCCTGGAGCTGGGCACCCCGGTCACCGGCGGCAACGTGTCGCTGTACAACCAGACCGGTGAGACGGCGATCCACCCGACGCCGGTCGTGGCCGTGCTCGGTGTGATCGACGACGTCACCCGGCGCACGCCGGTCGCCTTCGCAGAAGAGGGCCAGCTCCTCTATCTGCTGGGCGACACACGTGAGGAGTTCGGCGGCTCGGCCTGGTCCGAGGTCGTCCACAACCACCTCGGCGGCATGCCGCCCAAGGTCGACCTGGGCCGCGAGAAGCTGCTCGGCGAGATCCTCATCTCGGCCTCGCGCGACGGAATGATCGACGCGGCGCACGACCTGTCCGACGGCGGTCTGATCCAGGCGGTCACCGAGTCCTGCCTGCGCGGCGGGAAGGGTGCCCGGCTGGTCGTGCCGGACGGACTGGACGCGTTCACCTTCCTGTTCTCGGAGTCGGCGGGACGCGCGATCGTCTCGATCCCGCGCAGCGAGGAGCTCCGCTTCAACGACATGTGCGGGGCGCGGGGTCTGCCCGTGGCCCGCGTCGGTGTCGTGGACGGCGAGGAGATCGAGATCCAGGGCGAGTTCAGCATTCCGCTGAGCGAGCTGCGGACGGCGCACGAGGGGACGATCCCCGCGCTGCTCGCGTAGAACCGCTCGGCAGACACGCGCCGGCCCGCAGCCGGCCGACGTCACAGAGCCCCCACCCGGCCGGACCGGGTGGGGGTTCGCCGTTTTTCTGGGCCGGTTTCCCGTACCCCCTTGCCCAAGATTACGTAATTACGTAATCTTGAGTCATGGATCTGGAGGAGCGCGTCTCGGAGTTGGAGCGTCGGCTCGAGGCGCTCGTGGGTGATCACCCGGCCGGGCCGCGGCCGACGGGGGCCGATTTCTGGGCTCTGGAGGGACTGAAGGACCAGCTCTCCGGGGCCGGGACGGCCAATGGCGGTGTGCTGTACACGGGTGCGGTACGGCTGCCGACGGGGGAGCGGTATGAGTGGCAGTACAGCGCGCTCACGGAGCAGTTGCTGAACGCCGGGGGCGCGGACGCGGAGCACGGTCCGGATGGCCCCGGAGAGGCCAGCGTCGACTGGTCGGAGGCCGCCGAGTCGTTCTCCGCGCTCGGCCATCCGGTACGACTGCGGCTGCTCCGGGAGATCCTCGGTGGCCGGCGCACGGCAGCCGAGCTCGCCGCGCTCGACGAGACCGGCACGACGGGGCAGATCTACCACCACCTGCGTCAACTGACCGGCGCGGGGTGGCTGCACACGACAGGGCGGGGGCGTTACGAGGTCCCCGGCACCCGCGTGGTGCCGCTGCTGGTGGTCCTCACAGCGGCCAGGCCATGAGGAGTGTCCACGGTGAACGCCTTCGGCGAATCCGCTTGAGAAAAATCCGAACTCGGTAATTCCGAATACGACGAAACAGGCGATGCAGGGGGAAGTCATGTCCGTCCGTAAAGCTGTCATGGTGCTGTACCGGGTCTGTTGGATCGCCTTCTTCGTGATGGTGGCCATCAGTCTCTTCACCGAGCCGCCGTTCCCGTACTGGGTGACCTGGGTACCCGCGGTCGCCGCGGTCGCCCTGAGTCTGACGACAGGCCGCAGAGGCCGGGCCGCGGTGGCGGACCCGCGGCCGGCGGTGGAGGTCGAGCCGCCGGTCACGGGGCGCTGGACCGCTCTGAACAGTCCGGCGGACAAGGTGCCCAGCCATGGCGTGCACGCCTACGGACAGACGTACGCGATCGACATCGTGTCCGATCCTCAGCCCCTCGACAGGGAAGATGCGTCTGCGGGACCGGGATCGAAACCGGGACCGAGATCGAAACCGGT
Organism: Streptomyces sp. NPDC127177; assembly: GCF_042672475.1. Lineage (NCBI taxonomy): Bacteria > Bacillati > Actinomycetota > Actinomycetes > Kitasatosporales > Streptomycetaceae > Streptomyces > Streptomyces sp. NPDC127177. The sequence goes on from NZ_JBHXUW010000023.1 coordinate 49,144, forward strand.
ACCGGCAGCGATATCGGGGTCCGCATCAGGGACGGTGGCCGCGCCGCGACCCGGGCGGGAAGGCGAGGCCGTGCGGACGCGTCCCATGTTCCGCCCGCTGTGGCCCGTCGCCCGGCGCAACCACCACTTCCCGGCGTACGGATCCCCGGTTCTCGCAGTGGCTGACGGCACGGTGGTGCATGCCTCGGACGGTCGCCGTGATCACCTCAGCCGCAACTCGTTCCCCGCGCTTGTCTACCTGATGCTGATCGAGGCGTCCGTACGGGACGTGCTCGGCGCGGGGGCTCTCGTCGGAAACCACGTCGTGCTGGACCTGGGCGACGGTACGTACGCCATGTACGCCCATCTGCGGCACGGCTCCCTCCAGGTTCGGGCGGGAGAGACGGTCCGGGTCGGACAGCCTCTCGCCGAGTGCGGAAACTCCGGAAACTCCACCGAACCGCATGTGCATTTCCAGCTGATGGACAACCCTGATCTTGATGTGGCGGTAGGAATTCCGTTCACCTGGCGGGGGATAGGCGTTCCGGCGAACGGCGAGGCATTCACGGTCGGAGCACCCGTTTCCGGAAGTCACGCCGTTCGGCCGGGAGGGGCGCAGGCCTCCTGATTCGACTCGGCACGGCGCTTTTCGACGTAAATTCACTGAGCCAAATTTTTATCTGGGATTAAGTTTCATCCTGGTACAGTGATGCCATGACCGAGGGGCTGAGCCTGCGTGAGCGCAAGAAGATCCAGACGCACCGCCGTCTGCTGGCGGAGGCCACGAGGCTCTTCACCGAGCGAGGCTTCGACCAGGTCTCGGTCGCCGAGATCGCCGAAGCGGCCGATGTGTCGAAGATGACGGTCTTCAACTACTTCGACAGCAAAGAGGACTTGGTCTTCGCGCCGATGGAGGAACACATCGGTGACGTTGCGAGGGTGGTGCGCGAGCGGGCGCACGGTGAGTCGGCGGTGGCCGCGGTACGCCACCACTTCCTGGCGAGCATCGAGAACCGGGACCCCTCGGTGGGGATGAGCGATTCGCCGGTGGCGCTCGGGCTCCTTCAGCTGATCCAGCAGACGCCATCGCTCCTCACTCGCGCCCACGCCTTCTTCGTGCGCTCCTTCGACCAGTTGACCGACGTTCTGGTCGAGGAGGGAGAGGACCCGACCATCGCGCGCATCGCGGCCTCTCAGCTCATCGGCACCCGGAACGCCCTGATCACGGAGAACCACCGGCGGCTGCTGGCCGGGGAGTCGGTCGAGGAAATCGCCGCGACCGCCGTGGACATCGCGGGCCACGGATTCGACCTGCTCGAGAAGGGCTTGGGCGACTTCGCGACCCGGGGCTGACGGGGGGACGCACGGCCTGATGCGGGGCGCCCGGGGCTGACGGGGGACGCCCGGGCCTGACCTGGGGCCGGCCCCGCTCGTACTACGGCAGCCACTCTGTCGGCCCGGTCGGCACGGCCGCCTCGGCCCGCTTCACCGCAGCCGCTCGCTCGGGGACGTCGTAGGCTCCTCGTCATGCCGCCCAGCCAGAAGCGCGCCCGCCGCTACGACCCGGTCAGGACCCGCGCCGCGGTCCTGGCGCAGTTCGCCCATGTACGAAGAGCAGTGGGCTCGTTGACGCCTCAGCAGCTCGACGGGCCGAGCGGTCTCGGCGACTGGACGGTGCGGGAGCTCGCCGTCCACCTGACCATGGCGCTCTCGCACGTCAGCAGGAATCTGGAGCTGCCCGAGCCGACTCTCGCCAAGCCTGAAGTCACGCTGCTGGAGTGGCCGTTCTCGACCGCGGGGCGGGCTGCACGGATCGCGGATGACACCACGGCGCTGGCGGCCGGCCGGCCGGATGTGGAGACGTTGTACGGCGAGGTCGCCGACCGCTTCGAGGCGCGCGTGAGCGGTGTCTCCGAAGACCGGCTGTTGCCCACCCGGGTCGGCGCGATGCGGCTCGGAGACTTCCTGGTCACCCGGACCGTGGAGCTCGTGGTCCACACGTACGACCTCAACCAGGCGGCGGGCCTCGATATCCCGTACGACCGGCAGGCGCTCGCAGCCTGCACCCGGTTGCTCGCCGACTCGCTGGCGGAGAAGGCGCCGGGCGGCTCGGTCGAGGTGAGGGTCCCGCCGTTCGCAGTCGTCCAGTGCGTCCAGGGGCCGAAGCACACCCGCGGTACCCCGCCCAATGTCGTCGAGACCGATCCGGTCACCTGGTTCCGGCTGGCCACCGGGCGTACGGAGTGGGCGCAGGCGCTCGACGCGGCGAAGGTCAGCGCCAGCGGTGAGCGTGCGGACCTTGCCGAGCTGCTGCCCCTCATGGGGTGAGCAGCCGCGCTTGAGGGACGAGCCGCGCCTGAGGGACGAGCCGCGCTTGAGGGGACGAGCCGCGCTTGAGGGGACGAGCCGCGCTTGAGGGGACGAGGTGCCGCTCCGAGGGGGTGAGGGTGCGCCAGATCCGAGGGGTCGAGGTGCCCGTCCAAGGGGGGAGGGGAACCGGATCGGCTGTGCCACCCGTCTCATGGCCATGTACCGACAACGTATGGCTGTCAGCGTCCTGACCCTCCTCACCCTCGCCGCTTGCGGCACGGAGTCGGGTTCCGGATCCGGCTCCGGCGACGGCAGCGGCACCGTACGGAACGACGCACCCGTCACCGACGTCCGCTGGAGCGTCGACTCGGTGACGGTCGGCGGGAAACGGTCCGCCGCCCCGGCGGACGCCCATGTCGAGATCGGCTCCAAGGGCCGGGCGACCGGGAGCTATGGCTGCAACCGGTTCACCGCCGACGTCCGTATCGATGGCGACGCACTTACCGTCGGGCCGGGCACGACCACGGAGATGGGCTGCGAGAAGGACATCCAGCGGTTCGAGACCCAGTTGTCACGGGCCTTCAGCGGCAGGCTCACCGCCGCCGTCGCGAACAAGAAGCTCACCCTGACCACCGCGAAGGGCGACACCATCGCCCTCATCTCCCAGCCTCCGGCGCCGCTCGCCGGTACCGATTGGCGCGTCACCACGCTGGTCTCCGGCTCGTCCTCCTCCTCCGTTCCCGCAGGTACGGAGAAATCCGCCCGCATCGCGTTCGACAAGGACGGCAATGTGCACGGCACCCTCGGCTGCAACAGCTTCCGCGGCAAGGCGGACGTCTCCGGCTCCACCATCGCTTTCGGCCCGCTCGTCACCACCCGCAAGATGTGCCCGGACCCCGGGATGCGGCTGGAGCGCGCCCTGCTGGAGGTGATCGACGGGAAGCGGACGACCTACGAGATCCACCACCGCACGCTGTCTCTCACCGCCAAGGGCGACAGCGGCAAGGGGTTCGCTGCCTCGGCACCCGAAGCCGACCACTGACAAGCCCCGACCGAGTGGTCCCGTATCCGCAGACCGCTCGGTCGGTCTCGAGCACCGGTCCCGAGCACCGGTCTCGATGTCGGTCCCAACGCCGGTGCTAACGCCGGTGCCAACGCCGGTCCCAACGGCGGCCTCGAAGGGGGGTGGCCGTGGCCTTCGCCCCATGCTCCTCACCCCTCGCCCCTGCTCCTCGCCCCCGGCCCGGGGACCACATGCCGGGACCTCCGGTGTGAGGCTCACCACGAAACGAGCGTTCGGCCAGCCCGCAGGGCGCGTCCGTCGATCGGCTCACCGAGTGCCACGGGTTGGCCCGCCGGCGGGTCGGCCCGGCGGCGGCAGCCGGTTGCCAACTCGCCGGTGATCCGGGCGACGCCTGCCCTGCGGGCCTCGTCGGGCCCTGCCGGCCCGTGCGGCGGCCTCGGAGTGTGATCACTCCGTGTGACCGTTCCGCTCGTGTCCAGAGGTGGCCGCCGGGGCGCTCGCCCCGGGCTCGCATCGGGCGTCCCCATTCGGACCAGTGGTCGATCTCGCCTACACTCGGTGGCGTGCCTCGTGGTGATGGACGACTCAACCACGACCTGCTCCCCGGAGAGAAAGGCCCCCAGGACGCTTGCGGCGTCTTCGGTGTCTGGGCTCCGGGCGAAGAGGTCGCCAAGCTCACCTATTTCGGACTGTATGCCCTGCAGCACCGTGGACAGGAGTCCGCGGGCATCGCAGTGAGCAACGGGTCCCAGATCCTGGTCTTCAAGGACATGGGACTGGTCTCGCAGGTCTTCGACGAAACGTCTCTGGGATCGCTCCAGGGCCATATCGCGGTCGGTCATGCCCGCTACTCCACCACCGGTGCCTCGGTGTGGGAGAACGCGCAGCCGACGTTCCGTGCGACCGCGCACGGCTCGATCGCCCTCGGTCACAACGGCAACCTGGTCAACACGGCCCAGCTCGCCGAGATGGTCGCCGATCTTCCGCGCAAGGACGGCCGGGCCACTCAGGTCGCCGCGACCAACGACACCGATCTGGTGACCGCGCTGCTCGCCGGCCAGACCGATGACGAGGGCAAGCCGCTCACCATCGAGGAAGCCGCCACCCGCGTGCTCCCCGAGGTGAAGGGCGCCTTCTCGCTCGTCTACATGGACGAGCACACCCTCTACGCGGCCCGCGACCCGCAGGGCATCCGCCCGCTGGTACTCGGAAGGCTCGAGCGCGGCTGGGTGGTGGCCTCCGAGTCCGCCGCCCTGGACATCTGCGGCGCCAGCTTCGTCCGTGAGATCGAGCCGGGCGAGCTCGTCGCCATCGACGAGAACGGCCTTCGCAGCTCCCGATTCGCGGAAGCGAAGCCCAAGGGCTGCGTCTTCGAGTACGTGTATCTGGCCCGTCCCGACACCGACATCGCCGGGCGGAACGTCTACCTCTCCCGGGTGGAGATGGGTCGCAGGCTGGCCGCCGAGGCACCCGCCGAGGCAGATCTGGTCATAGCGACGCCGGAATCCGGTACCCCCGCCGCCATCGGCTACGCGGAGGCCAGCGGAATTCCGTTCGGCGCCGGACTGGTCAAGAACGCCTACGTCGGGCGGACCTTCATCCAGCCCTCGCAGACCATCCGGCAGCTGGGCATCCGTCTCAAGCTGAACCCGCTCAAGGAAGTCATCAAGGGCAAGCGCCTGGTGGTCGTCGACGACTCGATCGTCCGCGGCAACACGCAGCGCGCGCTCGTCCGGATGCTCCGGGAGGCCGGCGCCGCCGAGATCCACATCCGGATCTCGTCCCCGCCGGTGAAGTGGCCCTGCTTCTTCGGCATCGACTTCGCGACCCGCGCCGAGCTGATCGCCAACGGCATGTCGGTCGACGAGATCGCCACGTCGATGGGGGCCGACTCGCTCTCCTACATCTCGATCGACTCGATGATCGAGGCGACGACGATCGACAAGCCGAATCTGTGCCGCGCCTGCTTCGACGGCGAGTACCCGATGGAGCTTCCGGACCCGGAGCTGCTCGGCAAGCAGCTGCTGGAGACCGAGCTGGCGGCAGGCCCTGCGGCGACCGCCGCGGCCGACGCGCTGCGCCGTCCGTGACCGGACCGCCCGGCAGCCCTTCCACCAGCCCCGTACTTCCACACGAAAGATCCCAGGCAATGTCTGAGACAACAGGCGCTTCGACAACAGGCGCTTCCTACGCGGCAGCGGGCGTCGACATCGAGGCCGGCGACCGTGCCGTCGAGCTGATGAAGGAGTGGGTGAAGAAGACCCAGCGCCCCGAGGTCGCGGGCCTCGGTGGCCTCGGCGGCTTCGCCGGACTCTTCGACGCCTCTGCCCTCAAGCGCTACGAGCGTCCGCTGCTCGCCTCCGCCACGGACGGTGTCGGCACCAAGGTCGACCTCGCCCGTCAGATGGGCGTGTACGACACGATCGGGCACGACCTCGTCGGCATGGTCGTGGACGACCTGGTGGTCTGCGGCGCCGAGCCCCTCTTCATGACCGACTACATCTGCGTCGGCAAGGTGCACCCCGAGCGGGTCGCGGCCATCGTGAAGGGCATCGCCGAAGGCTGTGTGCTGGCGGGCTGCTCGCTGGTCGGCGGCGAGACGGCCGAGCACCCCGGCCTGCTCGGCCCGGACGACTTCGATGTCGCCGGTGCCGGTACGGGCGTGGTGGAAGCCGACCGGCTGCTGGGCCCGGACCGCATCCGCGAGGGTGACGCGGTCATCGCGATGGCGTCGTCCGGCCTTCACTCCAACGGGTACTCGCTCGTCCGCCACGTCGTCTTCGACCGCGCCGGCTGGACGCTGGACCGCGAGGTCGAGGAGTTCGGCCGGACGCTCGGCGAGGAGCTGTTGGAGCCGACCAGGATCTACTCGCTGGACTGCCTGGCGCTGACGCGTACGACCGAGGTGCACGGCTTCAGTCACGTCACCGGGGGCGGGCTGGCCAACAACCTCGCCCGGGTCATCCCGGACGGCCTGCACGCGACGGTGGACCGTTCGACCTGGACGCCCGGCGCGGTCTTCGACCTCGTCGGCAAGGCCGGTCAGGTCGAGCAGCTGGAGCTGGAGAAGACGCTCAACATGGGTGTCGGCATGATCGCGATCGTCCCGGCGGAGTCCGTGGACGCGGCGCTGACGACACTGGCCGACCGCGGTGTCGACTCCTGGGTCGCCGGTGAGATCACGGACCGCGGCACGCACGCGACGGGCGCGGAGCTCGTGGGCGGGTACGCGCGCTGAAGCGCGGGCAGGGCAGACGGTCCCGGACGCCGGGCGGGTCGACAGGGCCCGCCCGACGGACGAGGACCGCACTCGCTCCGGATCGGGCGACACGACACCCCGGAGGGAAGCCCGGCTCGGGATACGCCCGGCACCCCGGGTCGGCCGCCGCCGTCTGCTTCGGAGCGGACCCCGGATCGGCCGCCGCCGTCTGCTTCCGACGGGACTCCGGGGTGGTCACTGTTCGATCCTGCGCCGAGGGCTCCGGGCCGGTCGTCATCCGGTCCTCCGGCTCCGGCTTGCGCGAGACCCGCTTCGGCGGGAACTCCGGACCAGGCATCGTTCGATCGTGCGCCGGGGACTCCGGGAGAACAGCTGCCGCTCCGGACCGGGTTGCAGCTCCGCGTCGGGTTGCCGCTCCGGACCGGGTTGCAGCTCCGCGTCGGGTTGCCGTTCCGGACCGGGACAGCACAGAACCCGGTCCGGGGCAGGCCCGGACCGGGTTGATGTGTCAGCGCGAGGTCAAGCGCCGCGGCGCTGTGACGACGGACCGGACTGATCGTCCTCGTCCTCGTCATCGTCGTCGTTGTACTGATCCGCGTACTGTGCGTACGGGTCATCTTCCTCGTCGTCGTCCTCGAACGGCTCTGCGTTCGGTGGTTGACTCGAAGGTGATGCGCCCAGCTCATTGGCCAGACGCGACAGGTCAGTCCCGCCGCTGCTGTACTTCAGCTGACGGGCGACCTTTGTCTGCTTGGCCTTTGCCCGGCCGCGCCCCATGGCTCGACCCCCTCGGTGACGGGGCTCGACGGCCCCAGAGTCTTGACACGCGTTCATGTTTCAGGACGGACTCTCGGCAGAGAGACCGTGCCTGTAGAGCTTTAACGGTACCTGCTTCCGCGGCCATACGGTACGCCGCCCGCATCACGCACCCCGGAAGAGGACCCGCGAGGAGCCCTGTCCTCGCTGGTCAACTGCGATTTTAACCTCTTCTGGGCATGCGACCCGCCGACCGGGGTGAGTCATGTCTCGCCGGCCGGCGGGTACAGCAGGCCCTGCGCAGGGAATGACGCCCGGTAGGGCCCCCGGCGCGGTCAGCGACGGCGGGCGTCCGCCATCCGCTGCTCGGCGATCCGGTCGGCCGCGGCGGCCGGCGGAATGCCATCACTCTTCGCACGTGCGAATATGGCCAGCGTGGTGTCGAAGATCTTCGTCGCCTTGGCCCTGCACCGGTCGAAGTCGAAGCCGTGGAGTTCGTCGGCGACCTGGATGACGCCACCGGCGTTCACGACGTAGTCGGGGGCGTAGAGGATCGAGCGGTCCGCCAGATCCTTCTCGACGCCGGGGTGTGCGAGCTGGTTGTTGGCCGCGCCGCACACCACCGAGGCGGTGAGCACCGGAACGGTGTCGTCGTTCAGTGCGCCGCCGAGCGCGCACGGGGCGTAGATCTCCAGGCCCTCGGTACGGATCAGCGTCCCGGTGTCCGCCGCCACGGCGACCTCGGGGTGCTTCTCGGTGATCCGGCGCACGGACTCCTCCCGCACATCGGTGATCACCACGTGGGCGCCGTCCGCCAGCAGGTGCTCGACCAGGTAGTGGCCGACTTTGCCGACACCGGCGACCCCCACTTTCCGGCCACGCAGCGTCGGGTCGCCCCAGAGGTGCTGGGCCGAGGCCCGCATGCCCTGGAAGACACCGAACGCGGTGAGCACCGAGGAGTCCCCGGCCCCGCCGTTCTCGGGGGAGCGGCCGGTGGTCCAGCGGCACTCGCGGGCCACCACGTCCATGTCGGCGACGTACGTCCCGACATCGCAGGCCGTCACGTAGCGGCCGCCGAGTGAGGCGACCGACCGTCCGTAGGCCAGCAGCAGCTCTGTCCTTCGAGTGCCCTCGAACGCTTCCGGGTCGCCGATGATGACGGCCTTGCCGCCACCGTGGTCGAGGCCGGCGAGGGCGTTCTTGTACGACATGCCGCGCGCCAGGTTCAGCGCGTCCGCGACGGCCTCCTCCTCGGAGGCGTACGGGTAGAAGCGGGTGCCGCCGAGGGCCGGGCCCAGGGCGGTGGAGTGGATGGCGATGACGGCCTTGAGGCCGCTGGCACGGTCCTGGCAGAGCACGACTTGTTCGTGGCCCCCCTGATCCGAGTGGAACAGGGTGTGCAGGACGCCGTCGGTCACATCGGTCACTGTGGTGACTCCCAATTACGAGGCGGCGGAAAGCCCTCCTGAAGGTGGGGAGGGCCCCGGACCGACCGGCACGGACGGTCCGTGCGCATGAGCTTAAGGCCGCTCGGCGCGCACGGACGGAGATCCGTTCCGGCGGGGCGGATCACCCACGTCCGGAGTACGGGCGTGACACGATCGCTGCATGTCGGTGGTGTCTTCGGTGCTCGTCCCATACGCGTCCTACCTCCGGGTCTACGAGCCACTGGCGGCTTTCCCGGAGGCCGAACGCGCCCACTGGGCCCGTTACGCGGGCCGCCCCTCCATCCCCACGGTCCAGGACGAACTGCGCCGCTCGCTGGCGGACTTGGCGGCGACCCCGCCGGTCGGTGTGCCGGCGCACGAGAGCGCCGACGCGTTCGTCGCCGAGGTGGACGGGGTGGTGTGCGTCTGCCCGTGGCGGACCCGGCTGCGCGGCTGGCTGGCGCTGGACGGTCTGGCGGACATGTTTCCCGGGCCGGTGCTCGACGCGGTGCTGCCGCCGGTGGTGCGGGGGCAGGCCCTCGCCGATCACGAGCGGTGGTCGGAGCGCAATCCGGACGCCCGGCCCTGGATCAGGACGGCGGTGTGGCAGGTCCCGGTGCGCTGGTTCGTCCTGGTCTCGGACGAGGAGCGCGAGTACCGGGAAGCGGGCGAGGACGGTGAGCCGGCCGTGCTGCGGTACCGGACGCCGATGGTCCAGGCCCGCCGCCGACTGGCACGGGCGCTGAAGACGCTGCGCGAGACGGTGGACGAGGGGCCGCTCACCGAGAGCCTGGTGGACGTCGGCCGCTGGCTGGAGGAGTTCCATCCGCGCGCGCTGGTGGAGCTGGACTACGGCGGCCTGGTGCACGCGCTGTCCGCCGCGCATCTCGCCGAGGACCGGAGCGCCGCCGATGTGGCCGAGGGAATCTCGGCGCTGCGGGCCGGTGAGGCCGAGAGGGCGAGTGAGGCCTATGCCCGTCTCTCGGAGCGCTGGAAGGCCGTAAGGGACCGTCAGTTCGCGAACTGATGACCGACGGAGTCACTGGCGACGACTGACGATCCGTGAATCCGGGCCCTGCCGGAGTGAACCTGCGACCCGGCAGGCATCAATCCGGGCCGTGCCGGATGTGAAGCAGTGTCGTGCCGGACGTGCAGCAGCATCGCGACGGCGGACATGAATCTGCGTCCCGGCGGGCGTGAAGCAGCATCGCGGCGGACACGAATCCGCCTCCCGGCGGGCGTGAAGCAGCGTCCCGGCGACGAGAATCTGAGGTCTGCGTCACACGTGAACCTGGGTCCTGTGTGACGCGTGAGGGTGAAGAGGCGGAACACTACAGCTGTGGCATCAGGACCTACGTCCCGAACCGGGCCTTTGCCTCAAGCGTGATGGATAGCACTTACGGGGCCCTTGCGCCCTTACCCACTCCTCGTGCCAAAATAGGACAAGGAGTCCGGGGAGGGCTCCATTCGTCCAAGTGTGGGCGTAATGCTCAGCATTGCACGCTATGGGGGGTCTGATGACTCCTGATCGCTCTGTGACTGATCGTCACGGTGGTGTGACTGTCCGCTATGGCATGGTCCATCGGCTTCCGTCGCTGATGAACACCTGGGAGGGCAATTCCATCGGTTTGGCCGACGTGGCTGGACGGATGGTGTAGTTGTAGTGCCGAGGACAAGCCGTTCGTCCTATAACCGACTCGGCCCGCGTCCGCCATTTCGGGCAACGCGGGTCAAGGTGCAGAATTTAGAGGAAAGAACCGAGATGGTTCGGTTCTCCCGAGGAGGCCGCTCATGACCGCTCGCACCCCTGATGCCGAGCCGCTGCTGACCCCGGCTGAGGTTGCCACGATGTTCCGCGTGGACCCGAAGACGGTTACCCGTTGGGCCAAGGCAGGCAAGCTCACGTCCATCCGCACGCTCGGTGGACATCGCCGGTACCGCGAGGCAGAGGTCCGCGCACTGCTTGCGGGTATTCCGCAGCAGCGCAGCGAGGCCTGACACACCCCTGTCGCCGCAGCACAACTGGGCTTTTGGGTCCCCCAACTCATACAAGCCCACCCATAGCTCCATATGACGGGCGCCCGCCCCAACGGGCGCCATACCTGTGCAATGCGGGTTACGTCATGAGATCGCGCTGGACTCCGCCGGGTCCAGCGCGATCTTTTTTGTGCTCTCGCGACTGGTCGCGGTGAGCGCCTGCGGCTGTGACACACGCCCTGTTCAGGCTGCTGGAAACCGGACGCCCGGTTGGCTCCCGAGGGGTCTCGTGCGAGCTTGCTCGGGTCTGTGCGGGACTGTGTGCCCTCGTCCCGGGAAGGTCGCGCCGGGGCGGTTCGGGGGCTCCTGGGCCGACCCCCTCCGAGTGATGCAATTGCACATATTAAATTCGCCAGTTGTAGGAAGGGTGTAAAGTCACCCCTTCTCAAAACTGATTCGGTGACTCCCGTCACACAGCAGGGCCCTTGCCAACTACGAGCCTGCCACTGCATAGGGGCGCGCGGTCGCGCCATTGGTCATGCGGCGGGGGGACTTTCGTCCTCGGCCGGCCGGGCGCCCGGCCGGCCCTCGTGGACCGCTCCAGCGCCTCCCGGTGGCGACTCCCCGCCGGCCCGTGCCACCGGTGCCCGCACGTCGGCCTCCCGCGGCCCTGAGGGCGCCTCCGGCGGGCCGGCCGGAGCGGACGACTCCTCAACCGGTCCGGTGGCCGGGGAGGCGGTCACGGGCTCCATGGCGAGCCGCAGCAACCGGGCGCAGACCGCGCAGTGCCGGGTGAGGTGGCGGTAGCCGGTGGCGGCTGCCAGATGGGCGCGCAGCAGGGCGCGTATCTCGCGCCGGGGCGCGCTGCGCCGGAGCCGGGGCCGGGCCGGTTCGCGGGTGCTCGCCCCGTCCGGCCGGAAACCCTCGTCCGTGGATGCCGTCATCCGCGCCACCTCCCGGTGGATGCGCGCTGTCCCGCGCCGGAAAACAGGGACAGCCCCTGTTTTCTGAGTACTCGTCGGCGGACACCGGAGTCAATACGCGCGAAAGCCCGGATCCAGGGGATCCGGGCTTTCGTTACTGCGGTCCTGACGGGATTTGAACCCGCGGCCTCCACCTTGACAGGGTGGCGAGCACTCCAAACTGCTCCACAGGACCAGGTTTTCGCGGCTGCCTCGCGGCTGGCTGCGAAGACAGACTGTACAGGAGGTCAGAGGGTGCGGTCGACCTCACTCCTGGTGGTGGGGCCGTTACGCGCCCGCCGCCGGACGCCTACGGGGCGGCGGCGTCGATCGCCTTCACGATCCGCTTGTCGGAGACGGGGAACGCGGTGCCCAGCGCGTGCGCGAAGTAGCTGACCCGCAGCTCCTCGATCATCCAGCGGATGTCCAGGACCTCCTGCGGAACGGGCCTGCCCTGCGGCAGCTGTTCGAGCAGCCAGGCGTACTCGTCCTGCATCTCGTGGACCTTCTCCATGCGCGAGGTGTCGCGCTGGACGTTCGTCGGCATCTGCTGGAGCCTGCGGTCCTCGGCGATCAGATAGCGCATCAGGTCGGGCAGCCTGCGCAGCCCCGTCGCGGTGACGAACCCGGGCGGCACCAGGCGGGCCAGGTGCTCCCGTACGTCCGTGACGTTGTTGATCAGGACCAGGCTGTTGGTGGCCTTCAGCCGGCGCTCGCACGCCTGCCACGCCGCCAGGATCTGCTGCACCTGACCGATCGTGCGGACGGTGAGGTCCACCAGATCGGCACGCACCTTGTCGTACAGCTTCCGGAACGACGCCTCGTCCCAGGCGGGCCCGCCGTGCGCCGCGATCAGCCGGTCGGCAGCGGCCGTCGCGCAGTCGTCGAAGAGCGCCTGGATGGAGCCGTGCGGGTTACGGGACAGGGCCAGCTTCTGCTGGTTCGTGAGCTTGTCGGACGCGAACTTCGCCGGGTTCACCGGGATGTTCAGCAGGATCAGCTTCCGGGTGCCGCGCCACATCGCCTGCTGCTGCTCGGCCTCGGTGTCGAAGAGCCGTACGGCCACCGTCTCGCCCTGGTCGACGAGGGCCGGATACGCCTTGACCGGCTGACCCGCCCGCCGGGTCTCGAAGATCCGGTCCAGCGCGCCGATCGTCCAGTCCGTGAGGCCCGAACGCTCGATGGACTCGCCGGAGGGCCCGGCGGTCGCCGCCGCGGCCTTGGAAAGGGCCTGCCGGGCCTTCGGGCGCAGCTGGATCTTCAGCGCCTCGAGGTCCTTGTCCTCGGCGACCTTGCGGCGCCGCTCGTCGACGATCCGGAACGTGATCTTCAGGTGGTCCGGGATCCGGCTCAGGTCGAAGTCGTCCGCGGTGACCGGGACGCCGACCATCCGCTGGAGCTCGCGGGCCAGCGTCATCGGCAGCGGCTCCTGGAGGGGCACGGCCCGGTCCAGGAACTTGTCCGCGTAGTTCGGCGCTGGGACGTAATGCCGGCGGATCGGCTTCGGCAGGGAGCGGATCAGCTCGGTGACGACCTCCTCGCGCAGGCCCGGGATCTGCCAGTCGAAGCCCTCCGACGTGACCTGGTTGAGCACCTGGAGCGGGATGTGGACGGTCACACCGTCGGCGTCCGCACCGGGCTCGAACTGGTACGTCACCCGGAACTTGAGCTTCCCCTGCCGCCAGGAGTCCGGGTAGTCGTCCTTGGTGACGCTCCCGGCCTTCTCGTTGATGAGCATCGAGCGCTCGAAGTCCAGCGCGTCCGGCTCGTCCCGGCGCTTGTGCTTCCACCAGGAGTCGAAGTGCGCGCCCGAGACGACGTGTTCCGGGATCCGCTGGTCGTAGAAGTCGAACAGCGTCTCGTCGTCCACGAGGATGTCGCGGCGCCGGGCCCGGTGCTCCAGCTCCTCGACCTCGCCCAGGAGCTTGCGGTTGTCGTGGAAGAACTGGTGGTGCGTGCGCCAGTCGCCCTCGACCAGGGCGTTGCGGATGAAGAGGTCCCGCGAGGTCTCCTGGTCGATCCGGCCGAAATTGATCTTGCGCTGGGCCACGATCGGTACGCCGTAGAGCGTGACCCGCTCGTACGCCATCACCGCCGCCTGGTCCTTCTCCCAGTGCGGCTCGCTGTAGGTGCGCTTCAGCAGGTGCTGGGCAACTGGCTCGATCCACTCCGGCTCGACCCGGGCGTTGACCCGCGCCCACAGCCGGGACGTCTCCACCAGCTCGGCCGACATCACGAACCGCGGCTGCTTCTTGAAGAGCGCCGACCCCGGGAAGATCGCGAACTTGGCGCTGCGCGCGCCCAGGTACTCGTTCTTCTCGGTGTCCTTCAGCCCGATGTGCGACAGCAGACCGGCCAGCAGTGAGGTGTGCACCGACTGCTCGGGGGCGTCGTCGTCATTGGGCTCGATCCCCATCTGCTTGGCGACCGTGCGCAGCTGCGCGTAGATGTCCTGCCATTCGCGGATGCGCAGGAAGTTCAGGTACTCCTGCTTGCACATCCGGCGGAAGCTGGAGGAGCCGCGCTCCTTCTGCTGCTCGCGGATGTAGCGCCACAGATTCAGGAACGCCAGGAAGTCCGACGTCTCGTCCTTGAACCGGGCGTGCTGCTGGTCGGCCTGCGTCTGCTTCTCGGACGGGCGCTCACGCGGGTCCTGGATGGAGAGCGCCGAGGCGATGACCATGACCTCGCGGACACAGCCGTTGCGGTCGGCCTCGATGACCATCCGGGCCAGGCGCGGGTCCACCGGCAGCTGGGAGAGCTGCCGGCCCAGCGGGGTGAGCCGCTTCTTCGGATCCTTCTCCTCCGGATCCAGCGCGCCCAGCTCCTGGAGAAGCTGTACGCCGTCACGGATGTTGCGGTGGTCCGGCGGGTCGATGAAGGGGAACTTCTCGATGTCGCCGAGGCCCGCTGCGGTCATCTGGAGGATGACGGAGGCCAGGTTCGTCCGCAGGATCTCCGGATCGGTGAACTCCGCCCGGGTCAGGAAGTCGTCCTCGGAGTACAGCCGGATGCAGATGCCGTCCGACGTACGGCCGCAGCGGCCCTTGCGCTGGTTGGCGCTGGCCTGCGAGATCCGCTCGATGGGCAGCCGCTGGACCTTGGTGCGGTGGCTGTAGCGGGAGATACGGGCGTTGCCCGGGTCGATCACGTACTTGATGCCGGGCACGGTCAGCGAGGTCTCGGCGACATTGGTCGCCAGAACGATCCTGCGCCCCGTGTGGCGCTGGAACACGCGGTGCTGCTCGGCGTGCGACAGGCGCGCGTAGAGGGGGAGCACCTCCGTATGTCTGAGGTTGCGTTTGCCCAGCGCGTCCGCCGTGTCACGGATCTCGCGCTCGCCGGAGAGGAAGACCAGGACATCGCCGGGCCCCTCGGACTGGAGCTCGTCCACGGCGTCGCAGATCGCGGTGATCTGGTCGCGGTCGGAGTCCTCGCTCTCCTCCTCCAGGAGCGGGCGATAGCGCACCTCCACCGGATACGTACGCCCGCTGACCTCGACGATCGGCGCCTCGCCGAAGTGGCGCGCGAAGCGCTCCGGGTCGATGGTCGCCGAGGTGATGACGACCTTCAGATCCGGGCGCTTGGGCAGCAGCCGGGCCAGGTAGCCGAGCAGGAAGTCGATGTTCAGCGACCGCTCGTGGGCCTCGTCGATGATGATCGTGTCGTACGCGAGCAGTTCGCGGTCCGTCTGGATCTCGGCGAGCAGGATGCCGTCCGTCATCAGCTTGACGAAGGTCGCGTCCTGGTTGACCTGGTCGGTGAAGCGGACCTTCCAGCCGACCGCCTCGCCCAGCGGCGTCTTCAGCTCCTCGGCGATCCGCTCGGCCACCGTGCGCGCCGCGATCCGGCGCGGCTGGGTGTGCCCGATCATGCCGCGGACACCACGCCCCAGCTCCATGCAGATCTTGGGGATCTGGGTGGTCTTGCCGGAGCCCGTCTCACCGGCGACGATCACGACCTGGTGGTCACGTATCGCCTCCAGGATCTCGTCCTTCTTCTGGCTGACCGGCAGCTGTTCGGGGTACGAGAGGGCAGGCATCCGCCCGGCCCGCAGCGCGAGCCGACCGGCCGCCTTCGTGGCCTGGACGGCGATCTCGTCCAGCACGCCTTGCTGGGCCTCGGGCTTACGAATGCGGCGCGCCCCTTCGAGGCGGCGGCCGAGCCGGTGGGCGTCGCGCAGCGAGAGCTGCCCGAGCTGGGACTGGAGATCGGCAAAGGAAGTAGACATACGGGTCCCAGGATCTCACCCGGGCCCGAGGAACGGCGAACCTATTTCGCGCGGGCTCGGTCACGGAGTCGGCACGGCGGGGCCGGGACGAGCACAGCACACACCATTCCGGACAGTTGATCATTTTCGACGGGACGACGGGACGACGGGACGACGGGACGACGGGACGACGGGCCGACGGAACTGCGGACTGCCCGGACTACTGGACGTGGACCAGTCGTTCGCCGTCGAGCGGTGTGCGCAGGGCGTCGGCGAGCAGATGCCGGACGCGATGCTGCTGGTCGCGGCCGCCGAGGCGCGGGGGAGAACACACGACGAAGGCCCCGTCCATCGGACGGGGCCTTCGAATGGTGGCTGGGGCCGGGATCGAACCGGCGACCTATCGCTTTTCAGGCGATCGCTCGTACCAACTGAGCTACCCAGCCACGCAGCTCATACGGGCTGCAGCGGTCCTGACGGGATTTGAACCCGCGGCCTCCACCTTGACAGGGTGGCGAGCACTCCAAACTGCTCCACAGGACCAAGCAATGTGCGAGACGAGTCTCGCACACGTTTTAGCGTGCCCCCAACGGGATTCGAACCCGTGCTACCGCCTTGAAAGGGCGGCGTCCTGGGCCACTAGACGATGAGGGCTAAGGGCCCACCTGCGCGCTTCGCAGCGCGTCGGGGACGTGAGAAGCATATGGGATGGCGGCAGCTATCGCCAAAACGGTTTACGGGGACGCCGTGGGAGACGTCCGGAGCGGGGTCGGGAGGGCCGGTTCGGCTTCCGGCAGATGGCGGCTGACCTCGGCCGTCGTCAGGCCGAGGCCGCCCAGGGTTATCTCGTCCCAGGCCTGCAGACGGCGGGTGGAGCGGTCCAGATAGAGCACCGACGCGAGCACCTGTTCCGGCTTCTTGTTCTGCACGGCGCGCAGCCCGCCGCCGCCCGTGGAGCCCTCCACCTTCAGCCGGGTGCCGTGCTCCATGACCTCGTTCTGCCGGTGGTGCACATGACCTGCCAGGACGAGCGGGACCGCGCCGTCCGTCTCGCGGGCCGCCGCGGGTTCGTGGGTGACGGCGATGTCGACCGGGGTACCGGCCCGCTGCTGGTCGTGGAGGGCGGCCGCCAGTCGCAGGCCGGCTGTCCGTTCGATGTCCTCGGCCTGTTCGGGGCCGGTGCGGTCGGGGGTGAAGTCCGGGTCCCCGATGCCCGCCACCCGCAGCCCGCCGACGTTCACGGCCCGGCCCTTGTCGAGCACGTGCACGTTCTTGAACCGTTTGGCCTGCTCCAGATACTTCTGGGTGACCGCGGAGTCGTGGTTCCCGCGGACCCAGACGTAGGGCGCGCCCAGATCGGCGATGGGGTCGAGGAAGCTGTTCTCGACGGCGGCTCCGTGGTCCATCGTGTCGCCCGAATCGATGATGACGTCGATGTCGTACTGCTCGACCAGCGAGCCGATGATGTGCCAGGCCGCCGGGTTCAGATGGATGTCGGAGACGTGCAGGACGCGGAGTGTGGCGGGGTCCGGGGTGTAGACGGGGAGCGTCGATGTGGCGTCGTAGAGCTTGGTGACGTTGGTGACCAGCCGGGCCAGTTCCCGCTGGTAGACGTCGAAGTCGGTGACGATCGAGCGGGCGTCGCCGACGACCGAGGGGGCGCTGGAGAGCAGGCCGGAGAACCGGGGCTCCAGGACCGACTTCGGGTTCCAGGTGGCGTAGGCGCTGATGCCCGAGGCGGCCAGCAGCGTGAGCGCGAGTCCTCCGGCGGCGAGTGCGCGGCGGGGCCTGCGGTAGACCGCGAGGCCGAGTGCGGTGGCCCCCGAGACGACCGCGACGCAGGAGCGCACGGCGAGTTCCCGGGTGCCGGCGGTGACGTCGCCGGTGACCTCGTCCTCCAGGCCGGCCAGCCGTTCGGGGTGCTGGACGAGGGCCTCGGAGCGGACCGGGTCCAGCCGGTCGACATCGACGTCGAGCCGGACCGGGGCGTGGTGCGAGTCCAGTTCGAGGGCGCCGAGCGGGGACACGTTGATCTTGGTGCCGCCGGTGAGAGAGGGGCGCAGCGTCATCGTGGTGTCCATCGGGCCGACGGTCGTACGGATACTGCCGACGGCCAGCAGTCCGAGCCAGGCGCCGAACAGCACCACGACGACCAGACCGAGCGCTCGGACGAACGGCCGGGGCGATGCGGCGAGCGTGGGGCCCGAGGGCCGGGCCCGGCGGCCGGCGCGCGGCCGGTGCCGGGTGTCGAGGCGGAGGCGGTGCCGGACGCGGGCTGCTGCGGCACGGAACGGGTCGCGGGCCATTGGGCGACTGTGCCCCGGTCCGGGGAGAGGTATGCGCCCGGGGCGCTTCGGGGCGCATCCCTCGGTGGTACGTGACAATGACGGGGTGCTGGAGATGACGCGGGAAGAGTTCGAGGAACTGGTCGGCGAGGCCCTGGACCGGATCCCGCCGGAGCTGACCCGGCTGATGGACAACGTCGCGGTGTTCGTCGAGGACGAGCCGGAGGCCGGTGAGCCGGATCTGCTCGGACTCTACGAGGGGACGCCCCTGACCGAACGCGGTGAGTGGTACGCGGGGGTGCTGCCGGACCGGATCACCATCTACCGCGGGCCGACGCTGCGGATGTGCGAGTCGCGCGAGGACGTCGTCGCCGAGACGGAGATCACGGTCGTCCATGAGATCGCCCACCACTTCGGCATCGACGACGAGAGGCTGCACGCGCTCGGTTACGGGTGAGGCGGACGGAGGGACGGACGTACGGGCGATGCGGTGGACGTACGGACGTACGGGCGATGCGGTGGACGTACGGACGTACGGACGTACGGACGTACGGACGTACGGACGTACGGGCGGTGCGGTGGGCGTACGGGTGCGGGTGGACGGCGCGGACGCGCGTTGCGTGGGCGGGGTGCGTCAGGACGCTGTTCAGGACGCGTCGGGTGCGAGGTGTGAATGAGGTGTGCGGGCCTGTCCCGGGGGCGTGTCCCCGGCGGGGCGGAGGGAGTTGGGCACAGCGCTCCCGGCTCGTTTCCTACCTGTCCCGTCCTTCTTCGCGCCCCCCGGAGGTGCCCCCGTGCGCCAGTTGTCCGTGCCTGTCCGCTGGGCGGCCGTCACCGTTGTGACGATCGCCGCGTCCACAGGCTGTATGAGTGTCGGCGACGGCGACGGGAAACCGGCGCCCTCGCGGTCGGCCTCGCCGAAGGCGTCGGTGGCCGGGCCGGACGGCTCAACGGTGGCCGGTACCGGCCGCGCCCGTACCGGCGGCGCCGAGGCGCACTCCGAGCGGGAGGCCGCGGAGTCCAGCGGCCCGAGCGCCTCCGCGCGCCCGTCGGACAGCCCCGGTACGGAGCCCGCCGAGCCGGGCCGGCTCCGGGGCGGCCGGTTGCCGGCCCCCGCACCCGCTCCGTCGCAGCCCGGGGTGCCGGACCAGCCGGACCCCCCGGCCCCGTCCGATCCGCAGACCCCCGAGCCGCCGGAACCGACGGAGCCCGGTCCGGAGCCCTCGGACCCGCCGGAGGTGCCTTCGGCGTCACCCGCCGCGCAGTTCCGCCATGACGCGATGGGTGCGCCGGGCGAGGTGGAATCGATGCGCACGCCGGAGGCATCGCCGCAGGTGGGACCGGCCTGACGGGCCGGTCGGCCGGGGCCGGTTTGCGCAATGGGGGTGACAGTGCGTATGGTAGTAGATCGTTTGATCCATTGCCCGGCGCCGACACAGAAGAGCGCCGTGTGGCGCGTACTCTCCCTTGCCGTGGCTGGACCGCATTGAGGCGGTCGAAATTGCGAATCACGGAGTTACGGGCGCGTGCCGAGACTCCGGAAGGTTTCGCATTTCGCATGTCAATTTCCAGTTCTGACCACACCGTGCTGCCCGAGAACATCGAGAACGACGAGCTCGTCGTGGCCGCAGAGGCCGTAGTCGCCGAGTCCGCCGTCTCCATCGAGGCCGGCGCCCCCGAGGCCGAGCAGGCCGACACCGACGCCGCCCCCGAGGCGGACGCCGAGCCGACCGTCACCTTCGCCGACCTGGGCCTGCCGGACGGCATCGTCCGCAAGCTCGCGCAGAACGGTGTGACCGCGCCCTTCCCGATCCAGGCAGCGACCATCCCGGACGCCCTGGCCGGAAAGGACATCCTGGGCCGCGGCCGTACGGGCTCCGGCAAGACCCTCTCCTTCGGTCTGCCGACCCTGGCCTCGCTGGCCGGTGGGCACACCGAGAAGAAGAAGCCCCGCGCGATCATCCTCACCCCGACCCGTGAGCTCGCGATGCAGGTCGCGGACGCGCTGCAGCCCTACGGCGACGTGCTCGGCCTGAAGATGAAGGTCGTCTGCGGCGGTACGTCGATGGGCAACCAGATCTACGCGCTGGAGCGCGGTGTCGACGTCCTCGTCGCCACCCCGGGCCGGCTGCGCGACATCATCAACCGGGGCGCCTGCTCCCTGGAGAACGTCCAGGTCGCCGTCCTCGACGAGGCCGACCAGATGTCCGACCTGGGCTTCCTGCCCGAGGTCACCGAGCTGCTCGACCAGATCCCCGGTGGCGGCCAGCGCATGCTCTTCTCCGCCACCATGGAGAACGAGATCGGCACCCTGGTCAAGCGCTACCTGAGCAACCCGGTCACCCACGAGGTCGACTCCGCCCAGGGCAACGTCTCCACGATGTCGCACCACGTCCTCGTCGTGAAGCCGAAGGACAAGGCGCCGGTCACCTCCGCGATCGCCGCCCGCAAGGGCCGCACGATCATCTTCGTCCGCACCCAGCTGGGCGCCGACCGCATCGCCGAGCAGCTCGTCGAGGCGGGTGTCAAGGCGGACGCACTGCACGGCGGCATGACCCAGGGCGCCCGTACCCGCGTTCTCGAGGACTTCAAGAAGGGCTACGTCAACGCGCTGGTCGCGACCGACGTCGCCGCCCGCGGTATCCACGTCGACGGCATCGACCTGGTCCTGAACGTGGACCCGGCCGGTGACCACAAGGACTACCTGCACCGCTCGGGCCGTACCGCCCGTGCCGGCAAGTCCGGTGTCGTCGTCTCCCTGGCGCTGCCGCACCAGCGCCGTCAGATCTTCCGCCTGATGGAGGACGCGGGCGTGGACGCCTCGCGCCACATCGTGCAGGGCGCGGGCGTCTTCGAGCCGGAGGTCGCCGAGATCACCGGTGCCCGCTCGCTCACCGAGGTCCAGGCCGACTCCGCGAACAACGCCGCCAAGCAGGCCGAGCGCGAGGCCGCCGACCTGACGAAGCAGCTGGAGCGCATCCAGCGCCGCGCCGTGGAGCTGCGCGAGGAGGCCGACCGCCTGGTCGCCCGTGCCGCCCGCGAGCGGGGCGACGACCCCGAGGCAGCGGTGGCCGAGGTCGCCGCCGAGGCGGAGGCCGCACTCGTGGCCGCCGCCGCCGTGCCGGAGCAGCCGGCCGCGCGTGACGACCGTCGCGACGACCGGGGCAACTACGAGCGCCGGGACAACCGTGGCGGCGACCGCGGCGGTTACCGGGGCGGCAACGACCGTGTCGGCGAGCGCAGTGGCCGTCCCACCGGTGGCAACGGCTACCGCGGCAGCAGCGACCGCCCGTCGTTCCGCGGCAGCAACGACCGTCGTGACGACCGCGGCGGCGACCGTGGCGGCCGTTCCTTCGAGCGTCGTGACAACGACCGTCCGTCGTTCAACCGCGACCGTCGTGACGACCGCCCGTCCGGTGGCTTCCGCTCCGGCGGCAGCGACCGCCCGTTCAACCGTGACCGTCGTGACGACCGCCCGTCGGGTGGCTTCCGCTCCGGCGGCAGCGACCGCCCGACCGGCCGCCGCGACGACCACCGCTCCACGGGCACCGGCACCAGCACCGGTTCCTTCGGCCGCCGCGACGACAAGCCGCGCTGGAAGCGCAACGGCTGATCGTCGTCCGGTCGCCTGACCGCTGAACAGGGCCCGCACACCACCTCGGTGGTGTGCGGGCCCTGTTTTTTTGGGGCCGACGGCCTGTGCATGTCGCGCCCCCGGGTAGGGAATCGCTGGGGGCATGACAATCAACCCCGGTGAGGCCCCATCCGAACCATCCGACCCACCTGAGCTCTCCGAATCCTCCGAGCCCTCCGAATCCTCCGAACGATCCGAGCCGTTCCGACCAACCGAGCCGCTCCACCCAACCGACGCGCCCGCACCGCCGGTTGCGCCGCCGTCCCCGGGCGGCGCCCCCGGTTCTGATGAGGCGCGGCTGGCCGAACTCGGCTACACCCAGGTGCTGGCCCGCCGGATGTCGGCGTTCTCCAACTACGCGGTCTCGTTCACGATCATCTCCGTGCTCTCCGGCTGCCTGACGCTGTATCTGTTCGGCATGAACACCGGCGGCCCGGTCCTGATCACCTGGGGCTGGGTCGGCGTCGGCCTGATGACGCTCTTCGTCGGCCTCGCGATGGCCGAGATCTGTTCGGCGTACCCGACGTCCGCGGGACTGTACTTCTGGGCCCACCGGCTGGCCCCACCGCGATCGGCGGCGGCGTGGGCGTGGTTCACCGGCTGGTTCAACGTGCTGGGGCAGGTCGCGGTGACCGCCGGCATCGACTTCGGGGCGGCGTCCTTCCTGGGCGCCTACCTGAACCTCCAGTTCGACTTCCGGGTCACGCCCGGCCGCACGATCCTGCTCTTCGCCGCGATCCTGTTCCTGCACGGCCTGTTGAACACCTTCGGGGTCCGGATCGTCGCGATCCTCAACAGCGTCAGCGTGTGGTGGCACGTGCTCGGCGTCGCGGTCATCGTCGGCGCGCTCACCTTCGTGCCGGACTCCCACCAGTCGGCCTCCTTCGTCTTCACGGAGTTCGTGAACAACACCGGCTGGGGCAGCGGGTTCTACGTGGTGATGATCGGGCTGCTGATGGCCCAGTACACGTTCACCGGATACGACGCCTCCGCCCATATGACGGAGGAGACGCACGACGCGGCGACGGCCGGTCCGCGCGGCATCGTCCAGTCGATCTGGACCTCTTGGATCGCCGGATTCGTCCTCCTCCTCGGCTTCACCTTCGCCATCCAGTCGTACGACGGAGCCCTGGCGTCCCCGACCGGCGCCCCGCCCGCCCAGATCCTCCTGGACGCCCTGGGCGCCACCACCGGCAAGCTGCTGCTCCTGGTGGTGATCGGCGCCCAACTCTTCTGCGGCATGGCGTCAGTGACCGCCAACAGCCGGATGATCTACGCCTTCTCCCGCGACGGAGCCCTCCCGTTCTCACGGGTCTGGCACACGGTCAGCCCCCGCACCCGCACCCCCGTGGCGGCGGTCTGGCTGGCCGCCGCCGGCGCGCTCGTACTGGGACTCCCGTACCTGATCAACGACACCGCGTACGCGGCGGTGACCTCCATCGCGGTGATCGGCCTCTACATCGCCTACGTCATCCCCACCCTGCTCCGCCTCCTGCGCGGCGACGACTTCAGGCGTGGCCCCTGGCACCTGGGCCGCTGGTCCCGTCCCATCGGGATCGTCGCGGTGGTCTGGGTGGCGGTCATCACGGTGCTCTTCATGCTGCCCCAGGTCTCACCCGTCACCTGGGAGACCTTCAACTACGCCCCGATCGCCGTCCTGGTGGTCCTCGGCTTCGCCGCCACCTGGTGGCTGGCCTCGGCCCGTCACTGGTTCCTCAATCCGGATCACAAGCGCACGATCGCCCGCAATACACCTCACTGAACGAGACCACCGCGACCCTGACGGGGCCCGGCAACCGATACCCGATCGGCGGCCGGGTCGCGGCGGGCTATGCTCGGGGGTGATTCGCCGGGGGCCGTTAGCTCAATTGGTCAGAGCAGCGGACTTTTAATCCGTTGGTTGTGGGTTCGAGTCCCACACGGCCTACCTCCGGCGGGGCGGGGTCTGCCACTCCGGCCTGCTCCTTCAGTGCCTCGATCGGCTTCGGCCGGTCGAGGCACTTCGTCTTTCCCGGTCGTCTTTCCCGGTCGTCTCGTCTTTCCCGGCGGGTCAGACGACGGACACCGGTGCGGGCCGCGTCGCCAGGTGGCGCGTGAAGAAGGGGACGAGCTCGGTGGTGACCTGGGGGACGTAGCGGTCGTAGAGGTCGATGTGGCTGGCCCCCTCGACCCAGTGCAGCCGCTTGGGCTCGTTCGCCTTACTGATCGCGTCCTCGGACATCCAGGCGGTGGCAGCTTCGTCGCCGGCGACCATCAGCAGTGGGCGCGGTGCGAGCAGGCCAACGAGGTGGAAGGCGTCGAAGTTCACGATCTTGTCGATGCTGGGAAGGGTGAACTCGTCCGCCTGCCGGGGGTGCCGACCGCGCTCGGTGGAGTAGTACTCCCACCCTTCGTAGGCGTAGCGGCCGCCGGCGCGCGCTTCCTCCTCCGAGGTGCGCAGGGGCATCATCCGAAGTGGCTCGCCGGCCGCTTCGGCGGTGCGTGCCGCGGCTGCGGCGTCGAGCAGTGTCCGGATGACCGCGGGGTCCTGGGCGCCGTCGGGGCCGAGCCGGAAGTTCAGGCCGAGGTCGACGGCGCTGACGGTCGCGACGGCGCGGATACGGTGATCGGCGACCGCGGCCGGGATGACGTAGCCACCGGACGCGCAGATTCCCAGGGCGCCGATCCGCTCGGAGTCGATGTCCGGGCGGGTGGTGAGGTAGGAGACGGCGGCCTTGAAGTCCTCCACGCGCTGGGCGGGATCCTCGACGCCGCGGGGGGTGCCGCCGCTCTCGCCCTGGTGGGCGGCGTCGAAGGCGAGCGCGGCGAAGCCCGCGTCGGCGAGCTGTCGGGCGTAGGCGCCGGCGGTCTGCTCCTTGACGCCGCTGCCGGGGTGGCCGACGACCACAGCGGCCATCGGGCCACCGGTGGCGGTGCCGGGGGTGTACAGGTGGCCGGCGAGTGTGGTGCCGGCGCTGGTGAAGGTCACATCGGTTCGCATGACTCCAGGCTGCACGCGCTCGCCCCGCGGCGGGAGAGACAGCTTTCTGCCTGGGATGACGCGTGCCGGGGAACGATTCTTCCCCCCCTTGACGGCGCCGTTTCCAGGCATAGTGAAAGGCATGTCCGATTCGCGTTCGTCCCGGTCCGAGTTCGGCGCGTTCCTGAAGGCGCGCAGGGCCGAGCTGTCACCCGGGCAGGTGGGTCTCGCCCATGACGGAACCCTCCGGCGCGTCCCGGGGCTGCGCCGTGACGAAGTCGCCCGCCTGGCCACGATGAGCACCGACTACTACACCCGTATCGAGCAGGGGCGCGTACGGGCGTCCGCGACCGTCCTCGCCTCTCTCGTACGGGCGCTGAGGCTCGACGAGGCACAACAGGCCTACCTTTACGAGCTGGCCGGCAAGACCCCCGCCCCGCGACGCCGTCCGGTCCAGCGGGTGCGGCCTTCGGTGCGGTGGATGCTCGACGGCCTCGGCCACCTGCCGGCCCTGGTCCTGGGCCGGTACAACGACATCCTTGCCTGGAACGCTGCCGCCGCGGCCCTCTACCAGGACTTCGGCAAGCTGGCGCCGCGCGAACGCAACTACACCAGGCTGCTGTTCCTCGACCCCGGTATGCGCCGCCTGTACATCGATTGGGAGGACGCGGCCCGGCTCAGCGCGGCGGTGCTGCGGATGGAGACGGCCGGCAACCCCGATGACCCGCGCCTGGCGGCATTGGTCGGTGAGCTGTCGGTACGCAGTCCCGAATTCCGCGAGTGGTGGAACGAACGGACCGTCTCCGACACCGCGTCCGGCTCCAAACGCTACCGCCACCCCCTCGTGGGCGCTCTCACCCTCGACTGCGACACCTGGACCAGCCCCGGCGATCCCGACGTCATGCTCATGGTCCTGACCGCCGAACCCGGCAGCCCCGAGGACCACGCGCTGCGCATACTCAGCTCCTGGCAGACCGACCCCGCACCGACGAACACGAGGGACACCCCCCACGACTGATCCCGGCCCGCACAGCAACGGCACAGCCGAAGGCGGCGCAGGCGGTCAGCTCATCGACCGGACTCCGCGGGAGCCGGCCGCCATCGAACCGTCCCGCGCTCCGGAGAAGCCCCGGCCGCCGTTCACCGAGGCGCCGGCCCGTGCCGGTGGGGCGTGGTGTCGGGTTCGGCCGCCTGAAGATCGGCCAGCAGCTCGGCCTGGCCCGTCAACACGCCGGACAGGATGGTTCGTGCCACTCGCAGCAGCTCCGCCACCTGCGGGTTGGTCAGGGAGTAGTAGACGGCGGAGCCCTCGCGACGGGGGACGACGAGGTTGGCCCGGCGTAGGACGGCCAGCTGCTGGGAGAGGTGGGCCGCCTCGATGCCGATCTCGGACAGCATTTCGGAGACCGCGTGCTCGCGCCGGCTGAGGAGTTCCAGGACGCGAATGCGCACCGGGTGGCCGAGGGTTTTGAAGAACTCGGCTTTCAGCTGGTACAACGGCGCGCTCACTGACCGGACCCCGCGGCATGCCGGGCCGCCGGACGGCTGGGCGGTCGGACGGCCGCTGTCGTGTGAGTGCTGTGCATCGCAGCCACCTCAGAACTCTTCACCATGGGGGACATCATCGCGTCTGGACCTGAGCCGCACGGAGCCGAAGCCATCGGTCCCGCGGTCGATGGCGCTCCTGCCCAACCCGTCGTCCTCGGTCCCGCCTTCGGGGCCGAGGACGCGGGCGTCACTCATGGCACACGCCGGAGCATCGGGGCCACGGCGGCAGCTCAATGCTCTCACTGGTCACCGGCTGCTGCTCCGGCCTCCCGTCCGGGGATCTTCACCAGGGGGAGGGTGACCCAGATGCTCTTTCCCCTGCCGTCAGCGTCGCCCCGGATGACGGCGGTGCCGCCCAGACCGAGGGTGAGTTCCATGACGGTGCACAACCCGCCTCCGCGCGCCTCGGTGACAGCCGGGTAGAGCGGGGGCTTGTAGGGGTGCCGGTCGTGCACGGCGAACGCGAACGTGTCCGGACCACCCGCGTAGACCACGGTCACGGTCGGGGACAGCGCGGCGGCGTGCCGGACGCTGTTGGTGACCAGCTCGGACAGGATCAGCAGCGCCGGATCGACCGCTGGGTGGCGTCTGCTGACGCCCCACTCGGCCAGGACCTGTTCGGTGGTCTCACGCGCGATCCGCACCGAGTGGCCCATCGCGGGCAGAGTCAGTACGTGCCGCAGGGGGAGAAGGTCGAGTCGGCCGTTCACCGGGCGGCCCCGGCACGGGCCGGACGAATCCCGCGGGAGGTGTCCATCAGAGAGCCTCTTCGGTGACGGGTGCGGTGGGCAGGAGCCCGGCCCTGTGCAGGTGGGTGCGGGCCCCGGCGATCGCTTCGGGTGTGGTGGCGTACTCGCGGCCGTCCACGCGCAGCAGCTCCAGGGCGCCCACCGATTGGAGGGCGCGCCGTTGGCCGGGGCGTATCCCGGAAGTCAGTACGGCGATGCCGCGCCGGTTCAGCTTTTCCACGGCGTCCTTGAGGACCAGGGCCCCGGTGGCGTCCATCGTGGTGATCCGCGACATCCGGAGGATCACCACGCGGACGTCGGCCACGTCGGCGAGCTCCAGGAGGAAGCGGTGGGCTCCGGCGAAGAAGACCGGCCCGTCGATGCGGTAGGCGACGATGTGCTGGGACAGCAGCGCGTGTTCCTCCTCGCTGTGTTCGCCCGGCAGATCGGCCTTGAAATCGACCTGGTCCATCCGGGCCTGGTTGGCGACGTCCCTCAGCGCCAGAGCGCCGGCGACGGCCAGGCCGATGATGACGGCGTGGACGAGGTCGAGGGCGAGTGTGGCGACCGCGGTCAGTACCAGCACGATCGCGTCCGAGCGGGTCGCCCGGACCATCGCTCGCAGCGCGCCGACCTCGACCATGCGGATCGCGGTGGCCAGCAGCACTCCGGCGAGCGCGGCCAGCGGGATCCTGGAGACGAGCGGGGCGGCGGCGAACACGATGACCGCGAGGACGGCTGCGTGGGTCAGGGCGGCGAGGCGGGAGCTCGCCCCGCTGCGGACGTTGACGGCGGTACGGGCGATGGCCGCGGTGGCGGGCACGCCGCCGAACAGCGGGGCGGCCAGGTTCGCGACGCCCTGTCCGAAGAGCTCCTTGTCCGGGTCGTGCTTCTGGCCCACGGTCATGCCGTCCGCGACCGTGGCAGACAGCAGCGACTCCAGCGCCGCGAGGGCGGCGACCGCTACGGCGGGGGCGAAGAGCGAGCCCAGTGCGGACAGATCGAGGAAGGCCAGCGAGGGCGCGGGCAGCCCGGTCGGCAGGGCGCCGATCGGTGCCGCAGCGTCCAGGTGGAAGAGCTGGGCAGCCAGTGTCGCGGCGACCACCCCGACGATCGAGAAGGGGATGGCGGGCCGCCACCGGGCACCGATCAGCATCACGGCCGCCACGGCGACGGCCAGGGCGGCCGCGGTCGGGTTCGGTGCGCGCACGAACTCCTCGATGGCCCGCCAGGCCACCACCAGCACCTTGTCGCCCTCGGGTGTGGCGACCCCGAGAGCGCCGGGGATCTGCTGCAGACCGATCACGCACGCGATGCCCAGAGTGAAGCCCTCCACGACCGGCGCCGGGATGTACCGCATGTACCGGCCGGCCTTCAGCAGGGCCAGCGTGATCAGCAGTACGCCGGCCATGAGCCCGACGGTGAGTACCCCGCCCGGCCCGTACTCGGCGACGATCGGTACCAGCACCACCGTCATCGCACCGGTCGGCCCGGATACCTGGAGGTTGGAACCGCCGAACACGGCGGCCAGCGCCCCGGCGACGACGGCGGTGGCCAGCCCGGCCTCGGCGCCCAGGCCGGAGGAGACCCCGAAGCCGAGCGCGAGCGGCAAGGCCACGATCGCCACGGTGAGGCCGGCGAGCAGGTCACGGCGCGGATTGCGGGCCATGGCGGCGAAGCCCGCACGGGCGGGCAGCACAGACCGCACTCGGTTCCACGATCGGGCGAGTGAGCGGCTCACCGCACCGAACCCTCGGCGTCCCGCAGCTCCGCAAGCAGTTCGTTCTGCCCGGTCAGCATCTCCGTCAGGATCCGCCGCGCCGCCCGCATCAACTCCGCCACGTCCCCGCCCGCGAGCTCGTACACCACCGTCGAGCCTTCACGCGCGGACGAGACGATGCCCGACCGGCGCAGCACCGCCAGCTGCTGTGAGAGCGCCGAGGGCTCCACCTCGATCGAGGCGAGCAGGTCACGGACCGGCATCCGGCCGCCCTGCAGCAGCTCCAGAACCCTTATCCGCACCGGGTGCCCGAGCATCCGGAAGAACTCGGCCTTGGCTTGGTACAGCGGAACCGGCACGGTCACAGATCCCCTTCGTCACCCCGACGCCCGGGGCTTCGCTTCGTGCTGCGCCCCACGGCTGCCCATCTGCACAACGAGCACAGCATGTAGTGAATTGCGTAATTTCGCAATTCACGGATTCGCTGAATCGGTCGGCTGTGCGGGTCGGGGTGGGGGTGGGGTTGAAGTGGGTGCGACGGCGGCGCGCGGGGCGCGTCGCCGCCCGGGGGTCCGTGCGCCAGCGTGCTTGGCGCCTCGATGGCGCCACCTGGCGCCATCCTGTGGCCGCGTGGCGCCAAGGCGTTGACGCTACTCGTAATCGGTCGCTGAGCTGCGGTGATGACTGAATCTTTGGTCCCTGTGCCCTGCCCTGCGCCACGCAATGTGCCATTTACGCTTGCGCATGGCGCCATAGTGGTGCCATTCTTGAGCCATGGACCTCACGCCGTACGTCGAAACACTTCACAGGGAACTGGCGGTAGCCGCCGAGGCCGGGGGTGACGAAGCCCGCGCGCTTGCCGAGCGGCTGACCGCGCCCCTGGAGTCGGCCACCCGGCTGACCCTGCTCAATGTGCTGTCCGCGGCCATGGACGAGATCACCCGTGAACTCGCCCCCGGCTCGGTCGACGTACGGCTGCGTGGTCTCGACCCCGACTTCGTGGTGGCGCTGCCCCAGCGTGAGGACCGGGCCCAGCCGCTGGACGCCCCGGTGTCCGCGCCGGCCGCGGTCCCCGCCGACGCCGACGAAGGTGGCACCGCCCGGGTCAATCTGCGTCTGCCCGCCCATCTCAAGACCCGCGCCGAGGAGGCGGCGGCCGGTGAGGGGCTGTCGGTCAACGCGTGGCTCGTGCGCGTGGTGTCGGCCGCGGTCGAGGCCGGGGGCCCCGCCGCACCCCGTAACCCCGGGAAGGCCCGGACCGTCGGGCAGAGCTTCACGGGCTGGGTGCGCTGACCAGCCCTCCGGAACGGCTTCATCCGCACCACGCCCCGCAGGCCGGGGCGCCGCCAACATTCAAGAGGACCCAAGAGGACGGGACAGCCATGCCTTCTTTCGATACTCCCCAGCCGATCTCGGTCAACGCCCATGTCGACGCGGGCTCCCTCCGGCTCGCCGCGTCCGACCGCGCCGACGCCGTGGTGGAGGTGGTCCCCCGCGATCCGAAGAAGGACCAGGACGTGCGCACCGCCGAGCAGACCGTGGTCACGTTCTCGGGCGGCGAGCTGCACATCAGGACGCCCAGGCAGCGTTACCTCTTCGGCCGCACGGGCACCGTCGACATCACCGTGGAACTGCCCGCGGGTTCCCAGGTGGAGGCGACCGGCGGGTGGGCCGAGGTGCGCAGCGAGGGGCGTCTCGGTGAGGTGCGCGTGAAGACCTCGGCGGGCGACGTCCGCCTGGACGTGACCGGTCCGCTGCGCCTGACGGCATCCCACGGCTCCATCGCGGTGGACCGTGTGGAGGGCCCCGCCGAGATCACCACCAGCTCCGGCAGCATGCGCGTCGGTACGGTGACGGGCCTCGCCGTGCTGAAGAACTCGCACGGCACCACCAGCGTCGGGGATGTCACCGGCGACCTCAGGGTCAGTGGCGCCAACGGTGACATCGTCATCGACCGTGCCCGCGCCTCCGTGTCCGCCACGACGGCTAACGGGACTCTGCGGGTCGGCGAAGTCATCAGCGGAGCGGTGCAGTTGGAGACCTCCTACGGAGCCATCGAGGTGGGAGTCCGCGAGGGCACCGCCGCCTGGCTCGATGTCAGCTCCGATGCCGGGACGGTGCACAACTCGCTCACGGCGTCCGGCGGCCCGGAGGAGTCCGAGGCCACCGTCGAGGTTCGTGCCCGTACCCGTTACGGGAACATCGACGTCCACCACTCCCGCGTCCGCGACCACGCCTGAGGGCCGGCTCCCGCTCGGGAGCCGGCGCCCGGCCCCCGAGGGTCCGCGCTCGTCCGTGGCCCCTGCTTCTCCATCTCGTTCCACCTCATCCCATTCCAGCCTTCGATCGGGAGGGCTCCATGCCTTCATCTGTCATGTCCATGTCGGAAAATGGCGGCGGTCAGCAGTCCGTCGCCACCACCGCCACCGCCGCGGTCTCCGCCGTCGGGCTCCGTAAGTCCTACGGCGACAAGGTCGTACTCGACGGAATCGACCTGCGTATTCCGGCAGGCACCGTCTTCGCGCTCCTCGGCCCGAACGGCGCCGGGAAGACCACCGTCGTCAAGATCCTCTCCACGCTCGTCCCGGCCGGCGCGGGCTCCGGCGAGGTCCGGGTCGGTGGCCACGACCTGGCCACCGATCCGCAGGCGGCGCGGGCCGCGATCGGTGTCACGGGGCAGTTCTCCGCCGTCGACGGACTGATCACCGGCGAGGAGAACATGCTCCTCATGGCGGACCTGCACCACCTGTCCCGCAGTGAGGGCCGCCGTGTCGTCGCCGAACTCCTTGAGCAATTCGATCTGGTGGCCGCCGCGAAGAAGCCTGCCTCGACCTACTCGGGTGGCATGAAACGCCGCCTCGACATCGCCATGACCCTGGTCGGGAACCCGCGGATCATCTTTCTCGACGAACCGACCACCGGCCTCGACCCGCGCTCCCGCCACACCATGTGGCAGATCATCCGCGAGCTGGTCTCCGGTGGCGTCACGGTCTTCCTCACCACCCAGTACCTGGACGAGGCCGATGAACTGGCCGACCGCATCGCGGTCCTGAGCAACGGACGGATCGCCGCCGAGGGCACCGCCACCGAACTCAAGCGGCTCATCCCGGGCGGCCACGTCAGGCTCCGCTTCACCGCCCCGGCCGTCTACCGCGACGCCGCCCGCGCCCTGGGCGAGGCCGCACGGGACGACGCCGCCCTGGTGCTGCGGGTTCCCGGTGACGGTGGCCAGCGCGAACTGCGCTCCCTGCTCGACCGGCTGGACTCCGCCGGAGTCGAGGCGGACGAACTCACCGTGCACACCCCGGACCTGGACGACGTGTTCTTCGCCCTGACCGGCCCCACCCCGGCCCCCGCCCGGGCCGACTCCACACCCGACCCCGCCCGGACCGATTCCACACTCACACCCACACCCACCCCCGTCCGGACCGACCAGTCCCAGGAGACAGCCCGATGAGTGCCTTCTCGCTCGCCGTACGCGACTCGTCCACCATGCTGCGCCGCAACCTCCTGCACGCCCGGCGCTACCCCTCCCTCACCCTCAACCTGCTGCTCACCCCGGTCATGCTGCTCCTGCTCTTCGTCTACATCTTCGGTGACGTGATGAGCGCGGGAATCGGCGGCGGTGGAGCGGGCCGCTCCGACTACATCGCCTACATCGTCCCGGGCATCCTGCTGATGACCGTCGGCGGCACCGTCGTCGGGACGGCCGTGTCCGTCTCCAACGACATGACCGAGGGCATCATCGCCCGCTTCCGCACCCTGGCCATCCACCGTGGTTCGGTGCTCGTGGGACACGTCCTCGGCAGCGTGCTCCAGTCGGTGATGAGCGTGCTCCTGGTGG
The DNA here is from genome assembly GCF_042672475.1 of Streptomyces sp. NPDC127177. Classification (NCBI taxonomy): domain Bacteria; kingdom Bacillati; phylum Actinomycetota; class Actinomycetes; order Kitasatosporales; family Streptomycetaceae; genus Streptomyces; species Streptomyces sp. NPDC127177. Next base: position 81,727 of record NZ_JBHXUW010000023.1, read on the forward strand.
GCGCCGTCGGTGTCGCCATCGGCTTCCGGTCCACGGACGCCACCGTCGTCGAGTGGCTGGCGGCGTTCGGGCTGCTCGTCCTCTTCGCCACCGCGCTCACCTGGATCGCCGTCGGCATGGGCCTCATCAGCCCCAACGCCGAAGCCGCCAGCAACAACGCCCTGCCGATGATCCTTCTGCCACTGCTGTCCAGCGCCTTCGTCCCGCTCGACTCCATGCCCGGCTGGTTCCGGCCGATCGCCGAGTACCAGCCGTTCACCCCGGCCATCGAGACCCTGCGGGGACTCCTCCTCGGCAGCGGGATCGGTAACAACGGATGGCTCGCGGTCGCCTGGTGCCTGGGCCTCGCCGTACTCGGATACTTCTGGTCCACCTCGAAGTTCAACAGCGACCCGGCGTAACAGCCGTCACAGCGCGGGCCGCGCCCGGGCCCGGCCCACTGGGCTAGGTTTTATGCGCAACACGGGCTGAAGGGGGCCGAATTGACACGGGTTGCGATCGTCGGCGGCGGGATCGGCGGTCTGGCCGCCGCGTTGTTCCTGGCTCGGCGGGGACACGGCGTCACGGTGCTGGAGCGGGACGGCCGACGGCCGGGGCGCGATCTCGACGAGGAGTTCTTCGGCCGGAGCCGCCCCCGGGTGCCGCAGGCGAACCAGCCGCACGGGCTGCTGGCTCCGGTCCGTACCGTGCTGCGGGCGGAGACCCCGGACGTGTACGAGGCGATCCTGCGCATGGGGGCCGTAGAACGCCACGAGTTCGAGTGGTTCGCCGAGCCCCCGCCCGCCCGGCCGGGCGACGAGGACCTGGTCACACTGCAGACCCGCCGCATCGTCCTCGAAGTCGCTCTGCACGACGCGGCGCGCCGCGAACCTGGCATCGACATCCGGCTCGGGGACACCGCCGAAGGGCTCCTCGTCGACCGGCACGGTGCCGTTCCGCAGGTCACCGGGGTGCGGTCCGCGTCCGGGCGGCACGACGCGGATCTGGTCGTCGACGCCGGTGGGCGACGCTCCCCGGTGGCGGCCTGGCTGTCCGGGGCGGGCTGGCTGTCCGGGGCGGGCTGCCGGGCCCCGGTCGTGGAGAACCACCGCATCGGGATCTCGTACGTCTGCCGCTGGTACCGGCTGCGCCCGGACGGGCCGCGGAACCCCGGCCGGGTCAAGGCCGGCTCGGTGGCGGCCTTCGCGGTGGGCGGGGTGTTCCCGTCGGACAACGGCATCTTCGCCGTGTCCCTGATCGTCTCCTCCGCCGACCCCACCCGGGGAGCGCTGCGGGATCCCGAGGTCTTCGAACGGGTCGCCCGGACGTTCCCCGCGGTGGCCGCCTGGCTGGCCCTGCGGCCCGAACCGGTCTCCGGCGTCCTCGCGATGGGCGGCCTCGACAACCGCTGGACCGGCCTCGCTGACGAAGCCGGGCCCGTGGTCACCGGGCTGGTCGGCATCGGGGACGCGGTCGCACACACCAATCCCACGATGGGACAAGGGGTCGCCCTGACTCTCCAGGCCGCGCAGTGGGTGGCCCGGCGGGCCGGCACCGCCGAGGACGACCCGGAATCGTTCGCCACCGACTACCACCGCTGGACCGAGCGCACGCTGCGCCCCTGGTTCGACATCCAGGTCGCCATGGACCGAGCCAACGAGGCCAGACTCAGGAACCCCGCACGGCCTGCGCCGTCGCGGCCGCCCAGTGCGGCGGACATCGAGCAGGCCGCCCTGTCCGCCTGCTCCTGGGACGACCCGGTCGTCATGCGGGCGCGGGCCAGGATCCGTCATCTCCAGCTGCCCGCCGACCAGGCGTACGGCACCGATGAGGTCCGTGCCCGGCTCGCGCGCTGGCTGGCGGACCACCCCGGTTTCACACCCGGATACGAGGGTCCCGCGCGGGACGAGTGGGAGTCGGCTGTGCGGGGTCCGGGGCGGGCGGTCTGAAACGGCTCCGCGTCGTCAGAAGAGGGGCGGGCGGTCTGAAACGGCTCCGCGTCATCAGAAGAAGGTGCGGTCCGGAGAGGACCCCGCGGCCGTCAGACGAGAAGCTTCGTCTTCGCCCGCTGGTACTCGTCGTCCGTGAGCGCGCCCTTGTCCTTGAGGTCGGCGAGCCGTGTCAGGTCCTCGACGTGGGTGCTCCGCGTCGAGCCGCCCGCCGAATCGGTGCCCGCCGCGTCCCTCACGTACGCCTTGAAGGCCGCGTCCCGGTCCTTGGCGTCCTTCGCGTCGCGCGCCCCCATGGACCTGCCGCGGGCGAGCACATAGATCAGGACACCCAGATACGGCAGCACCAAGGTCAGGATCAGCCAGCCGGCCTTGGCCCCTCCGCCCAGGTCGTGGCTGCGGAAGATGTCCATGATGACGCGGAACAGCAGGAACATCCACATCACCCAGAGGAAGAACCAGAGCATGGTCCAGAACAGGTTGAGCAACGGGTAGTCGTCCATCGTCCACTCCGGGGCGCCGCGTCGAATGGGTGGATACAAAATAATTCATACCACCGCATTTCGCCCCTCGCCCGGTGGGCTCCGCGGGTGCTGCCGGCGGAGCCCACCGGGCGAGGGGCGGGCCGGGGTTACGCCGGGGACTCGTCCGCGGTCATCTCGTCGCGTCCGGGGGATGTGCCAGATACCTTGCGGCAGAACACGCGTCCCCTGTAACACCATCTCGGTTTCCACACTTTGAGCCGGTGGGTGAGTAAGTCGCTCTGCCGCCGGGACCGTTGATGGCGGGGGGCGGATGGCCGGCGCGCGGGGCGGGCGCGTGGAGTGGTCATGGGTGCTTCGAACATGCCGTAGAGTTGTGTTTACCGACGCGGGGTGGAGCAGCTCGGTAGCTCGCTGGGCTCATAACCCAGAGGTCGCAGGTTCAAATCCTGTCCCCGCTACTGAAGAATCAGGCCTGGTACGCATACAGCGTGCCGGGCCTGATTCGTTTGTACGTTCGCCGGGCCGTCGGCCCGCCGGCCGGTACGACCCGTACCGCGTGCGTACTCCCATTGGCCGTCGAGGAGTCGCCCCGCGACCGCCCTCCGGGAACTCTGGGAGTGGTGCGCGGTACCGTCCGCGGCCGTGGATGCACCGGGCAGGAGACCAAAGGTGGGGAAGCGGGAGCAGCGGCGGGGGAGGCGCGTCGAGGAGATCCGGAACCGGCGGTTCGTCCGGGCGCTGCCCGGTGTGGTGATCATCGGCGGGTTGATCTTCGACTTCTTCACCCCGCCCACCTTCACCGCCGTTCCCCTGTTCGCCGCGGCCCCGCTGATCGCCGCACCGTTCTTCTCCCTGGCCGGCACCGTCCGGGTCTCGATCGCCGCGCTGGTGTCCGTCGCCGCGCTGCGGCTGTACAGGGGGACCCTGCTCCAGGTCGTGCCGGACATCGAGCTCCTCACGGTTCTCACCGTCTCCGTCCTCGCGGTCTTCATCAACGGGGTCGTACGGCGGAGCAACGAGCAGCTGGCCTCCGCGCGGGTCATCGCGGAGACCGCCATGCGCGCGGTGCTGCCGACGCCGTCCGACCGGATCGGCGGGCTGCACGTGGCCGCGCGGTACGAGGCGGCGCAGGCGGACGAGTTCGTCGGCGGTGACCTGTTCTCGGTCACGGACACCCCGTACGGGGTGCGGCTGGTCGTCGGGGACGTGCGGGGCAAGGGCCTGGACGCGGTCGAGGCCGTGGCGGTCGTCATCGGCGCGTTCCGCGAGGCGGCCGAGCAGGAGCGCTCGCTGGAGGGTGTGGCGCAGCGGCTGGAGCGGGCGCTGGCGCGGGAGTCGAGCCGGCGCGGCGGTCTCGACGCGGTCGAGGGGTTCATCACCGCCGCGCTCGCGGAGATCCCGCCGGAGGCGACCCGGGTGCGGATCGTCAACCGCGGTCACCCCGAGCCGCTGCTGCTGCACAGGGACGGGGCGCTGGACGTGCTGCGGCCCTCGCTGCCCGCACTGCCCCTGGGGATGGACCTGGGGGTGTGGCCGGACCGCGCGGACGAGTGGGAGCTGCCCGCCGGGTCGACGCTGCTCCTCTATACGGACGGCCTCTCCGAGGCCCGTAACGCCGAAGGCGTCTTCTACGACCCCGCCGAGCGGCTGCGCGGGCGGATCTTCCCCGGCCCCGAGGAGCTGCTGTCCGCGATCACCGACGACGTAGGGCTGCACACCGGTGGGGTGACGACCGACGACATGGCGCTGCTCGCGGTCGTGCGGCCCGCCGAGGGGCAGCCGGAGCGGCGCACGACCGTGAAGATCGTGGGCCTGGGCGGTGGCACCGGATGACGGGGAAGGGCCGCGGCGCGGCGGCGTGCCAGAGAGGCCGCGCACACTGCCACCGTCCGTAACCGTAGGGCGCCACTCCGCATAACATTTGACGCAACGTCAGAAAGCGCATAACGGTTGAGGGACGATCAACTCGCCCGATTCCACCCGGTTGTGTCCCGTAAAGTCCAGGCCAAGGACGTGAACGATCAGTTGGAACGGCTTGGAATCGGACCCGGGTGTCTATTAACGTTCGATAACGCAGCGCGGTTGTCCCAGCCGCCGTCAGAGGCGGCACCGTGCGCGAGCGCCGAATTCCGCAAGGGAACCGGGGAACCACCTACATGGGGTGAATCGGGCATCTCTGTCTCGTCGAGAGACGGAGGGACCCGTAGGAGACCTTCCTGCTCCGAACCCGTCAGCTAACCCGGTAGGCGAGAAGGAAGGAAAGGAGTGCGCCCCAGTGGCGTCCAACAAGCCTGCCCCCGAAGCACCCTCCCGGTTCGTCCCCGAACACGGAAATGACTTCGGAACCGGGCCCGGTGCCGCTTACGGCACCGATTACGGAACCGAGTACGGAACGGCTTACGGAACCGATCGGGGCAGCGAGTTCGGCGACGGCTTCCGCACCGGCGAGGCCGACTCCGACAAGGCGTGGGAGGAATGGAACCCCACCGAGGACTCCGTCCGCCCCGTCCGCGGCAAGCACCGCGTCGCCAAGCAGCGCAACGGTCTCGCCCGTAGCTCCACCGTCCTGGGCGTCGGTGTCATCGCGGCCGTCGGCGCGGGCGGCATGGCCACCGCGCAGAGCAAGCCGCCGGTCTCCATCTCCCTGCCCGATTCCATCTCGGACAAGCTTCCCGAGGCCAAGTCCCTGCCGGGCGTCGGCGCGTTGTTCTCCGGTGAGTCCGAGGCGGAGAAGACCGGGACCGAGACCGTCTCCGCTCCACTGACGAGCGCGGGCATCACCACCACCGAGGCCGAGCAGGGCACGACGGACGCCGGTGAGGCGCTCCGCGCCCGCATCCTCCAGCAGGCCGAGCAGCAGCAGGACTCCGCCGACGCCGAGGTCAAGGCGGCCGAGGAGAAAGCCGCCGCGGAGAAGGCGGCCGCCGAGGCGAAGAAGCAGCAGGACGCCGCAGAGGCCAAGGTCGCCGCCGAGAAGAAGAAGGCGGCCGAGGAGGCGAAGAAGAAGGCGGAGGCGGTGCGACTGGCCAAGCTCGCCGCCAGCTACGCCATCCCCACCTCCTCGTACACGATCACCTCGACGTTCGGCGAGGCCGGTTCGATGTGGTCCTCCGGCTACCACACGGGCCTCGACTTCGCGGCCCCGACCGGCACCCCGATCAAGGCCATCCACAGCGGCACCATCAAGTCGGCCGGCTGGTCGGGCGCGTACGGCTACCGCACGGTCCTGGAGCTCGACGACGGTACGGAGCTGTGGTTCTGCCACCAGTCCTCGATCGGTGTCGGTGTCGGCCAGAAGGTCACGACCGGGGACACCATCGGACGCGTCGGCGCGACCGGCAACGTGACCGGCCCGCACCTCCACCTCGAGGTCCACACCCCGGACGGCACCGGGATCGACCCGATGGCATGGCTGCGCGCACGGGGCCTGACGGTCTGAGGCCCCCGCACGGTCCACGCACCGGAGCCGGGGATTCCCGGCCGGTTGGCCTGCGTTGATTGATCCGCCTCTGGTCTCTCCGGCCTGTCCTGCCTTCCGGCCCTTGCGGCCTCTCCGGTCACTGAAACCCCGGCAGTCCTGACGCTCACCCCCCGACGTCAGGGCTGTCGGCCTGTCCCCCCGCCGTCACCGGCCCGCTGCCCAAGGCTGCCGTCGTTGGTCCAGCCGTAGCCGTAGCCGTAGCCGTAGCCGTAGCCGTAGCCGTAGCTACGGCTGTATCTGTAGCTGTAGTGGCCATGGAATAGCGGGAGCGGGGGGACAGGTTGTTCCACCCATGACTTCTCTTCGCAAGCTCGGTTCGTCCGACCTTCAGGTCTTCCCGCTCTCCCTCGGCGGCAACGTCTTCGGCTGGACCGCCGACGAGGCGCAGTCCTTCGCGGTCCTCGACGCGTACGCGGCGGCCGGCGGCAACTTCGTCGACACCGCCGACACGTACTCCTCCTGGATCCCCGGCAACGAGGGCGGCGAGTCCGAGACCGTCCTCGGCAAGTGGTTCGCCGCGCGGGGCAACCGTTCCGACGTCGTCCTCGCCACCAAGGTCGGCTCCCACCCCTCGTTCAAGGGGCTCGCCGCCTCCACCATCAAGGCCGGGGCCGAGGAGTCGCTGCGCCGGCTCGGCACGGACTACATCGACCTGTACTACACCCACCACGACGACGAGACCGTCCCCGTCGAGGAGATCATCACCGCCCTCGACCAACTGGTGAAGGAGGGCAAGGTCCGCGAGATCGCCGCCTCCAACATCAGCCCTGAGCGGCTGCGCGCCTCGCTCGACTTCTCCGAGCGCGAGGGACTGGCCCGCTACGTGGCGCTCCAGCCGCACTACAACCTCGTCTCCCGGGACACCTACGAGGGAGCCCTCCAGGACACCGCCGCCGGTGCCGGGCTCGCCGCCGTCCCGTATTCCGCCCTCGCCTCCGGGTTCCTGACCGGCAAGTACCGCCCCGGCACGACCGTGGACAGCGCCCGCGCCGGTGGTGCGGCCCAGCACCTGGAGACCGGGCGCGGCCAGAAGGTTCTCGCCGCGCTCGACAAGGTGGCGCAGGAGCGGAACGCGGAGATCGCCACCGTGGCACTGGCCTGGCTGGCCTCCCGGCCGACGGTCGCCGCACCGATCGCCTCCGCCCGCACGGTCGAGCAGCTTCCCGCGCTGGTGGCCGTCGCCGATCTGCGACTGACCGACCAGGACCTGGCCGAGCTCACCGAGGCGTCCGCCTAGGGCCTAGGGCTGCTGGCCGTACGGCGGTTGGCCGTAGGGCTGCTGCCCGTACGGAAGTGGCTGTTGCTGCCCGTACGGGTGGGCGGGGTACGGCTGTTGGCTGTACGGCGGTTGCCCGTACGGGCCCGGGTGCGGGGCGGGGCTGCCGTATCCCTGGCTCGGGCCGGGTCCCCGGTACGCGCCGTACGGCCCGTAACCCGGGTACGGCCGCTGCTCCGGGCGTACGAACCGGGGTCGCAGGCGGCCCGTCGCCTGCGCCGCGTACGCCAGGGCGGGGCCGGCGACCTCGCGTCGCTGCCACAGGTGGTGCAGCAGCTCCAGCTCGCGTTCGCGCAGGTCCGGGCCGGCCGTGCCGTGGCGGGCCTGGCGGCGGAGGAAGGCCAGTGACGTCGCGAACGACTCGTACTCGGCGACCGTACGGGCCGCCGCCTTGCCCTGGACCTTGGCCTGGGCTCCGTGCGGGGGTGCGTGGTGGACCGGGTGACCGTAGGGGCCGCCGCTCGCCGCTGCCGCGTGCCATCGGCGGGCCGTGTCCCTGGCCATGCCACGGGCCCGCATCGAGGACAGCGCGAGAGGTTCGGTTGGGGAGAGCCAGCCGGCCGCGGCATAGGCGGGCAGCTCCACGGCCAGGGTGCGCAGCCCGCGCTGACGGGACCAGATCGCCAGCCATGTCACCAGCCCGAAGGCGGGCATCATGAACACCCCGTACACGACGTAGAAGCCGTACGGGCCGAACGTCGACGACCCGTTCCACAGGGCGTGCATGCCCATCGCGAGGACCAGGCCGAGCAGTGGCAGCGCGATGCGGCGGAACCGCTGGTGGCGTGCGCTGCTCGCCGCGATCCCGAAGCCGATGCCGGTCATGACGGTGAAGAGCGGATGCGCGAACGGCGACATCACCGCCCGTACGAAGAACGTCGCGACGGTCACCGAGGCGAACCCCGACCCCATCTCCTGGTCCTCGCCGAAGGCATTGCCCAGATAGAGGATGTTCTCGGTGAAGGCGAAGCCCGTCGCGGCGAAACCGGCGACGACCACGCCGTCGACGACTCCGTTGAAGTCCCGTCTTCGGAACAGGAAGAGCAGCAGTACGGCCGCTGCCTTGGCGCTCTCCTCGACGACGGGCGCTATGACCGTCGCGCCCAGGGTGTCCGCGTCGCCCGGGTCGGCGGTGGCCGTGGCGATCCACTGCGTCGCGAAGGAATTGGCGATGATCGCGACCAGGGCCGCCGCGCAGGCGCCCCACGCGAAGGCGAACAGCATGTTGCGCCACGGGCCCGGTTCGACCCGGTCCAGCCAGCGGAACGCCGTCATCAGCAGCGGGACGGGCAGGACCGCCAGCCCCAGACCGACGAGGAAGCCCTGGGTCCCCGTCTGGTCGCGGACGAGGGCCAGGATCACCAGGCCGCAGAGTGCCAGCACGGTGAAGACGGCGACGACGCGGAGCGTTTTGCTCCGCCAGAGCATGCCGACGCGGCGCGGCCGGTAACGCCACTGGCCGCGCTCCGGCACGGCAGCGAGGAACTCGCCGACCCGCTGCTCCTCGAGCACCGGGACGGACGGCTGCGACTGCCGCTGTTGCTGTTGCTGGACAGAACCGTCTGACACCCCACGACCCTAACGAGGCGGACTGACAACAGCCATGGCGCGAGGGTGGTGCGCACGGTCCAGGCGTAGGCCACGGCGTATGGGTGGTGCGCACGGTCACGGCGTACGCCGGGGCCGGGCCGGGACCGTGCGCGGCGGGGAGCGACGGCTGCGCGCGGTGGCCGAGTGGACGGATCAGTGGCGGGCGAAGAGCAGGTCGTGCACGGCATGGCCCTTGTCCAGGCCCTGCCCCTCGAACCGGGTCAGCGGCCGGAACGCGGGCCGTGGTGCGTAGCCGCCGTCCGCCGCGGTGTTCTCGAAACGGGGGTGCGCGCTCAGCACTTCGAGCATCTGCTCGGCGTACGGCTCCCAGTCGGTCGCGCAGTGCAGGACCGCTCCCGGCCTCAGCCGCTCGGCCACCAGGTCGAGGAACTCCGGCTGGATCAGCCGGCGCTTGTGGTGGCGGGACTTGGGCCACGGGTCGGGGAAGTACACCCGCAGTCCGTCCAGTGCGTCCGGCTTCAGCATCTCCCGCAGCAGGATGATGGCGTCGCCGTTGGCGACCCGGATGTTGGACACGCCGTTCCGCTCGGCGAGACGGAGCAGGTTGCCCTGGCCCGGGGTGTGCACGTCGACGGCGAGGATGCCGGTGCCCGGGTCGTCGGCGGCCATCTGCGCGGTGGCCTCGCCCATTCCGAAGCCGATCTCCATCACGACGGGCAGTCCGTCGAAGAGCGCGGGCAGATCGAGGACGCGCAGCCCGTCGATGTCCAGGCCCCACTTCGGCCAGAGCCTCTCCAGGGCGTCCTGCTGGCCGGGCGTGACCCGGCTGCGGCGAGGCTGGAAGCTTCGGATCCGGCGCTCGTGGTGCGAGCCGGCGGGATCGGCCGCGGGGCCGCCCGGGAAGCGGGGCGCCTGGCGCAGCCTGCGCTGGCGGTCCAGGGCGGCGGCACGCAGCTCGTCCGGGATACCGGCGGTGGCCGGCGCGGCCGGCGTGGGGTCGGCTTCGGGCGCGATGGGCGCGACGGGCGCGACGGGCGTGGCCGGCGTCGGTTCGGCTCCGGGCGCGGCGTCGCCGGGCGTCGCGGGGGAGGGGTTCATGGGCTCAGACACAATGCCCCGATTCTACGGCGGGCGGCTTCCACCCCGTCCCCTGTGCCCGTAGGAGTGCCCTGCGCGCGACCTCCCGCCCGATGGGCAGGGAGGCGGTGGCGGCGGGCGAGGGGGCGTTGAGCACGTGGACCGTGTGCGGGGCCTCGCGGATCAGGAAATCGTCCACCAGAGTGCCGTCGCGCAGCACCGCCTGGGCCCTGACCCCGGCCGGTGCGGGCCGCAGATCGGCTTCCGTGACCTCGGGGAGCAGCCGCCGTACGGCCGCCGTGAACGCGTGTTTCGACAGCGAGCGGTGCACCTCGCCCGCCCCGTACCGCCAGTGCCTGCGGGCGATCCGCCAGGAGCCCGGCCAGCTCAGCGTGTCCATCAGCTCGCGGGGGCGCACGACCGGCCAGCCGTAGCCCTCCCGGGCCATGGCCGGGACCGCGTTCGGTCCGACGTGGACACCGCCGTCGTGGCCTCGGGTCAGATGCACGCCGAGGAACGGGAACGCCGGATCCGGCACCGGATAGACCAGGCCGCGCACCAGATCGGGCCGGGCCAGCTCGTAGTACTCCCCCCGGAAGGGCACGATCCGCATCCCCGGGTCGTCGCCCGCCAGCCGCGCCACCCGGTCGCACTGCAGCCCCGCGCAGTTGACCAGCACCCGGGCCCGCACCACCAGCCCGTCCGCCGTGCGCACCGCCACGCCCCACGGCCGCCGGTCGATCGCGGTGACCTCCGCACCGAACCGGATCAGCCCGCCGGCTTCCCGCACCTCGGTGGCGAAGCGCTCGGCGACCGCGCCGAAGTCGCACACCCCGGTCGTGCCCACCCGGATCGCGGCGAGGCCGCGCACCCGTGGCTCGTACTCCGCGATCTGTGCCGGCCCCAGCTCGCGCACCGGCAGCCCGTGCTCGCGGCCGCGCTGGACCAGCGCGTGCAGCCGGGGCAGCTCGGAGCGTCCGGTCGCGACGATCAGCTTGCCGGGCACGGCGTGGGCGATGCCGTGCTCCCGGCAGAACTCGACCATTTCGGAGGCACCACGCAGCGCGTACCGCGCCTTGAGCGAACCCGGGCGGTAGTAGACGCCGCTGTGGATCACCCCGCTGTTGCGCCCGGTCTGGTGGCGCGCGGGGCCCCACTCCTTCTCCAGCACGGTCACCCGAGTGCCCGGGGCGGTCCGTGTGAGCGCATACGCGGTCGACAGGCCGACGATCCCGCCGCCGATCACCAGCACGTCGCAGTCGTACGCCGCGTGCGTCATCATCACGCCACCTCCCACCCCGATAGTGCACTGACCCACTGACAACGCACTCAAACCCCTGCGGGACAGCGTGGCGCCGGCGCTCTCGCTCCGGGCAGGAGCGGCTACGCCGGGGCCACCAGCAGCGGACGGGCGCGTTCGCGCAGCTCGACGACGCGCGGCTCGTCCCCGTAGGGCTCCAGCCGGTGCAGCAGATCGCGCACGTACTCGGTGGTCCGCGCCGACGAGATGCGGCCCGCCACCTCCACCGCGCGGGTCCCCGCCGCGCAGGCCGCGTCCAGGTTTCCCGACTCCAGCTCGGCGACGGCCGACACCACGAGCCGCAGCCCGTGCGATCGGACGAACTCCTCGGTCGGCCGGGACAGCGCCTGCTCGGTGAAGCGCCGCACCTGCCGGGGCGCCTTCAGGTCGAGGTGGCACTCGGCGGCGTCGGCCGCGAACCTGTCGTACGAGTAGAAGCCGAGCCACGACGGGTCCGCGTCGCCTTCCCGGGAGCGCTCCAGCCAGCCCTCGGCGGCCTTCAGCGCGGCCCCCGCGGCCGGTGCGTCGCTCGCCTTGGCGTGGGCGCGCGCCTCCACCAGGCGGAAGAAGCTCATGGTGCGCGCCGTCGCCAGTCCCCGGTTGCGCTCCACGGCCGCCTGCGCGAGGTCGACGCCCTCGTCGGCGAAGCCGCGGTAGGTGGCCTGCAGGGACATGGAGGCGAGGACGTAGCCGCCGAGCGGTACGTCGGCCGCGGCGCGTGCCAGGCGCAGCGCCTGGATGTAGTAGCGCTGTGCGGCCTCCTGCTGGCCGGTGTCGAAGGCCATCCATCCGGCGAGCCTGGTCAGTTCGGCCGCGGCGCCGAAGAGGGCCCGGCCCACCTCGTCGCTGTACGAACCCAGCAGCAGCGGTGCGGCGTCGACGCGTAAGCACTCCGGGACCATGGACGAACGCCAGTCCCCGCCGCCGTACTTGGAGTCCCAGCGGCGTGCGTCCTGGGCGGCCTCGCGAAGTTTGGACACATCGCTGTGGCCGACCCGCAGCGGCGAGCCGCCGGGCGTGGACTCGGGACCCGGCTGGGCCGGGATGGACACGCTGTGCCCCGGCACAGGCACCGATGGCCCGCCGTGTCCGGGCAGTGGCGATTCCGTCCGGCCGGGCGGAATCGATGTTCCGGGCGGGAGCGATGCCTCGGGTTGGACCGGCTGTCCCGGCTGTCCCGGCTGTCCCGGCGCCAGTGCTGCGGGCGCACCGGACGTGCCCTGCGCCCCCGTTGCGCCCCGTGCGCCCTGTGTGCCGAGAACCGCCGCCTCGGCGGCCGCCGAGGCGCGGGCGACCGATGGGTCGGCGGGGGATATCAGCCAGCGGGACGCGGGAGTGGCGTAGGCGCTCACCGAGAACGAACCGGCCAGCGACTGCCAGATCCCGCCGCTGCCCGCCCGCCGTCCGGCCAGATCCAGCCGGTACAGCTCGGTCGCCGAACGGACCGCCTCACCCACGTCGCGCGGAAACGTCAGACCGACCTCGGGCGCGGGATCGGCGTCGGCCAGCCCGATCTCGTGCAGCGGGACGGGCCGGCCGAGCTTGGCGCCGATCGCGGCCGCGATGAGATGGGGCGCGGCGCCCTGCGGCACCATGCCCTTGGAGACCCACCTGGCCACCGAGGTCTTGTCGTACCGAAGTGTCAGTCCGCGCTGCGCCCCGAGGTCGTTGACCCGCCGGGCGAGCCCGGCGTTGCTGATTCCCGCGAGGGCGAGAACGGTTCCGAGCTTCTCGTTCGGCCCGCGTTGCTCCCTGGACATGCGCCACCCCTCGACACACAGACGGCAGCCGCGTCACCGTTGAGGCGCGCGGCATTCGTACCGTGTTCTCCCCAGGGACGAACCCCGGCACTCCGGCCGCACACGCATTTGGCCGAGCCCCGAGGAATATGCCGCTCTGCTGAGAACATCAGTAAACCCAGCGTAGTTCGCCGCATCCCTACCGTTAAGGGGCGGACGTCCGTATGGCGGGATTGTTGTCCGTCCGACCCTCCGGGCCGCGAACCGTGTCGAACGGCGGGGAGCTCTGAGGCGTAAGGGGTCGACGGGAAGGCTGTGACGGGCTGGGGCGTGGCAGAAGTGGAGGTCGGGCGGAGGGGAAGCGCGGGGATGGGGGAGGAGGCGTGTCGTCCTTCGGTACGGGGCGGGCGGGCAGCCGGAGCACCCCCCGCGAGGGGCTCGGGGAAGGCGTGCGCGTGGGGCGCGGGGGTGGTGCGGCGGAGCCGTGGGGCAAGGGGGACACAGGCTGCTCGGACGCGCCGGCCCCCGCTCTGACCAGCCCGGATCCGCCCCGAGGGCGGCGCGGCCGTCCCCCTGGGGTGCGGGGGACGGCCGGCCCTTGCGGCGCCCCTGCCCGAGGTGTTCCGGCGTGCTCCTCATGTGTGGCCGTGCGCCCGGCCGTGCGCTCTGGCCCGGTCCGCGCGGAAGCGCTTCCATGGGTGCTGCGTGGGTCGGCCCGCCGCTCTGGACGCTGCGGGCTGGGGGAAACTGCCGCCTCATTCCCCGCAGGCGGTGGACCGGTCCGGGAGGCGAACTCCGTCTCCCGGACCGTGCGTGAGGCCGGGGATGAGCGGCCGGGTCCGGAGCTCGTTCCCATGAAGCGGCTCACGCGTGGCAGTTCGTGCGGGCCGATGGGCCCCACCCGCGTCCCCAGATGATTCGCGGCAGGTCACGGCGTTGTCCGGTGCTGTTCGGAACAACCCGGTACGTATCCGGATGAAGGCGGCCAGGATCTTCTGGGCATGCGGTTCCAGCGCACTCCGAGATTGGCTGAATATCGTCGGTCGAGCGGGGTTGGGCCGAGGGATTCGCGGACATCCCGCCGGCCGCCCGCGCGGGCCGCGTGCGGTGGCCGGATCCGGGCCGTTCGAAATGGCGTGCACGGGGGAACGCAACGCGCGTAATCCGTAACCCCGTTGCCGCCGACGGCGACGCGCGCGGGCGACGGTCCGGCCGATGCGCCCGGAGGCCCCGCTCGGGCCTTTGCCAGGGGCGCATGCGCTCACGACGTGCGCCGTCCGTAGCCACTCCTGCACGCCGTTGTCGTGGCAGCATGTCCGCAACGGCGCCGCGCGTTACCGGAGTTCTCCCGATAACGCCCTGCCGCGCCGTTTTGTCCACAGCCTGTGGAGGCGGCGATGCGTTGGTTGGTGGGTTGGAGCAGTATCGCCGCGAGCTTCGGCACGGTCGGGGCGGTCGGCGCGAACGACGAGGGGCGCACGATGCACCCCGTGGGCTCCCAACTCCTGTGGGGAGACCCGGATCCGCTCTGGGCGGTCGGCGACTGGCGGCCCGACGAGATCCGCACCGTCCGGGTGGACACGGCCGATGGGGCGCCGACCGTCCGGCTCGCCGTGCTCGGCTGCTGCGGCGCCACCGACGAACAACTGCGCGTCGGCCTGCTCGCCGCACGCGGAGGAGCCCTGCGCCACCTCACCGCATGGACCGGCAGCTACACGGCCGTCGTCCAGATAGGCCGACGGATCACCGTGGTCGGCGACCTCGCCGGAGCCCGCCCCGTCTTCTACACCCCGTGGGCCGGCGGTACGGCGTACGCCACCGCCGCCCTCCCGCTCGCCGACCTCATCGAGGCCCAGCTCGACATCGGCCACCTCGCCGCGCTGCTCGCCTGTCCCGAAACCCCGGAGGCACTGCGCGACGGCACCCCGTACGCCGGGGTGAAGCGCATCCCGCCGGGGCACGCGCTGATCCTCCGCGAGGGCTCGCGGGAGATCACCGGTTACGAGGCGGTGGCCTCACTCGCCGTGGCCGCGCCCGAACTCGACCCGGTCAGCGCCGTCGACGGAGTGCGCGACGCCCTGGTCGAGGCCGTGCGCGCCAGGCTGCTCGCACCGCGCCACGCCCCGGAGACCCTGCCGCCCGACCCGGGCCCGGTCCCCGGAATGGGCCCCGCCGAACGCCGGGCCGCCCGGGGCGCCCCCGTCCCCGGCATCGGCTCCGACCTCTCCGGAGGCAGCGCGTCGGCCACCCTCGCCCTGCTCGCCGCCGGACTCCCCGGGCTGCCCGGCACCCTCCTGGGACACGGCACCGGAGCGGGCGAGCGACTGCTGGCCGTCACGTTCAACGACCTGACCACCCGCGCCCACGAGGACGAACTCGAACGCGCCCGCGTCATCGCGGCCAATCCGCGGCTGCACCACGTCGTCGTCGCGGCGGGCGAGGAGGCCCTGCCGTACGCGGAACTGGAGAACGGCCCCCTGACCGACGAGCCGGCCCCCTCCCTCGTCCTCGTCGAACGCCACCGCCGCCGCCTCTCCGCGGGCAGCGCCGACCACTTCGTGGGCGACGGCGCCCGGCAGGTGCTCGACGCCCACCCGGCCCGCCTCGCCGACCTGCTGATCGACCGCCGCCGCCGCCATCTGCTGCGCCCGGTGGCCGCGCTCACCAAGGCCGAAGGGCCGTCCGCGCACTCCCTGTTCGTCCCGCTGACCGTCTACCGGGCGGCCCGCCGACTGGCCCGTACCTCTTACCGCACCGGCCTGGAAGCGGCGGCCGGCCGCCTTCCCGACGCCAACCGGCTGGCCCCCGATCTCGACACCCCGGCCGACGCTTCGCTCGCCGCGCTGACCTGGTCGCGTCCGGGACCCGCCGCCCGCTGGCTCACCGGGGAGGCGCTCGCCGAAGTATCGGTTCGCCTCCAGGAGGCGGCGATCCGCCCCACCTCCGTCCAGCGCCCCGGCGAGGCACGCGCCAGAGCCGCCCTCACCCGGAGCGCCGCCGACCACCGGATCCTGGAGCAGGCCGCCGAGGTCCGCAGCCAGCGGCTGCACGCCCCCTTCCTCGACAACCAGGTCGTACGTGCCGCCCGCGCGCTCCCCGAGTCCCTCCGGGTCCAGCCGGGCGCCCGCGCGGCCGTCCTGCGCCGCGTCCTGGCGGGCGCGGGCATCCATGAGCTGCCGCCGGGCTGGGGCGCTCCGTCCCAGGCGACCCCGACCGCGGTCACCCGGACCGGGCTGCGTACGGCGCTTCCCGAGCTGATCGCCCTCTTCGACGCGCCACTGCTCGCCGACGCGGGCCTGGTCGAGGCCCGCGTCGTACGCAAGGCCCTGCGGGCGGCCGCCGAGGGCGAACCCCTGCCCCTGGACGGCCTCGCCGACCTCGCCTCCACCGAGCTGTGGCTGCGCCGTCTCGTCTCCCGTCGCGGTACCTGCTGGACGGGCACGGCGGCTCCGCGCCAGCGCGCGGTCGCGGGCGGCGTGGTCCCGGCCCGCCGGACACTCCAGCCGTAGCGGGACGGCGCCGGCAGCCGCCCCACCCCCACACACGGACCGCCCTGGCGGCCCGCGGGGCCTCTGCTGTCGGTCCGCGGAGGCTTTCGCTGTCCGACCGGCAGGCCTCCGTTGTCCGTCCGCGGAGGCTTTCGCTGTCCGACCGGCGGGCCTCCGCTGTCGGTCCGCAGGGCTTCGCTGCCCGACCGGCGGGACACAATGGCGGGGTGCGGTATCTGATCCTGGGCGTCACGGAGGCGCGAGACGAGACGGGCGGTGCGCTGCCGCTCGGCGGTACGCGGCTGCGCGCCCTCCTCACCGCCCTGGCCCTGCGCCCCGGCAAGTCCGTGCCGATCACCGAACTCGTCGACGACGTGTGGGCGGACGATCCCCCGGCGGACGCCCCCGCCGCGCTCCAGGCCCTGGTCGGCCGGCTGCGCAGGGCCCTGGGGAGGGACGCGCTCACCAGCACCCCGGGTGGCTACCGCCTGGCCGCCGGACCTGACGATGTCGACCTGTACGTGTTCGACCGGCTGGCCCGGCAGGGCGCTGCCGAGCTGGAGGCCGAAGCCCCCGGGGAGGCCGCCCGCACCCTCCGCGCGGCACTCGCGCTCTGGCGCGGCCCCGCCTTGGCCGACCTGCCCGACCGCGACCACGGTCACGCGCTGCGTCCGGAGGCCCAGCGGCTGTCCGCGGTGGAGCGCCGCGTCGAGGCAGACCTGCGGTGCGCGGAGACCGGTGCGTGGACGGGGGAGGCCGCCGACGCGTGGACCGCGCCCGCAGCCCTCGTACCCGAGCTCATGGAACTCACGGCGTCCCACCCGTACGACGAACGCTTCCGCGCCCAGCTCATCCGCGCGCTCCGTGCCGCAGGCCGCCCGGCCGACGCGCTCGCCGCGTACGAGGACGCGCGACGCGCCCTCGCCGACGGTCTCGGCACCGACCCCGGGCCCGAACTGACCGCGCTCCACCACGAACTGCTCATCCCGGCGTCCGCCCCCGGCTCCGCGGCGGCGGACTCCGCCACGGGCAACCTCCGTCCCCGGCTCACCTCGTTCGTCGGACGTGAGCCCGAGCTCCGGGCCATCCGGGAGGAACTGACCCGCTCCCGGCTGGTCACCCTCACCGGACCGGGGGGCTCGGGCAAGACGCGCCTCGCGGAGGAGTCCGGCGCGCGGCAGGTCCGCGAGTCCGCCGGCGAGGTCTGGCTCGCCGAACTCGCCCCGGTGGAAGACCCCGAGGCCGTACCGGGAGCGGTACTCTCCGCGCTCGGACTGCGCGAGACGACCTTGCTGCGGGACAGCGGCCACGACGGAACGTATCTGCGCCCCGACCCCGTCGATCTGCTCGTCGAGCATCTCGCGCACCGGTCCGGGACCCGCCCCTTCCTCCTCGTCCTGGACAACTGCGAGCACGTCATCGCGGCCGCGGCCGAGCTCGCCGAGACCCTGCTGACCCGCTGCCCGGGGCTGCGCGTCCTCGCCACCAGCCGTGAACCGCTCGGTGTGCCCGGCGAATCCGTACGCCCGTTGGATCCGCTCCCGGCCGATCTCGCGCACCGCCTCTTCACCGAGCGGGCCCGCGCCGTGCGCCCCGGCTTCGACCCCGAGTCGGAGGCCGCACCCGACGCGGAGGCCGTCGCCGAGATCTGCCGCAGGCTGGACGGCCTCCCGCTCGCCATCGAGCTCGCCGCTGCCCGGCTCCGGGTGCTTGGCCCGCGCCAGATCGCCGCCCGGCTCGACGACCGGTTCCGCCTGCTGACCGGCGGCAGCCGGACCGTACTGCCGCGCCAGCAGACGCTGCGGGCGGTCGTCGACTGGTCCTGGGACCTCCTGGACGAGGACGAACGCACCGCCCTGCGCCAGGTCTCGGTCTTCGCCGGCGGCTGGGACCTGCCCGCGGCCGAGGCGGTCATCACCACGGCGCCCGGCCCCGCCCGGCACACCGCCGCCGCCACCGCGGACGTCATCGGGGCGCTCATCGACAAGTCCCTCGTCGTCGCCACCCCGGCCTCCGACGGCGGGATGCGCTACCGCCTCCTGGAGACCATCCACGAGTACGCCATCGAACGCTGCGCCGAGACCCCGGACGTACGGGCGGCGGCCGGGCGGGCACACACCGCGTACTTCCTCGCGCTGGTGGAGGAGGCGGAACCGAAGCTGCGCTCTGCCGAACAGCTCCCCTGGATCCAGTGCCTGGAGACGGACCTCGACAACATCCGGGCCGCCCTCCACCGCACCACCGCCACCGCCGAGCCGTCCGGCCCCTGCGAGCCGGACGCGGTACGTCTGGTGCTGGGCATGGGGTGGTTCTGGTGGCTGCGCAGTTACCGGCCCGAGGGCGTCGTCTGGGCCGAGCGCGCCCTCGCGCTCGGCCCGGAAATCGCCGACGACACCGACTCCCGGTACTGGCCGCGGATGAACCTGCACATGCTGCGCTTCTTCCTGGAGGCGGAGAGCAGTCCGTCAGACATGGACCAGGAAGGTCACCGGTCCCGGGAGTTCGTGCGGCGGATGACCGAGGCGTTCATCGCCTCGGGCCCCCAGGCCGCCCGCTTCCCCGGGCTGCTCTGGCCGATGACCTCGTTCATCACCCTCGGCATGACGGACCTGCACGACGTACGGCAGAAGATCGACGCGGTCGTCGACAACACCCGTCTCCACGGCGGCGCCTGGGAGTACGGCGTCGCGCTGATGTTCCGGACGCACATGGTCGTCGACATGCCGGGCGGCATGCCGGGGGTCGACGAGGACCTGGCGGAACTGCGGGTGCTGAGCCGCCGCGTCGGGGACCGCTGGATGCGCGCACAGGTCGCGAGCGCCGCGGCCGAGGCGGGCATGATGCGCGGGCGGTACGACGAGGCGCGTCCGGCCTACGAGGAGGCGCTGCTGCTCGCCCGTGAGGTCGGGGCCCATGCCGAGGCTCCGTTCCTCCTGGCCCGGCTCGCCGAACTCTCCTACCGCACCGGCGACCTGCCCTCCGCGGAACGAGGTCTGGACAGGTCGGAGGCCGAGGCGGAGCGCTACCAGACGCACGACGCGGCCGCGTACGTCCACTACCTGCGGGCCACCATCGCACTGGACCGGGGCGACATCGCAGCCGCGAGACGCAGGCTCACCGCCGCACGGGGGAAGCACCACGACGACAGCAGCCCGCCGTCGCAGTTCCCCGCGCTGCTGGACGGCCTGTCGGCCCGGATCGCCGTGCACGAGCAGGGGCCCGACGGTGGTCCGGCCGCCGGTCTGCGCGGGCTGACCGCTGCTCTCGTCGCGGCGAGGGAAGCGCAGTGCGCCGAGGTCATCACCGGATACCTGGCCGACGGTGCGGCGACCGTACTGCCGAAGGTGGGCCACCATGCCGCCGCCGTACGGGTACTGGCCGCCGCCGACGGCTGGCGGCTCTCCGGCCCCAGAACGGCGGCGGAGCAGTCCGAGGTGGACGCGGCCGAGCGGCTGGCCCGCGAGACGCTGGGGGCGCGGAGCTACGAGAAGGAGCGCGCGGCGGGGAGCGGACTGACCATCGACGACGTCATCGGCTTGCTCGACGAGATCACGGGCGCGGCGGGGGACGGTACGGGCCTGGCAGGGGACGGCGTCGGTTTGGTGGAGAACGGTACGGGCCCGGCAGGGGGCAGCGCCGGCGCGGTGGTGAACGGCACCGGCCCGGCAGGGGACAGCGCCGGCCTGGCGGGCGACGGTACGGGCCCGGCAGGGGACGGCGCCGGCCCGGCCGAGAACGGTACGGGCCCCGTCAGCGGCAGCTGATGCGGGATTCGGCCCAGTCCGCGAGGGCCACCCCGCCGAACGGGCCCGCCGGCTCCACGACGAGGCGGATCCGGTCCTGGCCCGCGATGCCGACGCCGACCGGCACGGCCGGGTCGTCCCCGTTCATCACCGGTGACTGCCACAGCCGCGCCCCGTCGCCGTTGAAGACGGAGAAGCGCACCGATCCGAGCCCCATGGTCAGATCGTCGACGCCGACCATCGCCTCGTAACGCGTGCACTGGCGGTTCAGCTCGATGACGACCGACGAGCGGCTGTGGACGGTCACCCCGTGGGCGTACCGCGTGCCGCCGATCGACATTCCGGAACGCTGCCAGACCCAGCTGCTCTCCCCGAGCACCACCTCGGGCCCGGTGTGGTCGCCGAGGAGGCTGTAGCTCAACTCGCTGACCTGGTAGACCTCCGGTGCCGGTGCGGGCGGCGGCGGTGGGGTCGGGGTAGGTGTGGGCGTCGGCTCCGGGGCCGGCGGGGCGGGAGCCTTCGGCGTGGGGGTCGGAGTCGGGGTGGGCTTCGGGGGCGGCGTGGGCGTCGGTGTGGGTGTCGGCTTCGGCGGCACGGGAGCGGGCGGCGCGGCCTTCGGCGGCGGGGTCGGCTCGGGGGCCGGCTTCGGCGGTGCGGGCGAGGGCACCGCGGGCGCCACGGCCGGTGGTTTGGCCACCGGCTTCGCCTCGGGCCGCGGCTGGTCGTCGCCGACCAGCGCCCACACCAGCCCGGCGGCGGCCGCGACGACGACCGCCGCCGCGATACCGGCCTTCGCCGGAGCGCCGAGCCCCTCGGATGCGGCGGCACCACCGGCCGATCCCGCCGACGAGCTGCCGCCGGTCGCCGCGGCCGCTGCACCGGCGCCCGCGGCACCGGCTGCCCCGCCCGCCACGATCCCGGCCGCCTTGAGCGCGTACCCGGCGGCGAACCAGCCGATGACCGCGACCGGGAGCAGTGCGGGGATCCCGGCGTTCACATGGGCCAGTTCGCCCGCGGCGAGCCGGCATTTCGCGCACTCGTCCAGGTGCCCCCGCAGCCCGCGCTCGGCGCGCATCCGGAGCCCGCCACGGGCGTAGGCGCCGAGCCGGTCGGCGTAGCGCGCGCAGTCCCCGCCGGCGGTGAGCGCCTGGCTCACATGGGCCTGCAGATAGGCCTGCTTCAGACCCTCGCGGGCCCGGCTGGCCAGCACCGACGTGGCGTTGGCGGTGAGTCCGAACAGCGGGGCGATGTCGCTGGGCGACTCCTCCTCGACGGTGGTGTGCCACAGGACCGCCTGCCAGCGTTCGGGGAGGCTGCGGAAGGCCTGCATCGCCATCGACTGCTCGGCCTCGTGCATCGCCAGCACATCGGCGCCGAGATCGAGGGTGTCCGCGTCCGACACCTCCGAGGAGCGCGAGGCCTGGGAGGCGAACGCCGCGAAGTCGTCGACCAGGTGCTCGCGCTTCGCGGTCTTCGTCCAGGCGGCTCCGACGTGCCGGACCGCCGTCATCAGATAGGCGCGCACCGCCTCCTCGGGCCCTTTGCCGCCGCGTACCGCCTGGAGTGTCCGGGCGAAGACCTCGGCCGTCAGGTCGTCCGCGGTGTGCGCGTCCCGGCAGCAGGTGCGCGCGTACCTGCGCACCGCGTCCGAGTGCCGGCGGAACAGCTCCTCGTACGCGAGGTCGTCGCCGTCCCGCATCTGTTGGATCAACTGGGCGTCGGAGAGGGCGAGCCCGGAGGCGTCCGTGGTGGATGAGCCGCTGCCCACCCGCTGAAGGGGCACGGCGGCGGCCGCCGTGTCGATCGCGTCCGGGTCAGCCGGTGCCGGGTTCTCGACCGGCGCGGGCGGCCAGGGACCGGGCAGGACCGTTCCGCCACCGTCTTCGTCCACGCTCTGGCGGCCGGGGCCGGCCTGGTTCGGCACCTGCCCCGGTGGCAGCCCGCCCGCACCGGTTCCGCCCGCCGCGGCTCCGCCGTCCGTGGTGGAGACACCGTCGAACGACTCTTCCTGCTGCCCGTCACCGCTCATCGCGGACGCCCCCGGTTGCGCTTTCGGACCCGAACACCGGGCAAGCGTGCCACAGAGCGCGGGAACGGCGGACGCTCATCCCCGGCAACCACTCATCCGGGGCGTTCTCCCGAATGTGAGCACTAACGGACACCCGTTCGGGGAAGGGGTAACAGGATGTGCGGAAGGGACGGTTGAGCGCGCAGGCGTCAGAAGTGACTGCACAGACCCGCAGCCGGCCCGCCGGTGAGGCCCCCGCGATGACGGGGGCCTCACCGAAGCACGGTCAGCACGGTCCACCGCCGCTTCACGCGGGACGCGAGCGCAGTCCCTCCAGCAGGATGTCGAGCAGCCGGGCCGAGGCCGCCGCCTGCTGCGCCGCGTCCGGCAGGGAGGGCGCCGCCGTCGCGATGACCAGCAGCACATCGGCCACCGTCACATCGCGCCGCAGCTCACCGGAGGCCCGCGCACGGTCGACCAGCCGCCCCACTACCTCGAGCAGTTCGACGGCCCCGCTGCCGACCTCGTCGCTCGCCGTCTCCGGCGCGCCCCGCTGCCCGGCAACCCGCAGCCCGCCCTGGCCGACCGCCTGAGCGGTCTCCTGTCGCTGCTGGGGCACCCGGGCCTCGTCCCGGCCGCCACCGGCCGCCGGGCCCGTTCCCACCTGTTCCGCTGCCCGTACGGCGCCCGGATCACCGACCACCGTCGAGTCGTCGGTGTCCACGCCGACCCGCAGTATCTGCGGCGGCAGCAGACGGCCCGCGCCCGAGGCCACCGAGGTCCGCAGGAAGCGCG
This sequence comes from Streptomyces sp. NPDC127177, assembly GCF_042672475.1. NCBI lineage: Bacteria > Bacillati > Actinomycetota > Actinomycetes > Kitasatosporales > Streptomycetaceae > Streptomyces > Streptomyces sp. NPDC127177. The sequence continues at coordinate 104,598 of NZ_JBHXUW010000023.1, forward strand.
ACAGCGCCGACCACGGCTCGTCCTCCTGGCCGAGTGCCGACTTGGCCTGGTCGGTCAGCCGGGAGGTCTCCTCCTCGGCTATCCGCCGGACCAGCACGTCCTTACTGGGAAAGCGCCGGTACACCGTCCCGACACCGACCCTGGCGCGACGCGCCACATCCTCCATCGGAGCGCCGTACCCGAGCTCGCCGAACACCTCGCGTGCCGCCCGCAGCACATGTTCCAGATTGCGCTGCGCGTCCACGCGCAGCGGCGCCGAACGGCCGTGCGCCCCGGCGCCCGCGGCGCCGGCGCCCAGCGCCGCGCCCAGTGTGCTCACCGTTGCCGACGGCACCGAGGCCGCTGCGGACCCCCTACCGTTCACCGTACCGACTGCGCCGATTCGTCCGTTTCCTTCGGACGTGACAGCAGTAGTCGGCCAATGCGATTCCTGAATATGCATAACTTTTCCCCCGGTTATGACGTCTCCCCCCGGAGACTCCCGCCGTGTCTGCCGGGTTGACCGATGGTCCACATCCGACACCCCGACGACACACGAACATAGTTGAGCTCGGGTCAATTCAGAAGGGGGCAGTTCCGCCCGGAGCGCCCCCTGATCGGAACAAGGACCGGTTGGTCACCGATTCGCCCTGTGCCCGTGCCGTCGGCCGCAACCCCTGACCTGCGGGGCGTCCGTAATGCCGCAACGATCAAGCGGACCCGCCCGTTCGGACCCTCCGGTCACACAATTTGCCGGGGCTGTGGACAAAATCCGGAGCGCGTTGCGTCATGGGGTGGTGATGGCTTCAGATTCCGGGGGAACACCCCCCGGCCCCCCGCCGGGTGTGCGCATTCTCGTCGTCGGTGGCGGATACGTCGGGATGTACACCGCACTGCGTCTCCAGCGCCTGCTGAAACAGCGGCTGAGAAGCGGCGAGGCCGAGATCGTCGTCGTCACCCCTGATCCTTATATGACGTATCAGCCGTTCCTCCCCGAAGCCGCCGCCGGGTCGATCTCACCGCGCCACGTGGTCGTGCCACTGCGCCGGGTCCTGCCGCACTGCACGATCGTCATCGGCGAGGTGCGGAGCATCGACGACACCGAGCGCACCGCGACCGTCACCACCCTGGCCACCGGCGAGGACGGCACCGGTGCCGTACGGATCACGTACGACCAGATCGTCGTCGCACCGGGCTCCGTCTCGCGCACCCTCCCCGTCCCCGGCCTCGCCGACCACGGTTTCGGCTTCAAGACCATCGAGGAGGCCATCGGGCTGCGCAACCACGTGATCGAGCAGATGGACATCGCCTCCGCCACCCGCGACCCCGCCATCCGTGACGCCGCCCTCACCTTCGTCTTCGTGGGCGGCGGGTACGCGGGTGTGGAGGCGCTGGCCGAACTGGAGGACATGGCCCGCTACACCGCGCGGTACTACCACAACATCAAGGCCGAGGACCTGAAGTGGATCCTGGTCGAGGCCACCGGGCGCATCCTGCCCGAGGTCGGTGAGGCGATGGGCAAGTACGCCGTCCGGGAACTGCGCGGCCGCAATATCGACGTACGCCTCGACACCCGGCTGGAGTCCTGCGAGGACCGGGTGGCCGTGCTCAGCGACGGCTCCCGCTTCCCGACCCGCACGCTCGTGTGGACGGCCGGCGTCAAACCCGCACCGCTGCTCGCCGCCACCGGCCTCCCGCTCAACGAACGCGGCAGGCTCCGCTGCACGGCCCGGCTCACCGTCGAGGGGACCGAGCACGTCTGGGCCGCAGGGGACGCGGCAGCCGTCCCCGACCTGACCTCCGACGAGCCGGGGCGCGAGACCGCCCCCAACGCCCAGCACGCGGTCCGCCAGGCCAAGGTCCTCGCGGAGAACATCGTCGCGTCCATGAACGGTGAACCGCTCAAGGAGTACCGGCACAGCTATGCGGGTTCCGTCGCCTCACTCGGCCTCCACAAAGGTGTTGCGCACGTCTACGGACGCAGGCTCAAGGGCTACCCTGCCTGGCTGATGCACCGCGTCTACCACCTCAGCCGGGTCCCCACGTTCAACCGGAAGGCCCGCGTGCTCGCCGAATGGACCCTCGCCGGCCTCTTCAAGCGAGAGATCGTCTCCCTGGGCTCGCTGGAACACCCCCGGGCCGAGTTCGAACTCGCCGCGGGACGTCGTCCAGCGACCGACGACGACGACTGTCAGTAGGGTCCGACACACTGGACGTGTGACCATAGGTGGGCTCACATCTGCACAGAGTGACCCGGCAGGCAGCGGCCGACAGTGACCAGCAGAGACCGGCTCCGGCTGCGCCTTCCGGCGGTCAGGCCCCGAACCGGCCGGAGAACCGGCCAGAGAGAACCGGCAGGAAGAACCGGCAGAGGACCCGGCAGAGGAAGCAGCCCGCCCGAGCGGACCAGACCGACACACGAGGCCAGAAATTCCGTGAACTTCACGCGTTGGAGCGCCCGCCTACCCGGTACGCAGCGTCGCGCGGCCCGGGACGACCACAGCGCCGTCCCGGCGGCCCGCGCCGAATACGCACAGGACGAAACCGGATCCGGCCCGCCGGACGCCGAGCCGGTCGGCGCCGCACCCGGACCCGCGGCGCCCGCCCTGGAGGCTCTCTCGGCCCGGGACATCCTCGGCCGGCTGCCCGCGCTCGTCGCTCTGGTGCACGGCCCCGAACACCGCGTCACGTACGTCAACGACGCCTACGCCGCGGCCTTCGGCCCCCGCCCGTCCGGCGTCCCCGCAGCCGAGGCGATGCCCGAACTCACCGAGCTCAGCCTGCTCCCCCTGATGGACCAGGTCCTGCGCAGCGGCACACCCCGCACCGTCAAGTCCCGCAAGGTCGCCGGCGGCAGCTCGTACACCGTCACCTGCACCCCCGTGTCGCACGGCGGGGACGAGGGACACGAAAACGGTGTGCTCGTGTACGCCGCCGACGTCACCGACCACGCCGAAGCCGCCGAACGCCTGCGCACCAGCGAGCGGCGCCACCGCGAAACGGCCGTCACCCTTCAGCGGTCCCTGCTCCCGCAGGAGCTGGAACAGCCCGACGACCTGCGGATCGCCGCCACGTACCAGCCGGGCGGTACGGACGCCGCGGTCGGCGGCGACTGGTACGACGTCATCACCCTCGGAGCCGGCCGCACCGCCCTGGTCATCGGGGACGTGATGGGCCGCGGAGTGCGCGCCGCCGCCGTGATGGGCCAGCTGCGGACCGCGGTACGGGCCTACGCCCGCCTCGACCTGCCGCCGCACGAGGTGCTGCAACTGCTCGACGGACTCGCCGCCGAGATCGACGCCAGCCAGATCGCCACCTGCGCCTACGCCGTCCACGACCCCAACGAGGGCCGGCTGGTCTACTCCTCGGCCGGCCACCTCCCGATCCTGGTGCGCGACGAGGACGGCACGGTGCACCGCGCCGAGGGACCCACCGGACCCCCGCTCGGCACCGGCGGCTGGATCCACACATCGGGCACCATCGCGCTGCCGCCCGGCTCCACCGCCGTCCTCTACACGGACGGCCTGGTCGAGCGGCGCAGCGAGGACATCGACGAGGGCGTGGCCGCGCTGGAACGCGCGCTGTCCGGCGCGAAGGGCGCACCCCAGGTGGTCTGCGACCGTCTGATGCGCTCCCTCAACATCACCGCGGAGCACGACGACGACGTGGCGGTCCTGGTGGTGCAGCACCCCGCCCGCACCGGCTCGGCCGCGGAGCTGTTCCACAACGCCTCGCTCGATCTGCTCGGCGGCATCGAAGCGGCCCCGCGGGCCCGCGCCTTCGCGACCGGAGTCCTGACGTCGTGGCGCTTCCCGGTCGAGCTGTGCGACCTGGGCGTGCTCGCCGCCGGCGAACTGGTCGCCAACTCGCTCCAGCACGGCACCCCGCCGATGCGCCTCGGCCTGCGCCGCACCGACCGCCGGCTGATCATCGAGGTGACCGACGGCGACGATCACCTGCCGCGCCGCCGCCGGGCGGACCCGGCGGACGAGGCGGGCCGTGGCATCTCGATCGTCGCGACGATCGCCACGTCCTGGGGCAGTCGGCGCACCCCGGGCGGTGGCAAAGCGGTCTGGTGCGAATTCGCTCTGCCGCGCTGAGGGCTGTCCCGTAATCGTCGTGCGCCCGCCAGGGACTACGGGACGGCCCTCAGCGGGCCGCTCCCTCAGTGAACGGCGGCGACCGGCGCCGGCGCCTCGGCCGACGAGGTCTCCGGCAGCGACACGGCCACCACCCGGGACGGCACCGCAGCGACGGACGGCTGGTCCTGTACGGGGGTGAGCCGTCGGCCCAGCCGTAGCGCGAGCACCGTGATGCCCAGCGAGAACAGCACGAACGTCACGATGTACGGCCCGTGCAGCGAGGCTCCCATCGGACCGCCGACAGCGGGACCGACGGCAAGCGCCAGCTGCTTGCACAGGGCGAAGGCGGAGTTGTACTGCCCGACCATCGACTCCGGCGCCAGATCGGCGACCAGCGGCGCGACGGTCGGCGAGAGCATCGACTCACCGAGCCCGAACAGCGCGTACGTGGAGATCATGGCGGCCGTCGCCATGGTCTGGCTGCCGTGCCCGAGCCCTGCGTAGCCCGCCACGATCCAGGCGAACGCCCAGATCAGACCGACCGCTGCGATGACCCGGCTGCGCCGGCGGCGCTCCACCAGCCGCAGCACCACGAACTGCGCCACGACGATGACGGCGGTGTTGGCGGCCAGCGCGATCCCGAGCGTCGAGGGCTCGATCCCGGCGGCCTCGGTGCCGTACGCGGCAAGCCCGGACTCGAACTGTCCGTAGCAGGCGAAGAACACCACGAACCCCAGCACACACAGCTGCACCATGGCCCGGTGCGAGAGCAGCACCCGCATGCCACCCCGCGCGGCGGTCCCGGACACCTCAGCGGCGACGCCAGGAGTACGGGGCATCCGCACGGTCGCCGCGATGGCGCCGAGCACGAGGAACATCACCGCTTCGATCAGGAACAGCAGCGTGAAGGACGCCGGCCGCTCCGTGTCGACGATCTGCCCGCCGACCAGTCCGCCGATGCCGAGGCCCAGGTTCTGCAGAAAGAACTGCATGGCGAAGGCGCGGGTACGGGTGCCGGCGCTGGAGCACCGGACGAGCATGGTGGCGAGGGCCGGCTGCATGACGGCCGTCCCGGCACCGAGCACCGCCGCCGCGAGGACGGAAGCGGTCACCTGCGAGGACAGGCCCAGCGCGACCGCGCCCAGGGAAGCGACGACCGAGGCGACGACCAGCACGGGCAGCGGCCCGCGTCGGTCGATGGCCCGGCCGGTGAACGGCAGGACGGCCAGCGCTGCCATGGCGAAGACCGCCAGTACGACACCCGCCGTACCGGCACCCAGATCCCGCACCTGCGCCACGTAGACGTACAGATACGGAACGGTGAACCCCAGCCCGAACGCGCTCAGCGCGCTCCCCAGCTGGATCCGCCGCAGCGCTGCACCCATTTCCCTGGTCACACTCACCTACCTCAAGGTCTCGAAACTCTGCGAACCGCGCGAACCCCGCGGTCGGCACTCTGCGAGCGACACTCCGCGAGTGAACGACTCGAACCCGAAGACTTTAGCACTAAACTTAGAAGCTCAACAATACAGACCGAAGGACTTCGATGCCTACGAGGGCGTGCCATACTGCGCGCCATGTCTGACACCACCGGGCCCGGCCTCCAGGAGCCGAGCCTCGACGAGCAGATCGCCGCCTACCAGCGCGAGTTCCGCGACCTGGACCCGCAGGTCGAACAGGTCGTCTCGGCGCTCGGCCGGCTGAACCGCCGTATGAACGTGGCGTACGGACGCCAGGTCGCCGCACTCGGCATCAGCAACGCCGAGTGGGAGGTCCTGAAGACCCTGGTGCTGGGCGGCGCCCCCTACCGGCTGGGCCCGGGGGAGCTGGCCAAGCGGCTCGGGCTGACCCCGGCCGCGATGACGCACCGCATCGACCGCATGGCGGGCGAGGGCCTGGTCACGCGCGACCGCGACGAGAACAACCGGGTCCGCGTCATCGTCGAACTGACCGACGAGGGCCGTACGAAGTGGCTGGAGGCGATGCGGATGGCCACGGACTTCGAGGAGGAGCTCCTCCAGGACCTCTCCGGCGATGAGCGCGGCGCCTTGGGCGAGATGCTGATCCGCCTCCTGCGCAGGGTGGAGCACGCCCAGCCGGACGCCGGCGGACGCCTCACCGACCTGGACTGACACGGCCCTGCCGGAGGCGCCGGGGGAGGGGTTGACACGCCCCGCGTCGATCCGTAAGGTTCTTCGAGTTGTCACGGGTCCGAAACGGTTCCGAGGCAACCGATCCCGCCGCGGATGCGGCAACCAAAACTCAGAACGATCTCCCACTCGGGACAATTTCGGCATGCCGAAATCAATTTCGAAGACTCGATTATGAGTCGCCGGGAAGATCCGCTAGGGTTTTGAACGTCGGAACGGCCCAACGGCCGCGAGGACAAGCCCCACTGACTGGGAATCAGGCCCGAAAGGATCTGATAGAGTCGGACTCGCCGGAAAGGGAAACGCGAAAGCGAAGAACTGGAAAGCGAAAAGATGCGAGGCCCGCTTCGACCGGGAATCGGACACGAAAGAGTCTGATAGAGTCGGAAACGCAAGACCGAAGGGAAGCGCCCGGAGGAAAGCCCGAGAGGGTGAGTACAAAGGAAGCGTCCGTTCCTTGAGAACTCAACAGCGTGCCAAAAGTCAACGCCAGATATGTTGATACCCCGACCTGCTTCGGCAGGTTCGAGGTTCCTTTGAAAGTCCTGCGAGGTCACTGACCTGGCAGGCAATGCACATAGCGAGGATGTAGTGAACGGTCGGTCTTATTCCGATCTGATCGTTCCGCTCTCGTGTGTGTGATCCCGATTACGGGAAAACATTCACGGAGAGTTTGATCCTGGCTCAGGACGAACGCTGGCGGCGTGCTTAACACATGCAAGTCGAACGATGAAGCCCTTCGGGGTGGATTAGTGGCGAACGGGTGAGTAACACGTGGGCAATCTGCCCTTCACTCTGGGACAAGCCCTGGAAACGGGGTCTAATACCGGATA